>DAIPMQ010000013.1:0-14200 GCA_036768625.1 Parcubacteria group bacterium
CATGATATACTTTATTCATGGAAGATGAAACAGATAAAAGAATTGCAGAGCTTGAAGGAAAAATTGATAAAATTTTGTCTTCTGTCGAAAAAACCAGAAAATATTTTCTCTGGACTCTCATAATCACAGGAGCGCTTTTCGTTTTGCCACTTATAGGCTTAGTTTTCGCGCTCCCCACGTTCTTGAGTACATATACAAATAGCATTCAAGGTGCTGGCCTTTAGGACTGCCCTATTCTCCATTTTCTGATATATCGATCCAATCCAAATTCGCCTCCGTTATTTATCATAAGATACAGCGCAAGCGCCAAGAGAATATAGTGCGGCCAGACTGCTTCTTTGAAGAAAAGCACCGACATCACCATCAATACAAACGTGATTAGGGTATTAAAGCGCGTGAATATTCCCAAAACTAAGCACGTTCCGACTACGACCTGAGCCAAGCCTGTTCCGAGAGCAATTAAGAGCGGGTCGGAAGGAAAAAGCCAATGAATGCTGTTGAGATGATATTTATTAACGATCTCAATAATAATCCATGGATGCAGGAGTTTGATGGAAATTGCCGGATACAGAATCGAAATCCCATAGGTTATTCGTATGATCGCTTTCTCAAAATTTTGATATCGCTCTGAAATATCTCTTTTCATGCGCCTTTTCGCATCTATAGAGAATGCCCGCGAGCCGAAAAATATAAGAGCGAGAAACTCCCCCGCATAATTGAAGTACGTCAGCATGTAATCCTTATATATGAATGCAGCCAGGAGAAGCGTGGCAAGCCCAACTACCCCTACAATTTCCGTGTACCAGCCGACAACCAGAAAGAACCCGAGAACATAGAGCGTGTAATGGATAATGCCGCCAAACGGCAATGAAAATACCGAAATTTCCGGACCGAGATATGAGCTGGTATATGCTGAAGCAATAAAAGAAAAGCCTAAAGCTATACGAAGGACTGCCTGGCCGAAGAGCTCTAAAGAAAGCAATTTTTGATTCAGATATTTGCCAGCCTGCGAACGATCAAAAAAGAAATAAAGCAGAAAAAATATTATTCCGCCCACAGAGACAGTAAGAGCAATCGTGAGATTGCCCGGAGTGCGTAGAGAATCGATAACATTATAGCTCTGATCCTTTATTCCATATGCGATCTGGTCTGGCGTAAGAACATAGTTCTCATGAGCCGATGCAACCCACGGAAAAATTCCAATAAGTGAAACGAGCGCAGCAAGAAATTTCTTTACGATTCTAGTGGGAGTGATGCAAAGCATGACTGATGTTATTTATCATCCCGGAAGAGCGCTGGATCATTACGCGCCTTAAACGGCCAAAGTGCCTTAAGAAGCCTAATGCCCGGACGGAGCGCAAGAAGAAAAAAAATAATACCTATTACTATATTGAGCCCGTCATAGCTTGAGCGGGCAATGTCGTCATCGCGGAGGCGAAGCCACATGCCAAACTCGTCCATTGCCAATGCAAGGCCAACCCCGTACAAAAGCGCAGTCCTGAATTTCGCGCGCGGGCCATTATAAATAAGAGCCAGATAGCCGGCGATAGCAAGGATAAAAAAGCCGTAGGTGAAATGATGGATGTGCAAATGCGGCGTCAGAGGAAGATAAAGTTGCGGCGCCACATTGCTTATGAGCCGGGAAGTGGCGAATGTGATCGTGAAAGCAAAAGCTATTGGCAAGATAAGAGCCAAATAAAGTCCGGGCTTATCCTCCACTACGCGATCGCGTATGAGAGAGCTCATTTTGTCAAAAATTATCATAAAATATATAGGCCCTAGCAGAGCTATTCTATCAAAAATACCGGAATTCTGATAGCAGCAATCATTAAAAAAACTATGAATATCAATACTATTTTACAATCTCTTTTTCGTGCATATGGAAACAGGCATTAAAGATAAGTCTTAGCATTTTTTTCTTTATACTAATAACTTGACATTGCGTAAAGTCTTATGTAAACTCCTTGCCAGAAGCAATAATAGCTTAGATCGTTGAAAATGAATTCTCAAAGAAAAGGAAAGGAAAACGCTTATGCGTAGGGCATTTTTGGCGGCCACGCTCTTAGTGAGCATGTCGGCAACTCAAGTTTTTGCGCAGGAAGTTCCTGCGCAGGAAGATATGGATCTCGTCCATGTGTTTAAAAAAACCGGAAAAGGAGTCGGGAAAGGAATGAAGAAAACATTTGGTTTTGTGAGGCATCATGGACGGCAGATACTGTCGTTTGCGGCGCCTTTGGCATTTTTTGCAGGACCAATCGCTGGATACGGAGCGACATTCGGAACTCGGATGCTCTCCATGCCTCACGTGCAAGGAGTAGCTTTTGCACCCGTTAAATTGGGTGAAAAACCGACTCGCTCTGCTGTAGAAGCGGCGGGAAGAATCCCCTATCTTCGCTATACTGTTCCTTCTGATGCAGTGGAGCCCGTTTCGGCCTCCATTTTCAATCAGCCGGCTTACAGCAAAGAGACTAAAGATGCAATCGCCGCGCTCCCTCGCAAGCAAGCCTCGGAGCTTGGATTGACCGGCGCTCGGACGCTCAATGAATTCGGGACATGGGCAATTTGGGTAATTTTGGCACCAAACGCCATCATCTCGTATAACCCGGACACTAACGAGCCGCTCTACCTCAACGATTGCGCCAAGAATGGCAAGCCATGGTTTAACCGGCTGAAGCTCATTACTCGGATCGCACCACCACAACAGATTTCGCAAACCCCGCCAGCGGTTCAGGCTCCCCCTCAAGTGGTAGTCAACAATCCGCCAGCGCAGGTCATAAACAATCTGCAAATTCCCCAATTCCCGACCCAGATCAATCTGAATCTGACTGGCCTTCCGCAAGCCCAAGTAATTCCCGCAAACACAACGCAGCACATAATCATGGTACAGAAATGCGGCGATTGGACTTGCAAGTTCAAGAACGTCGGAATGGGCATCGGAGGAGCTGGAATCGGAATTGGTGTAGCAGCATTGGGCACTCAATTTCCCAGCGCCTACGAACATGCCGCGAAAACACATGCGAATGCACAGATTGAGGCCACCCGAATCAAGGGTGTGACAGCAACAAATGTTGCCACTATAACCGGCCAGTCGAATCAAGCCGTGGCTATCACGCAAGCCAATGGATTAGTGAATGCTGCTAAGAACACATTACCGACGCAGATCACTAATAACCTCAAAGGGGGGGATGTTACCGCTAATGGCGGCAATATCAGCGGCTCAGCCAATAACAACGGCCAGACAACTACCGTTGACGCTACCCTTAAAGGTGGCGACCAGACAACTAAGGTAGGGGTCGATCAGACAAACACACAGACTACGCAGGTCGGCGTTAACGTAAACCAGAATACCGACCTAAACTCGGAGAATTCAAATTCAAGCGGCAGCGCGGCAACTGCGGTGGCAGGAAGTCCTCCCGCACCAATGCCGATACCTAAACCGCCGCATCAGGGACCAGATCAGTACCCGAAACCGCCTTCGAAAGGGGGAGGACAAGAAGATCACGGACACTAAATCCATTCTCACTTGCGCAGTGGGAATGGATACGGGCAGAGAGCTTATGCTCCTGCCCTTTTTACATGCACTATTTTCCGCTCTTAATCTGCGCCGCGCCTGTCCTATTAAGGTAATTAATCAATTCCTTGAAGGTGACACATCGAACATGCGGCTTCCCGCAAACTTCTTGCGCGATCTTTTTCGAAGCACCTTCGCTTTCCATCTTTGAGCCGTGCTTGATAAAAGGATTGAAATTAAAAAAATAGAGCTCCAAATAGAGCGACTGTAGTGCAAAGCGAAAACAGCATTTTTCTTGATTTCCAATATTTTCTCATTAAAACAATTTTGCAGTCGAAGAGAAGAAAAATTAAATAATTTGCTTTTGCATAAATGTAATTTATATAGGCAAA
The DNA here is from genome assembly GCA_036768625.1 of Parcubacteria group bacterium. Taxonomy (GTDB): domain Bacteria; phylum Patescibacteriota; class Minisyncoccia; order Phycocordibacterales; family DASZYS01; genus DASZYS01. Next base: position 3,904 of record DAIPMQ010000013.1, read on the forward strand.
ATTACGAATATCCTGCTTCAGTTTTGATTCTTTCCACCTCTTCTTCGAGTTCCTCTTGCGATAGGGCATCCCCCATTCCAGCAGCTGATTCAGCAATTCCTTTGAAGAATATTCTTGTTGCCATATCTTTTCTTTGTGACAGTGACAATTCGCTATCTAACTCTGGCAATATCTCTTCAACAAGCTGTTTGAACTCGATACCCCCGAATTGCTTAAGCTTGCTTTTGGCAACTTCCATATTGGCTCGATCAACCTCTTTGTTGTTAAGAACAGTTTCTCCTTCCATTTCGAACTTCGGCTTTTTATTAAACCAGCTCATAAATATTTTTGGGCGTTAATTAAGTTTTCTTTTTAAAAGCATACCAGGTTCCAACTAAAAAATCCCCTTCTTGGAAGATTGATGGGGTGAAAGTGTCACTTTTTTAATTTAAACTCTCTTTTCCCTTACTTCCGATACGCTCTCGTGTCTTTTCTCCAACATATCAAGTTGAGATTCTGATCAAACTCTATTACTCTTTCAAACGCTGTGCCTCAGCTTCAGCTGCCCTAGCTTCCGGAGCATCGAGCAACCGCTTAAATCCCTCTTCTCCGTCATGCAGACAATCAGCCACAAATCCTTCTTCGCTGAGGTCTTTTTTAAGCGAATTGGCCAGTTTTACATTGTCTTCGATAATAAGAATTCTCATAGAATTAGCTAACACTTTACAAAATGACAGTACGGTGACGATCGCCGACGCGTTGTATCCTTCTCACTATAATGAGCAATTTTGAACGAATTCAACCATTATTTTTCTTCTCCAGCTTACGGAGAGATATTTAATAAAGAGCATCATGCTCTATTCGACATACAAATCCAATATTCCGTTTTCAAAGGGAAATGAATGGCCCTCAGTGCATATGACTCCAGACGCATTAGTTTCCATAGCGCGGGAGCAGAGTGGGCAAGCAAGCGTATCTATTATTTCGGATGCTCTTTTACGTTCTTTTTGTTTCTTTTTTGATAAGGTAAGCATTATACTTGGCGCCCATTTGGAGACGAGTGTGACATGTTGAAGCACGCTTTCAAAAAACAAAAGCACTCGGATGCTCACGATCCTTTTAATTACTCTGTGGCGGAAGAAAGAAACACCGAAATATTTTTCAATGGCAAACCTGGTTTCAGAATTTATAATCTTGCGAAGAAAATCCGATTTGAAATTAATAAACATACCATTACGAACCTCGGGCTCGAGAGAAGTTACATGGATTGATTTGTCTCGGAGCGCATAAAAGCGCAGCCGCTGCAAAATATGCGATTTGTTGGGAAATTCCAAATGAACAGAACCGTAAAAAACTTTGTCGAGCTCCTTAAAATATGCCTCGGGATGCTCCATATGATGCATGACTCGCATACACATTCCTGTCTCAAAGGAATTATTCTGAAAAGGCAGATGATAAAGATTGGCGCGTATGAAATATATATTCCGATCGTTTCCGTATTTTTCATGTGCTTCCTTGAGAAGATCTGCGGAGGCATCTACTAAAATTATTTTTTCAGCTCGAGTTTTAAGCGTCGGAACCAATCTGCCAAATCCGCCCCCCAGATCAACGATCCATTCATTCCATTTGTGCAATGCATTAAGAACAGCCAGTTGATCTGCCCTGTGCTCATAATCTCTCTCCTGATCTTTGCCCCAGAATTTTTCCGAGTAATTATATTCTGAATTTTTATAGAGTTCTGCTTTCATGACTACTGAAAAATTTTCATTCAACAGGTATGCGGAATACTAAACTGTTGAATATGACATTTGAATGACAGGTTAGTTTAAATATTAATTTCTCTCAGCTTCGATTCCGAATTAAAACCACTCTCATATAGCTCTGCTTTTTGGTGTGAGTTCATATCAAATAAAAAGGATACACTACACCTTCAGCAACTTGAAAGATTCATACCATTAGTGATGGTGTTTCATTTCAGAATGCCCTTCGTGACTATGATTTTCAGAATGTTTATGTCCATGCATCATTGGGTTTTTCCAATTCAGATAGATAAAATATAGAACGATGGAGCCAAAAATAAGATTGAGCCAGAAGGTATAATTGAAACTAAATTGAGTAAGCTCTGATTGGATATTTCCTGTCGGACCTGGTATCTGATGAAGAAGAGCAAAAGGCACAAACATAATCAACCCCGTGAGCACCATTGTTGTGAAGAAAACACCCAAAATGTACCACATCATTTTCCAACCATAATATTTTTTGTAGACGGAAAGTAGAGGGATGACTATCAAATCTGCGTATAGGAAAGATAATACTCCTGCAAAATTCATTCCTTGTGCCCAGAGGATTGCTGCTAACGGCACATTTCCAATGGAACAAACAAAGGTTAGGATAGCAATTATCGGTCCAATTAAAGCACTTGCAATGATTCGCACAATTGGCGATGAGCTTTGTAAAAAAAGAATATTCCAGACACTGTGAGGTACAAAAATAGCTACAAAGCCAGCAATAAGAAATCCAACAATCAAATCTCTTTGAAGCATCGACCATTCCATTTTGAAGTTTTGAGCAATAGCAATTCGAGCTTCCTTTGTCTTTATCTTTTCCCAAAATAACTTACCTTCGGCTTGCATCTCATGATGATCATGTCCACTTTTCTGCTCTTGATGATTGCGTGCCTCTTCTATAATATTTTTCGGATATGTAGCTTTTACAAGAAGTATCATTATTGCAATGAGCACAATACCGCCAATCCATTCAGCAACTGCAAATTGCCAGCCCATTAAAAGAAAAAGAATGATTCCTAACTCTAAGACAAGGTTAGTAGAAGCGAAGAGGAATGCCATTGAGGAAATAAAGGATGCCCCTTTTCTGAAAAGAGCTTTACTTGTCGAAGCAGCCGCATAGGAGCAACTTGAACTTATTGCTCCAAAACCCGTAGCTAACACAATTTCCTTAATACCACTTTTACCAAACTTCCTTTGGATATTCTCTTTGGGAATGATTGCTTGAATGATGGCAGCGATAGTAAATCCAAGAGCTAAACTCCAACCCACCTGCCAGAACATACCAAAGGACATCAGAAGAGCCATCCCGACTTGAGAAATAAAATTCATGTTGGAACTATACCATTAGAACTAGAAAGCCCTAATCAAATAAGGTCTATTACCTAAAAATACGGATGGGTGCCTATCGGGAATTGAACCCGAATCGAGAGTTCCACAAACTCCAGTGTTAACCATTACACCATAGGCACCATGTTGATTCGCCTTTCAGTTATAACAAATTTTTTATTGGATAGCTATGAATAATTAGAGAGGCTTGAATCTTATAAATTCCGACCATCAAATGATGCCCTCCGCTTTCTTAAGAAAGAAAGCTGCACCTTCTCCGGCACAGCTTTCACTTTCTTCAATCTGTGCCGGAGAAGGGACTTGAACCCATATGAGGTTACCCTCACTACGACCTGAACGTAGCGCGTCTGCCAATTTCGCCACTCCGGCGTGCTTTGATTATACAGAATTTAGAGCTCAATTCCAGGAATTAGATGACGAGCTTGGGCCAGAATTTCAAAATATAGAGATATGTATGATAATCATCTTTATATGAGACAAGATGGCTATTTGAAACTCCTGAATGCCATTGCCACCAAAATACTGTGCCTATTACTACATATGCAAAGAGACAGACAAGAAACCATTTAAAGAGAGTTCTCATGTGATAACAATAGCATGGGGAGGATTTAAAGAGAGGAGGATTGATCCTTATCAAATCTGTATATTTATTGTGGGCAGAAATATTTTTCTCCTCGGCCACTCACAAAATTCCCGGGACAGGACTCGGCCACGGATAATTTTTCGCCGTCGCTCGAAAATTTCCGCAGCCCCACTCGCGGCCTCGCGTGGTCACTCGGCATCCGCTCCATCTTTCTCGTCTGTCCTCAGAGCAATTAAAAAATACTCTAGAAGGTAGAGTATTTTTTAATTGTGCCCGGGACAGGACTCGAACCTGCATGCCTTTCGGCGCTACCACCTCAAGGTAGTAAGTCTACCAATTTCTCCACCCGGGCATCACTTAATTTCCAGAACAAAGTAAGTATGCATAAAACTTGTTTTCTTTTCAAGTCGGAGAATGAAACAAAAACCGACCCTTTAAAGGTCGGTTTTCTGTTCTGAAATTATTTTGCGTCTCCGCTTTCGATTTCTCCTGTTGTTTCAGGCTGGGATTCTGCCGTGCCTTCGGTGTCAGCATCTTTTGGGAGAAGACCCTCCTCATCTGCTTTTTCGAGTTCTTCATCAGCTTCGTCATCAGAGGGCTTTTCCGAAACGCTTCGAATGTTGCGCATTTGCCGGCGAATCTCCTTAGCAGCCTTATCGCGAATGTGATAGAGCTTCGCACGGCGCACCTTGGAACGCTTTACCGTCTCGATATGATCGATCAGAGGAGAATAAAGGGGAAATATCTTTTCAACCCCAACGCCCGAGGCTACGCGGCGTACCGTAAAGGTGCTACCGGCCTCTTTCCCATGCTTAACGGCAAGAACAAGGCCTTCGAAGACCTGCAGACGGGTTTTCCCTTTCTCCTGAATCTTTTGGAAGACCTTTACAGTGTCCCCTGCCCTCATGTCAAGAGTTTTCCTTTCTTTTAAATTTACCGGCGAGATTACTGTTTCCATAGTTCGAACACTATAGCATAGGGGCATTTTGATGACAATATCAAGAAAATGGCGGCCTTTGGCTAGGCCGCCATAGCTTACATAGTAAGCCTCTCAACATGCTCATCCTCCCCAGTAAGCAATTTTTTATTATTTACCTGATAAGCGTGATCGCTCTCAATCTTTTTCATATACAAATCGCATATTAACAAAAAAGATTTCAAGAGTTCATCGAGTTCCAATTGGAGGCTGTGGTCGCCTTCCAGCTTGTTGCGCAATAAAGCATACTTACTTTTTTCACGACATTTCACATGCTCAACTGTGAGCTGTAAAATGTCGTACATGTTATTGATCTCACGTATCGAAGCGATAGATGAAGGAATACTGCCGGATTTCGATATGCTCATGCGTAATACCTCTCTATTGAGAGTAATCCGAATGCAAGGAAAGTCAACAGTTCATTCCTTAGAAGAAAGTGATCTGAGCGCAACAATAAAATCTTCTGGCAGCGGCGATTCAATAGCAATCAGACCTTTGCCTTCCATTTCGAATGAAATCTTCGAAGCGTGCAAGGCCAAGCGCTTGAAGCCCAGAGCCGGCTCTCTCTTGGGTGCATAGAGCTTATCGCAGACGACCGGATGATTGATGGCTTTGAGATGAACTCGTATCTGATGTGTCCTGCCTGTCTTGGGCTGAATTTCGAGAAAGCTGCATCCTTTTCCCCTTTCTTTTACAAAAAACTCCGTTATCGCTTCCCTTTCCACTCCCCGAGCGCCGCGCTGTGCCGACCAGAGCCTGAAATCTTTGCGGCTTCGAGCGATCGGCCTGTCAATAATTCCTCGCAATTCCTTCATTTCTCCATACGCGAATGCCAAATATGACTTTAAAACTTCCCTCTTCTTGAATTTAGATTTCATTATTTCAAATGTCACTTGATTCTTGCATACCACAAGCGCGCCCGAAGTTTCGCGGTCTATGCGATGCACGATACCGGGCCGGAAAATCATTTTGCCTTCCGGAGATTCCCATGGTTCCCCTACAAGACTCATCTCGGGATAATATTGGATCAGCCAGTCAGCTACGGATGGCTCCTCGGTCTTCCCGTCTGCATGAACGACAAGTCCGGCAGGTTTATTTATTGCCATCAGATCGTCGTCTTCATAAAGAATATTTATTTTGCTCAGCAGTTCATTATTCATTCTATTGAAAACTCAGTCATCGAATCCTGAACGAAATCGTACCAAGTAATCTCGACTTCTTCTATTTTTGAAAAAGGAGTGCCTTTCTTTATTTTTTCTACAAACTTCTCAAGTACTACGCGCTCGCCCTGGGCGATTACCTCGACGCAGCCATCCTCGAGGTTCCGCGCAACGCCGCGAACGCCAAGCTCCTCTGCCCGATTCTGAATATTAGCGCGCAGACCAACGCGCTGGACCTTGCCGTAGAAAATCACTTCGACTTCTATATCTTTCATTGAACAAGTATACAGAGCCTGGGCGCACTTGAAAATCAAGGCGCTTTAAAGTACTCTAAATTCACGCGCGATTAGCTCAGTTGGTAGAGCAACCCGTTTACACCGGGAAGGTCGCAAGTTCGAGTCTTGCATCGCGCACAGACATAAAGAAAACCTACACTGCGGCAGAAAATATACCTCCGCCTGGCACAAAACGAAGAAAAGCGCAGCAGCACACTTTTCTTACATATCCGTTTTGTGCCCCCTCTCGGTCTCGGAATTTCCTAGGTGAGACATCATAAGGGTTCTTTGGGAATTTCAAGGTCTTAAGCTGACCCTTCTCGGTCTGGCTTATCTGCACTCCTCTCACCGATCATTCTGAATGATCCGTTGCCAAATGTCTTTTCAATAAGTCGCGCTACAGGCAAGAGTCTTCCCCTCATTGTCGCTTCGGCAAACAATTTAAAAACGTCTTCTCTGGACTCAAAATTATCTTTATTTTTCTCATATAATTCATCGACTAAAGAATTGAACTGTTGCCGTACTTTGTGGTATGCATAGCTCACCCATTTGTATCCTGTCGATTCATTACTCTTAACATCTGCAACTGTTTGTCTCACTCTTTCTACCGGAACGTTGTCTCGTTGTACAACTTGTTCAACATATCCATCTCGGGCTTTTAGTTCGGTTGCTAGTTCCGACCATTTTGTCATATATGCTTTTTCAAATCGGATTTCCAGTTCGGTAATCACTGATTCGTTGAGTTTATGGAAAAGTAGTCTTTTGCCATCCTTTGTGCCAATGGAAAATCCCGATCTTCGGATATTCATACTTGCGGACTCATCCTCATTTCTTAAGGTAAGGTCAGCAGCTTCTTGTTTACTCTTTTGATATGAATAGAACCCTTGAAGATGAAGCATTTCGTGCACAACCGTCTGAAGGAAAGAAAGCTTACTTGCATCATAATCTTTCATAATTCCCACACCCTGCTTGAGAGCTGAATAGAACCCGTTTTCAGTACCAAACTGCCTCTGAATCTTTCTCAGCTCTTCTTCTGTAAACTTCGTCTTATCAAGTACATGGACGTTATCCGCAAGAATTTCAATTGCCTCAACTCCATATTCAGCAAGGAAGTCACGCATCTCTGTATTGATGCGCTCGATCAACTGTTGCTGTTCGGGAGTCTTTTCCTTCTCTTTGGAATCAGGAGAATTTGTTTCAAATTTGTTTTTGAAATACTGTAGAAATTCTTCCTCCTTCTCGGACTCAAAGCCTACAATCCTATTTACCCCCGAATCTTTTTGGCTTAAGGGAAATTGTTCCATTAGTAATGATTTTAGCTTACACTCAGTCTTTTCTAAAGCGACTTACCAACTTCTACCCACCTCGGTCTGTCTCACTAACGTGTGCCCTCGGTAGGAATCGAACCTACATTAGGAAATTAGAAGTTTCCTGTTCTATCCATTGAACTACGAGGGCAAGCATTTACACTATCAAAAATAACTCAAATGTCTAAAACACCCTTTTTATAGTGAAGGGTCGGTAGCAGTAGCTTTATCTGTTTGGAGCCTTGCAAAAGCATCTTTCCGAGCGTTAAATTTCGTTATGAGCATGTCGAGATTTTTTTGCCGGAATACTTCGTTTTTTTGCTGTCCTGAAGCATGGATATCGGCGTCAGGTGAATTTGAAACCCAGAACAAATAAAGGCTTCCGCCGATTGCGACAATATTGAGGACTATGAAACTGATGGTAATAATCCTCCAATCGCGCTCTGCAACCTTCATCTCCTTGCCGGAAGACGAATGAAAGTGTTTAAATAATTTTGAAATGCTAAAGCTCATCATTTTAATTTTAATGCAGAGACCTGAAACTCGCCCTTCCAATGAACGGCCCCGGTCTTTGCGATTCCGCCGACAGCACTAACGTCAATTTTGGAAAGATCCGCTCCTTCTATATATACATTGTACGGAAGATTTTCTATAAGCTGCAAGAATTGTTCAGTTTCCGCCCACGACCCTTCAGTTTTGAGCCGCAAAACCAAGCGCTCTTGGAAATCCTTCGTGCCCGCATCAACATCGCTCGTATCGACCGAGTCAACGGAGATTGTAAGTCCCCGTGTCTTTGCAAGTGTTTCTATGACGCTTATAAAATCAACAGCACCGTCTGCGGGAATATAATACTCATTGACCTCCTTCATTCCTTGCTCAGCGCTCTTAAGGGAAAATTGAAGCGAGCTTAATTTGGCATTGGTGTCGGAATAGGAAGATACTTGCGCGGAAACATCCTGAGCTTCTCCATTCTGCGCCCAGAGCGAATTGAGGGCAAAGAAATATCCCCCTATGGCGCATGCATCAAGCACGGCGACAGCGACAAGAAGTTTTTTTGTGCTGAAGTGCAGCGTCATGCGTTTATTGTTATCACAAGAGTAAAGTCAATGTCGCTGTCTTTGGCAAAATTCGATATCGGCAGGTGGACGTTTTTATATGCAGAATTTCCTTTAAGCTTATTTGAAAAATCAAGCAGGTTTTCACGCGTTTTAGCATTCCCCTTTACAGTCATATTCGCAGTGGAAGCGTTTTGCTGAAGAGAAAAAGAAGTTATTCGAATGCCATCAGATTTTGCAGCCGCGATTCCGTCGACGATTTCTGTAAATTTTTGAGAAGGCTCTTGCTCGATTGTGGCAATTTTTTTATTCACAAGAGAGATCGTCTCGCTCAAGCTCTGTTTATTGGCAATCGCGATATTGCTCTGCAGGATTTGCGCAGTTTGCTTCAACCCCTGCAAATGATACCTGGCAATGAAAAATGCCGGAACCAAGAATAGCGCCGCGACGACTGCAGTCTCAAAAACAAAAAAGAGAACAATTATAAGCCTTCTCCGGCTGTATTCGGATTTTACAAACTGCTTTTCGGTTTCAGGAAGCAGATTAATCATTGGTATGCGGAGTTATTCGATTGCCGATCGCCAAGCCAATGGCAGCAGCATATTTGAACGATTCTTCTTTTGATATGGGAGGCACATGTGTCTCGTCCGGATAGACATTGCACCAAGGATTCGCCACGAGCACCGGTGTTTCGATGAGCTTTGAGAAACTTTCCACGAATGCAGGGTTGAGCGCCTCTGCACCGCAGATAATTACTTTATAGTTCCAATCGCTTCCTTTCATTGCGCTTTTATCATGCCAATAATTCAATACTCGTTCGAGCTCTTGCCTTATGCCGGACAGATATTTAGGCGGCACTGTGCTCTCTGCTGCGCCATTACCTGAAACAAAGCTTTCATTCCCTGTGCTCGCCTCGGTAATTCCTTCTTTGCGCAAACTCAAACTGAATTGAACGACATTTTTTTCCACAATCGAAATTGTCGTCTTATGAGGGAAGAAATTAATAATGATGAACGTTCCAGTTTCGAGATGAGGAACCACTGCATTTGCAATAGCTTGTGATTCCAGGCCGAAATGGAGAGGCTGGATGCCGGATGCCTTGAGCAATTCATTATAAGCTTGTGAAGTATTGCGGGCTACTGCACTTACAACTACATCTATGCCGAGGGAATCTTGATTGCCAACGATCACGTAGTCGAATATCGCTTCGGGGGCTGCAAGAGGAATATTTTCATCGATTTTGAATTCCAGAGCGCTCTTTACCTCATTCTCAGGAATAGAAGGGAGCCGCAACTTGAAGACATAGACTTTGTCATCAGGAAGCGCGAATTGGGAAAAATGAATGCCATGCTGCGTGCGGATGGAAGTTAGCGCCGCCTTCACGCCCTCTGTATTCACAATTTCTCCTTCAATTATAGCTTGAGGAGGAAATTCAACCGTCCCATATTTAGTTACGGTGACCTTCTCGTCAGAATCAACTATCTCAATGAAACGAACGCATGAATTATCGATGCTCAAACCAACATCCTTCATGGCGAGGAATGTTGGAATAGGAAAGTAATGAAAGAATTTACTTTGCTTCATGTATAAAATTATACATGACAAGAGGCATTTCTTCATAGCAGAAATGCAAAAGCGCCGAGCTAGCCAATACGCGTTCCCGGAGGGATTGTGTGCGGCACTTCCATAAGCGCGAACGAGTCGCCGGAATGAGCGGCAAGTATCATGCCTTGGCTTTCAAGGCCGCGGAGCATTCTCGGCTCAAGATTTGCAACAAATGCAATATGCCTTCCGACAAGCTCTGCCGGATCTGGAAAATATGCTGAGA
>DAIPMQ010000014.1:0-13830 GCA_036768625.1 Parcubacteria group bacterium
TTAATAAGGTTTAGTAATCTTTAATCTCATAAAATAAATTACATGGCAGACACATATGTATCTATAAAAGTTGCTGCGGAGATCATTGGAGTCTCTCCTCTCACTCTTCGAAACTGGGATCGCTCGGGCAAATTCCCTGCCCGCCGCCACCCCATGAATAATTACCGGGTATACCGCCTCGAAGATCTCGAAAAAATCTTCGGTGCAATTGAGTCTGGAGACCCTTCCATAAACTCCCGCGAGCAGGTTCATAAACTAGTTGTGAAACATCTCGAAAATCACGATGTATAGCTCTGCCTTGATTTACATAGATCTTAAATTTGTTGTCTAGTTTTTTATCAAAATTTGCACTCCTTTTGGGGTGTTTTTGTATATTTAAATTTTAAGATTTTCTATTGAGGCACTTTGCTTTAATAGTTTTTATTCCGTACATCTTCCCTATTAATAATTTTATGTACATTAAAAAGCTCCTCATATTAATCGTGCGATTACTATGAGGAGCGGTAGCGGGCAATTAATTTATTGTTTCAATCTAAATCGTTGCGAGCTATTTCTCGATTGTTATAGTCTGCTTCGCGGCTTATTTCTTCAATCTTAAAATCGCTTGGAAAACAGACAGCTGATTGCATGTCTTCCACTTCGATTTCGAGAAAGCCATACTCCCCATCAGATCGATATATATCAAGTTCAAAATGCTTTCCTGCGTATTCAAAACAATGCCGTGTCTTTCTAATGGTTTGGCTCTTAAAGTCGCGCACGTGCATATATGCTTCGTATTCGCCGAGTGTTATGAGGCGCTCAACCTCTTCTATTATACCTGGCGTTAACATTTCGTTTTTTTTAGTGTAATAATAGCTTGCGCCGCCGTCAATGAAACGCTTGCGTACTCTGCGCTTGATCATTCCATTATCTTCCAAATACGTCTGCTCGATTTCGATCGCAACTGAATGAGACGGGATCAAATCCGGAGTAAAAGGGAGTACTTTAAATGTCCGTTCTTTCTCAAGCGGCTTTGGCATCTCTCATACCCTTGCAAGCGTATTCCGTGCTCGCAGCATTTTGAAGTTCGTATCGTAGCCTAAACGACGCATTTCTTATTTCCTTTCAAAGTACAGTAACTGACATGAGCATAGTCAAAATGGGCTTTGAGTCAAGAACCCAGCATAAGAAAATAGCAGGGAAATTCCTGCCATTTTCTTATTTATAAAATTGCGCTTTTATTTTCCCATCTCATCCAGGAGCGCTTTCTTGAGCGTCTCCGGATCGGCGCTTCCCTTCGTCGCTTTCATGCCCTGGCCGAGAAGGAATTGAAGCGATGCTTCCTTGCCGCCCTTGTAATCAGCGACAACGTTTGCATTGTCCGCCACTATCTTCTCGACTATTTGTTTAAGCTCGTTTTCATCCCCTGCAGGCTGTATCCCCTGTTCGTCCATTATTCCTTGCGGGTCTTTGTCGCGGGCCATCATAAGGACCAGCACGTCTTTCGTCACGCGAGTGGTGATTGTTCCAGCAGTCTTCAATTCCATGAGCTTCCGGAAATTTTCAATACTTGGCAGCTTATTTTTTGCATCGGTCAGAAGGCCGATTATATCCGAGGTAATATAGTTTGCCACCTGCTCAGCCGCATTGGAAAGCGTTGATGAGCCTTTCATTACTCCATCGAAATAAGCGCCAAGTTCGGTATTTACCGTAAGTACTTCGGCTTGCGACTCCTTGAGTCCCCCTTCTTTTACGAGGCGCTCGCGCTTTATCCACGGCAATTCGGGCAAGCTCGCTTTAAGCGCGTCGGCAGAAAATTCCGGAATCTCGCTTATCTTAAGTTTCGGCAGATCGGGATCTGGGAAATACCTGTAGTCGTGCGAAGACTCCTTTTTTCGCTGGGAAAAAGTAACTTGCTTCAATTCATCCCACCCGCGTGTTTCCTGCACGAGCTTTTCACCTACTTTGAGAGCTGCAATATGGCGTTTCATTTCGAATTCGATCGCCTTCTCGACTGAACGGAATGAATTGAGATTCTTTACCTCGACTTTGGTACCAAGCTCATCGGTATCACTTACAGATATATTCGCCTCCACGCGCATCTCCCCCTTTTCCATATTCGCATCTCCTGCGCCGAGATAGCGTAAAAGCAATTGAAGTTCTTTTGCAAAGCGCGCAGCATCGGCAGAGCTGTGAATGACCGGCTCCGTCACAAGCTCCATCAAAGGCACTCCGGCTCGGTTGAAATCGACGAGGCTGTAGCCGTCATGTTCATGGGTTGACTTTGCAGTGTCCTCTTCGAGATGGATGCGGGTAAGCTCGACGCCTGCAAGTGCGCCGCCTTTCACAAGCGGATATTTATACTGGCTGATCTGGTAGCCTTTCGGTATATCGGGATAAAAATAGTTTTTGCGGTCAAATTCAGTGAAATCCGCAATCTCGCCGTCAACCGCTCTACCCATCCGAAGCACATGATACACTGCGACTTTGTTTATTACGGGAAGAGTCCCAGGATGCCCCATGCAGATCGGACAGATATTTACGTTCGGCCTCGTCTCATCTGCATCGTTTTTGGAATCACAGAACATCTTCGTCTGCGTCTTTAGCTCTGCATGTATCTCAAGACCAACAGTGAGTTTATAAGTCATGAGGATTATTCTAAGATGCCTTACTGTAAAAGTCTATCTTATGGAACGAATCCCGTAAGGCTCATGAATTCTTACTTAAATTTAATTAAAGCTATTTTAAGAACCACATTTCTGACAATACCGCCATTATCATACCCCAATGTGGCGGCCATATATTTTCCATCAGAACTAATGTCTGAAGCTACAGATAAAATGCGTTCTTTTGCATATTCTGGAGCACACAAATTAAGAGGAAGATTATTTTATAGTGATCTTGAGGATTTTGCGATGATGCTCTACATCCCAATTCTTTCATTTTATTTTCTTTCAAAATTTCCCTATCTATTTCTTCACTTCTTCATAAACCAATCTCTCACGACCGTGAGAGATTGGTGTGGTTATATTTATCTTTCGATCTACGTAGTTTTTTAATATTCCTTATATTTTTCTCAAAATCTTTATTAAATAATCCGAAAGCTTTTTTACACCTGCGTCATCGAGGATGGAAACGACATGAATGTCTTTGTTCTTTTTTTTCATTAAGGCAACTTTTTTCTTGAGATCTGCGGGAGCAATTGAGTCGCTCTTGGTAAGTACAAGAATTTCCTTCTTGTCTGACAAACCTTCGCCGTGCTTTTTGAGTTCGATACGTATTGTTTCGTAGTCACGGACCACGTCTTCGCTTTCAAGCGAAACGAGATGGAGAATCGTTCGCGTACGCGTCACGTGCCGGAGAAATTTATGGCCCAATCCCTTCCCTTCTGACGCGCCTTCTATAAGGCCCGGAATGTCGGCGAGAATAAATCCCTGCATTTCGCCCAAATTCGGCTCGAGCGTAGTAAATTGATAGCTGCCGATCTTTGCCTGAGCATTCGTCAAGGCATTCAGAAGGCTCGATTTGCCGGCATTCGGAAGACCTACAAAACCGATGTCAGCCACGAGCTTGAGCTCCACATGAAAGTCCGCCTCTTCCCCTTCTTTCCCTGCAGTCCATTCCTTCGGGCTCGTATTCTTGGAAGATTTGAAATGCTCATTACCCAAGCCACCGCGGCCGCCTTTAAGCACAAGGATTCTGTCTTCGTCATTTAAAAGTTCGTATTCCTCTCCAGTTTTTAAATTTTTGACAATCGAGCCCATCGGCAACTTTACGTCCAGATCTTCGCCGTATTTTCCCTGCATGCTCCAGCCCTGGCCGGCTCCGCCATTCTCGGCTGCGAATTCCTTTTCATAGCGCTGTTTTGCCAGTATGCCGATATCTCTTACCACGCGAATATACACATCGCCGCCTTTGCCGCCGTTGCCTCCGTCGGGGCCGCCCATTTCCTTGCCTTTTTCATGATGCCAGGAAACCACGCCATTGCCGCCGTTGCCCGCCTTCATATGCATTTTGAGCTCGTCTACAAACATAATAGTTGGATGTAAGATGTACGATATAGGATTTAAGAATAAAGTCAAAGAAAAAAATCACGCATCCTTCGTAAATCTTACTTCTCCTTTGTTGCAAGCTCTGCCAATGCGAGCGCTCCTTCCTTGCTTCCGGCAACCGTGAGAAATCTTCCTCGGTGGCAGAAAATCGCGTCCGATACGCCGGTTGCGAGAACAAGCTCGTTCCCGCGCTTTCCTGCCCAGCTTTCAGGAAAAGATTTGCGGTTCTCGAAGGAATAGATGCTGTCGCGAGCTGTCTTCACATGCCAGGTGTCGTCCGCCTGGTTCGGAGAAATAACAAAAAGGATTTCAGGATATTCGGGCAAAAATTCCTCATACGAGCATTTTCGATCAAGAAGTATTATTTTTTTATTATGTGCGCTTTCATAGAATTTTTTGAAAATAGGCCGCGCACGGAACACTGCGCCGATCTGGGCCATTTCCCTATCGAGCACGATAGTTGCAAATCCGAGCGCCTGCTCGAACCCTGAATCATAGTCCAGAGTCGTGTCATCCCAAAGCGGATAGAAAGAATGCACGATATCATGCAAAATATACGGGTACACACCGGGAATTATGGGCTTATACACTTCAACGCTATTGTCTGCAGCATCAATATGCAAAATGAGCTCTGTTTCTATGCGCTTTGCTATTTCCTCCGAATCGCAGATTTCTGCGCCGAATCTTTTCCACACGAGCCCGAAGGACGCATAGGGAACTCCATTAGAGCGCGGCTCGATCCCGCCTTGGTGGTGATCGAAAAACCGCTCGCCATCGTATAAAGCGCCCACATCAACAACGAGATCAGCAGTAGCGAGGATCTTGGGATCGCGTGTGCGAATTATCTCAACATTCTCGTTTTTGAACTTGAGTTTGAGAGCTGCGACGGCAAATACCTCATCTGCATGGAAAGAGCCGTTATGTGTAACAATGCGCATAATATTCTAATCGTGCTTTTCAGCGCTCGAAAGCAATTTGTGCCCGACAAAGCTTACTACAGAAATAATAAGCGCTGCTAAAAATGCAGGAGTGAAACCTGCAACTTCGAAACCTCTTACGAAGGTTGAGACGAGCCAAAGAAGCAAACCGTTAATGACGAGCGTGAAGAGCCCGAGCGTCAGAATATTTATAGGCAACGTAAGAATTATCAGAATCGGCTTAAGGATCAAGTTCACCACAGCTAGCGCTAGCGCCACCACAAGCGCTGTGTAGAAGCTTGCCACAGCTATGCCGGGGACGAAATGCGAAGCAAGGAGGACCGCCACTGCCGTCAGAAGAAATTTTATTATTATTTTCATGATTTTAATACTACTCAGGAATCATTGGAGGTCAATAATTGAAAGAATACTACAAAATAATTTTTCCCAAATCTAATTTTCCCATTCTATCCATAAAATCGGCTACTGTCGTTACGAACTCGGCATGGCTCCAAACAAGCGGAGAGATTGAAAGCTGCTCTCCCGTGACCGGATCGAGCTGCTCTGAAAAAATGCCGCTCGGCAGCGCGTAGGAAGAAATATGCTCAAGCTCCTTCCCCAGCGCTTCCATTTCCACATGCGTAGTTGCTTTGCTAATTTTGTATTGCAAAGCCCATAATGTCGTGACGAACCATGGATTGCCCGGAGATGCGGGATTATCAGAAAAATATTTATCTCCAACATACCGCAGAATCCCCCGCAAAGGCTCGCCCGAATATGCGCTTTTGCAAAGCACGTCATAAGCTCGGGCCATTATCGGATCATCGGCAGCTAGCACACCGAATTTCAAGATTCCGAAAAAGCTTGAGGAATCAATCGTTCTGTCAAATGTAATTTTTCCATTTGTCTGCCCTGTATGCGAAGGCATATCATGCAGACCTGTCTGCATAGGCAGCTCCTCAATGGTGACAAGCTTATGAAAATATCCCGACTCTTTATCGTATAAATGCTCAAGAATTGCCGCCCGAATGCCTGCAGCTTCCCTATCGAGAATTGTCTTTTCTTCATGCTTGCCGAGCAGCTCTGCAAATTTACCCGCAGCGACGAGCGCGCCATATACGCTTGCCGCAGTGTAGGTTGAAATGCCAAACTTCTCTTCCCATAAATCATAGCTCGGCCCAGGAAGTCCCGTATTGGGCTCGCGGAATTTCATCAAGAATGCCGCAGGCAGCTTGATAAACCCTCTGTATACTTTTTCCACGAACTCCAGATCTTTTGTTTTTGAATAGTGTTCCCAAAGAGCAAAGATGAGTATTGCTGTCTCATCTTCCTGAATTGCGAGCTGCGGTTTGCCATCCTTAACCCACGGATGCCATGAACTGCCGAACGATTTGTCTGGCTGATACTTATGCATTATGTAACCGTCTTCCGTAATCAAGTCGCTGCAGAATGCATAAAACCGCTCAGAAATGTCAGCATAGCCTGCCCTATCAAGCGCAAGAGCCGCATAAGCGCCATCGCGAGGCCATACATAGCTGTAGGTATCGCGAACATAACGCTGATTATTTCCCGAATCGCTTGAAGCCAAGATGCCGCCGCGATTGTCTGAATGAGCCCGTATTACCAAAAGCGATATTTTGAAGAGCCTGATCATTTCCGCGCTTAAACCATTAAATGAGAAATTCGTTTTGTTAACCCACGCGTGCCAATAATCCTCTGTTGATTTCGAAAGTCGTGCCGGACTTTTCATAGCAACGTATCTCTGAAGAGCTTGCACCTCCCTGTATGTCTCCCCTGTGCAAACCCAGTAAACAAGCTCGGCTTTTGAAAATTGCCCCAGGCTCATGGAAAATCCTATAACTGAGTCGACTGAGCCGTGCTCGATGGGATTTTTGCTGAGAGCTCCGTCCTCTGCATCCTTCCAGGTCCCTTCCTTGCCTTCAATGCCGAAAAGTCCGACGCTATATTCATCGAATGAGCGGCCATCGAGCGTTCCTCCGACAAGAAACACTCGCCGGCCTTTATAGTGAATAACTGCATCGAGTGTCGGATTGTAATATGCTGTGTCGGCATGCTCATTCTCGGAAATGCGGAATTCCTGATTAAAGAAGATCTTTGCATGTCGATTGCGTTCTGAAGTGTTCTCAATCGTCACGTTCCTTAAAAAAATATTAGTTTCGTTATATACCACGTCAAAAAACGAAAGCTTCAGCTCAAGTTTTTTATGTATGCAGACTATATCTGATACCATCGATTCATCCCCATACTTCACCGAAACATTCCACGAGCCATCCGAGAGCCAGCTCATCTGACCATCCACCCAAACCCCGATTCGATGAACAAGTTCTCTCCCAACATGGTTTTCAAGACCCACATACGGAAAATAGAAATCACGCACCTGGCCGAAGTTGTCCAAGCCGACAAGCATATTTCCGTTTCCTAATACTAAAGAGCGGGACATGAGAAAATAATTATTGCTAAATTATACTATATCTTTGAATTATTGAGATAAAAAAACTGCCTCTCGGCAAATTTTTAAATTTAATTGAGTATTTTTAGAGAGCCTCAGAAATTGGATGCAGTTTGAGGCACAATTAAATCTGGCGACCGAACCGTATTTGTATACTATGAGATTACCAGCAATTGAGCAACGAAAAAATATGTCAATTTCGCAGGCTCACTATTGCAGATAAAGCTCCAAAATAGTCCGCATGTCCTCCTTTCCTCCCGCCCCCTTAAGTCGTCTCGCGCAGTCCGCATGTCCGTATACGCCTTCTATCCAATTGGCAAAGTCGTTCGTGCCGCGAGAAACTGCATGATGATTATACGTATCGATGTGCATATTCTGAAGGGCTTCATGGAGCTGAGCTGCGGTCTTAATGACAGTGCCATCGTTTGCATAGAAATATTCTTCTGGAAAAAGGATTTTTTGAAAATGGTCTGTTTGCGGCAGATCGCGGACATCTTCGATTTCAGTTATCAATTCCTCTGCCCTGCTCTCGTTTGAAGAGTGAGTCTGGACAATTTCGCCTGAACGAACTGACTCTGCGAGCGCGCCCTGAATGATCTCCAGTATATGCTCATCGCTTGTATCATTGCCCACCACCTTGCGGATCTCATCCTCAAGCGCAAAAGCTTCTGAACCACTTTGCTCAGTGACGTTTTGCTGAATATCTTGCGGCCGCTCTTCGACTGAAATAACAAGCTGCTGAGGCAAAATTGCTGGCTGCTCAACTGATACATCATTAAGCGAGCCGTTAATGCGCTCGATAAGCTCGTTGTGAATGGCATTTCTCGTCGCATCTACCCCATATGAGCGCTTCGGCACGCGATATATGATACGAACTTGCTCCTGTGCTACATTCCCGCTTTCGATCTGCGCTTCCTGTTCGCGAGCGCGTTCAAGTATGTCAAAAAATTTCTTTTCAGAAGGAACTTCGGCTGCATCCAAACTTCCTATATCT
Source organism: Parcubacteria group bacterium (assembly GCA_036768625.1). Taxonomy (GTDB): domain Bacteria; phylum Patescibacteriota; class Minisyncoccia; order Phycocordibacterales; family DASZYS01; genus DASZYS01. The sequence goes on from DAIPMQ010000014.1 coordinate 8,413, forward strand.
ACGCTCTCAACGCCCTCGTCCTCATTTTCCTGCTCTTCTGCCGCTTCCTGTTCGCTTTCTTCCTCATCGATTTCAGAAACCGCATTTTCAAATCTTTCTATGTGCAAAGGCCTCGGCGCTTCATGGATCGCTTCGCTTTCCGCATTCTTACCAGCTTCCGATTCGTCCATATTGATTGTGCGCTCAACGGGAATATTGGACATTCTGCGCCCCGGCGCGAAAGACCGCACTCTGACAACTCGAGCTTCAACGGAAGTGTCTTCCTGAAGCTTCTCGGCAACTGATTCAGGTGAATCGATCCCGTCTGCATCAATAATCACAAGCCGCTCTAGAAGCGATTTTTTTGCCTGTGAAGGGATCTCTTTTTTGTAGATTTTGTTTCGGCGAAAGAGCATGAAATAAGTATGGGTATAAAAAAACTAAGATTCGTTCCCCTATTGTAATATATTTTTGCTCCAAATCAAAAGTGATCAGCGATAGAAGTCCCTGCAACAGCCAATTTCCTGAGCGGAATCTTTATTTCTTCTCGCCGTTCGCTTTCGCTGAGACGCAATTTCATATCCTTGATTACGTTCATATAGGTGATAAACGCCTCATACGGCGATTCGTACGGATTGAAGTATTTATGAACATCACCATCGGCAAACCCCTTGGTGCACATATAGTAGAAATGGTCGGAGGTCTGGAGCTTGCGCCAATCATCCTTAAGAACATCATCGCCTGAAGCATGAACATCCCCCTCGAGCTCGTATATGCTTCGAAGCGCCTGCTTCTGCATGTCGTTTGAAAGCCATGCTGAAAGATCACGCTCGATATCCGCCCACGAAACGAAGTCCGGCACATCGAGCTCCGCGACTGCCCTATAGCGCGAAATTGCTTCCGAGGGAGTAACGAAATCATTATGAGGATGCTTCAGCACTTCGCCTGGAAGTTCGCGAAGAAAATCGAAGATGCCAGTTGACTCCCATTGATGTTCGCCGAATGTCTCATAATCCATAAAAAGATTGAGTATTTCGCCTGTGCCGTTGTGGCCTGAAACCCAGTCAGCAAATTTCCGCGCGTTCATCGGATATCCCTCCCATTCCTTATTGCCGAAGCGAAACGCTATGTCGTCCGAGAGCTTATAATTTTTTAAGAGAAGTTTAAGATTACCCGCTCCTTGAGGACGATAGAGGAAATTCGGGCTACGCCAGCCTAGAATTTTGTCAGCTCCTTCGGCAAGAATGCCGGAGTAGCCCATATCCTCTATTTCGCGGGCGATGTCGTTATTATAAATGAGCTCGGTATTGCGGAAGACCTGCGGCGTCACCCCGAAGAGACGCTTCACGAGCTTTTTATGCTTCAAAACCTGTGCGCGGAACTCTTCCATCGAACCGATGAATGAAAGCGAGTGGTAATAGGTTTCGGAGAGGATTTCTACATTGCCCGTTTCCACCAAATCTTGGAAAGACTTCAATATTTCGGGCGCAAACTGCTCGAACTGCTCGATCGCAGTGCCAGAAATAGAGAAGCTTGCTTTGAATTTGGGATTTTGCCGTATGAGATCGAGAAGCAGCCGATTCGTCGGCAGATAGCATTTGCCGGCAACTTTTTTCATAATAGCTTCGTTCGAGAGCTTCGCTTCAGGGCTCGTGAAGTAGTCGCGCTCCTTTCCAATATCAAAGATCCTATATCGCTTCAGGCGATGCGGCTGATGAACCTGGAAATAAAAACAGACTGAGGACATTTACCACTTATTTTACGTCAAATCCGTCCTGTTTCCAAGTACAGCATTATAAAATTGGGACAAAATAACTTTATTTCCAAAATCTAGGCTACTCCGTTGTAAACAAGAACGCATTTTTGCGCCGCCTTGTTCCAATCGTGAGAAGCCGCTTCTGCATAGCCATTATGCTGCAGCGTTCTGTGAAGATCAGGATTCTCCAGCACAGAAACTACTTGGTTGGCCATTTCGTCAGTATCCCAGAAATCGCATTTGAGCGCATGATTCAAAATCTCTCCTACCCCCGCTTGCTTGGAGATGAGAATCGGCGTGCCGTTAAGATCTGCTTCCAAAGGCGTAATACCGAACGGCTCGGAAACAGAAGGCATAACGTAGAGATCCGCAGCTCGATAAATTTGGTTGAGCTCCTCGCCCCGAAGAAAGCCTGTAAAAATAAAGCGGTCAGAGAGGCCGCGCGCAGCAACTTCTTCGATCATAGCCCATTCCATATCGCCGGAGCCTGATACGACGAAATATACATCGCGATAATATTCTAAAACTTTCTCTGCCATTTTTACGAAATAATCAGGGCCTTTCTGGATCGTTATGCGCCCGACGAAAAGAACGATCTTGGAGCCGCTTTCTTTGAGAGCCTGCACTTCCGAGGTTGTGGCATGAGGGCGCATATAATCCGCTTCGTCGATGCCGTTATGCACGACGCTAATTTTCTCAGCTGCTATCCCATATTTATCAATGATAATATTTTTAGTGTGCTCTGAAACGGCAATGATTTTATCGGCGCCACTCATCCCATTCTTTTCAATTATAAAAACTTCTTCGTTCACCCCGTTTCCGCCGCCGCGATCAAACTCCGTTGCATGCACGTGGACGATAAGAGGCTTCCCAGTAACTCGTTTCGCTTCGAGCCCGGCAGGAAACGAGAGCCAGTCGTGCGCATGTATGACATCGAATTCCTCGCTTAATGCGATTGAACTTGCAGTAAGCGCATATCGCGATACCTCGCCCATGAGTGATTTGGCATACGGGGATGCGGCCAGGCTCTTTCCGGCGGCATATTCTGCAGAAGTAACATACGCGTAAAGGCGCGAATCCACTTCATAAAATCGCGCTTTATCGATGCCGAGCTTTGCATAATAATCTTCTCCGAAAAGAATAGGTACTGCCGAGCTCGTTTCACCCAATCTTTTAGGCAATACGAAAGACACTTCGATTCCGCATCGAAGAAGCGCGCGCGTCAGTCCCAAGCACGCCACTCCTAATCCCCCGCTATTGTAGGGCGGAAATTCCCACCCGAACATAAGTACTCTCATCCCGTTAAAACTCTTCCTATCTCGGCTATGTGCAAAATCACCCCTTCTTTTCGAGATAAGCTCTCTCTAGTATATCGCGTGCCCCCACAAATATAAAATGGATAGCTGCACTATTACGAATATATCTTAATACAAAACGCCCTGCGGCTTTCAAAAAGCCCCAGGGCGGTTAAATAATTTAATTTTAGAGACCCCCTCCGACTTCTTCCTCTTCGTCTTCCTCTTCATCCTCTTCTTCTTCCTCTTCTGCATCAGGGTCTAATTCATCATCTTCTTCATCCTCATCCTCCTCATCCTTTTCTTCTAAGTCGTCATCAAGGTCGAATATTGTAAATGATACAAATTTCTGTTCTTTGTCCATAGTGCTCTTAAATTATCTAAAAAATCGACCTTTCGCACACAATATCCCGAATGAATGAAATCTTTGTGAATTTCGGAGCAGAAAACATCATGTTAATCATTATACTAAAATTGCTCGATTTCCTTTCACTTCAGAACTTCCCGTAATATAGCATAATTTTAAAAATTGCCTGTGGATGAGTATTTTTTAGCCAGATTGCAGGGATTAAATTGCATTATGCAAAGGCCTCGCAAGGAGAAGAGGCTCTTCGATTGTTTCCTGCTTATCGAAACGAAGATCGATTATTGCTTTTGAAAGCTTGCTCGAATCATGCCTGATGATATCCGAGATCATTGCTACATCCTCGCATATGATTTTATCGGCATATGACTCAAGAAGCGGATCCAAGAGTATCGGAAATGAATTCTCTGCCTCATAGCGCTTAAGTAATGATGGGCTTGCTATGCTCGAGCTGCAGATTATTGCATCGAATTTTTCCATTCCCTTAATATATGAAAGGACTTCGCGAGCGCAGTCGGAAGCTTTGAAGCCATTTGTCTCTCCCCACTTTGTCATAATATTGCATACATATACTTTCTTGGCGTTGCTCTGCTGAATTGCCTCCGACACTCCTTTCACAAGCAGGTTGGGAATAACAGAAGTATAGAGATCACCCGGGCCAATAACGATTATGTCTGCTTCCGCAATTGCTTGTTCTGTTTCATTGAGAATAAAAGCTTCCGGCTCAAGAAAAATGCGAGTTATTTTCAAATTTCCATCATGTTTTGGTATATCGATATTAGTCTCCCCTTCGATAATACTGCCGTCTTCGAGTTCTGCCCTGAGATTTACATTCGTAACAGATACGGGAAGTACTTGGCCTTTGATATTAAGGACCTTCCCTGCCTTCTTGATTGCTTGGGCTTCGCTTCCCACGATCTGGGTAAGCGCAGTCAGAAAAAGATTGCCAAAGCTATGTCCTTTAAGAGACGAATCTTCTTTGAAGCGGTAATTGAAAAGCTCGCGAAGAATATTTATTCCATTCTCCTCAGCGAGCGCTACGAGGCAACGGCGAACATCGCCGGGAGGAAGCAGCCCAAACTCATCGCGAAGCATCCCGGAAGAGCCTCCCGAGTCGAACATGCTAACTACAGCGGTTATATCAACTGGATAATGCTTAAGTCCGCGAAGCACAGTGTAGCTTCCGGTGCCTCCTCCTATAACAACTATTTTCTTCATTCGTAGTGAGGTCTCCTGTAAGGATGATGGATTGTAAGTAGCCATAATATTTCAAAAATATGAAGCAAAAATGAAACTCAAAAATTATTAGAAACACTTAAGAATAAAGGCAATTAAGAGGTTTTGACTTTTAATTAAATCGTTAATCTATTTGTATGGATACATTACATCTTAATTTAATAATTGTCAAGTAATGTTGAGCTTACTTCAAGTTACCGAGTTACAAGCTTCGCGAAATGAGAGCGATCGAAAGAATGCCGATAAAACTCATCACAAACGAGACGGGAAGGAGCACAGCAATCCGCATTTTTGAAAATCCAAGCATGGCAAGCCCGATCTCGTCGGGCAATGGCGAAGCGATGATGAGAGCGCCGATAAGGGGCATAAGCCATCTGAAAAACCGCAAATGAAACACGGAGACAAGCCGTTTGAAGCGAGATCGTTTGAGAAGGTCTTCAGCATCTTTTGAGAGATTGTCCTTAATAAAATTAAAAAGAAAAAGATCTCCTATCATCGATCCGAGCGCTCCCCAGAATGCAACAGAATATGGCGAAGTTACATGAGCGATGTTGGCAAGAACAATTGTTGCTGGAGCGATAGTAAATGTTGAAGTGAAGAGAATGCCCGCAATGAAACTGCCGATTAAATAAGTTTCTCCGTCTGTGCCGATAAGAAAGTTAAAAGCTCCTGAATGCACGAGCGCAAGCGTCACCAAAAAGCTCGCAATAACAATAAGCAGGTCCCGCAGAATCTTATGCTTCGGATGCCGCAGATGAGTCATATGCAATTAATAATACGCTATGAAG
>DAIPMQ010000063.1:0-2909 GCA_036768625.1 Parcubacteria group bacterium
GACCATTGCGGTGTTGCGGGATACGAGAGTTGCGATGCCTTCAAGGTCTTCGTCCTTTTTTGCATGTGTGAAGAGATCGGCAAGTTCCTCTTTTTCAAGGAATGAAAGATCTGATTTATACACGACATCTTTAATTTTTTGAAGATTGGTATTCATAATTATCTCTCGCGATTATTCTTTTCAAATGCTTCAGGCACCCCTACGTCTGTAAGCTTGAGAAATTCCCCCATTTCTTGCTGATGACCTTTTTCTACTCCATTAAATAATTCTTGAGTAGTTTCACTTACTGTTTCAAGAGGACTTTGCTCTGGTTTTTCCATCGATTCCATATATGTAAAAGTTAGTGGTAATGGAGTAATTTTATCAGTAAAAGGGGAGCTTGTCGCATTGGACTATTATTGGAAGAAAACGGGGACAATATAAGGAGTTTTGCCTGTATAATTAAACAATCTTAATCGCTAGTCTATTTTTTATGGATGTTTTAAAAAAATATAAGTACGCCACGATTATTCTCGCAGTATTAGTAATCGTGCTCTTGGTGGTATTGATAATGAAAGACAAAAAGGCAGATCCTGTGATGGAGGCGCAAACCGCTCTTGCAAGCTGCCAGAATGATATTGAAGGATGGAATGCAAAATATGCCTCGACTACTACTTCCAAGAAGCAAATTTCAGCAGTAGCAAAGCAAGAGCTCTCAAACATACTAACAAAGTGCACAAAGGATGCTCACCAGACTGCGGCTGCTCTCTAACTTCCTGCCAAAGGAAATTATAAAAAGCTACCCAGCTTAAAAAGGAAATAATTTGCTTCTCCTGGCGGATTTGTTGTGACTATTGCCAAATAATTTTTATTGTGTTATAAATTCAAAAGAGCCAGTAATATACTGGCAGCCATTGTTTTTTGGAAATATAGAAAGAAAAGGAGAAGAAATATGTGTGGAATAGCAGGCTATGTCGGTACGGAAGAAGCCGGACCCAAAATTCTAGAAGCGCTTCGGGGTATTGAATACCGCGGCTATGACAGCGCCGGTATTGCAACATCATGTAACGGTCATCTTTATATTCTCCGTACGCAAGGCAAAATCGCAAAATTGCAAAAGGCTTTCGTACTCAATCCTTTGGAGGGGAATTCGGGCATAGGCCATACCCGCTGGGCGACCCATGGGAAGCCTGAAGCGAGAAACGCTCATCCTCACCTTGTCGGGAAAGTTGCTGTTGTTCATAACGGCATTATCGAGAATTACCTCGAGCTTCGGAAAACTCTCGAGGAAACAGGCGCTTTCTTCCTTTCTGACACGGATACGGAAGTAATTCCGCACCTGGTAAACAGAAACCTCGAAATGGGGATGGGGCCGATCGAGGCAACCCGGACGGCGATCAGCCTGCTTAAGGGTTCATTCGCTCTGGCTTTCATATTCGAAGAGAAGAAGAACATGCTCATTGTCACGCGCAAAAGCATGCCGCTCGTCATCGGCTTCGGAAAAGGCGGTACTTCGGTTGGATCGGATGAGATCGCGATTGCAGCGCTTGCAGAACGCGTTATGTATCTCGAAGACGGCGATTTTGCCGTTTTAACGCCCCAGGGGGCGGAAATCACTGATCACAGCGGAATTCGCGTTAGGCGGAACATACAAGAAATCGCCTACCAGGATGCCCGGCCTTCGAAAGGCGCTTTTCGCCATTACATGCTTAAGGAAATTTTTGAGCAGCCGACAGTAATCGGCGATACTGTGCGCTCGTTTTCTGATCCGACAACTCATCAAATCATTTTACCGAAGCTTCCGTTTGATTTTGCTGATATCTCTTCGCTCACAATCGTTGCCTGCGGTACAGCAAGTTTCGCAGGAAAGGTTGCAGAATATTGGTTCGAAAGTTTAGCGGAAATTTCCACGCGATGTGAAATCGCGTCGGAATTCCGTTATCGCGGATCACCTTGCAGATGCGACCAGGCTTGCATTGTCGTTTCCCAATCAGGCGAGACGGCTGACACGCTCGCTGCGCTTCAGCATATGAAAACGCAAGGGTGCCCGACGCTCGCTATTGTCAATGTTCCCGGAAGTGAAATGGCTCGCGCAGCTTTTGGGGTGATATACACTTTAGCAGGCGTAGAAATTAGCGTGGCTTCCACAAAGGCATTCACAACTCAGCTTGCAGTGCTCGCTATGCTTGCTATCGGAGCTGCAAAAGCGAAAGGGATGCTTTCGCTTGAACGCGAAAAAGCCCTCGTTGAGAGCCTTAATCAACTAACGGGGGACATTCAGGCGGTTCTCAAGCTTGATTCCGCCATTCGCGAGATCGCCAAAGACCTCGTGAAAGTTTCGAATGCGCTTTATATCGGTCGAGGCACAAGTTCTGCCATCGCCTATGAAGGAGCTCTCAAATTGAAGGAAATCAGCTATATCCATGCTGAAGCGGTTCCTGCCGGAGAGCTTAAGCATGGAACGCTCGCACTCGTGAATGAAGACATTCCGGTGATTGCGATCGCGCCTTCCGATCATTTATTCGACAAAACAGCGTCGAATATCCAGGAAGTCGTGACAAGAGGAGGCAAAGTGATTCTCCTATCCGATGAGAAGGGCTGCAGCGCTCTGCGAAAGGACGTCTGGAAGACGATTGTCCTGCCAGAGGTCGATTCTTTCCTCAGCCCGATTATTTACGCCATACCCTTGCAGCTCTTGGCTTATCACGTCGCTGTGCTGAAAGGCACTGATGTAGATCAGCCGAGAAATCTCGCAAAATCCGTCACAACTGAATAAGTTGTGGCACGCGCCGCTCTCTTATGAGCGGCGCTTTTTCTTATCGAGCATGGCGAGTATAATGGGGTAAAATAATTAAAAAATATGACTACAACTGCCAAAGCAATCAGTGGAATTATCCTCGTACTTTTTGTGGTTTCGATAGGATATACCT
>DAIPMQ010000064.1:0-2842 GCA_036768625.1 Parcubacteria group bacterium
CAATTTTCTGTCCTTGCTGGATTGATAAATTTACATCCTTAAGAACAGAAAAATTTTCGTAAGATTTACTTACGTTAATGCAGCTTATTACAGGTTTATTCAATTTTTGCATAGATACACAGAGATCTCCGAGGATCTCGGATTAGCTTTTAAGTTATTTGAGCTAATTGTGTATTACCATGTGAGTGAATATTTAAGTAAAATTACTATAGCAGAATTCTTAAAATACCTCTATTTTAAACATATCATGTACATCTTTCCCACCTCCTCTCCATCCTCTTCCTCGTAGGCGATGTCTGGAACATCGACCGGCCCCTCCGGAGGCTATTCCCTCCAGCTCTGTTGGACTACCGGGTTCGTGGCGGGAACGAATGCGGCAAAATAAAAATTGCTTATTTCAATAAGCAATTTTTATTTTGCGATGTTTAATTAAGAATCTCCCTTTATCATCTTGAGTGCTTCCCCAACCGTCGTCATAAACTGCGCGGGAAAAATGATAGTGGAATTTTTCTCAACGCTTATTTCTGCCATCGTCTGAAGCGTGCGAAGCTGGAGGGCTACCGGATGCTTGGAAATAATATCTGCTGCCTCGCCGAGCTTTACTGCAGCCTGAAATTCTCCTTCGGCCGCGACAATCTTTGCGCGGCGCTCTCGCTCGGCTTCCGCTTCCTTGGCCATTGCGCGCTGCATATTATCGGGAAGCGTAATATCCTTGATCTCGACCGCTGAGACCTGCACACCCCACGGCTCGGTATGAGAATCGATTACTTCTTTGATCTGACTATTAATAGTGATTGTTTGAGAAAGTAATTGGTCAAGCTGAAACTGGCCGATGACATTGCGCACTGTTGTCTGGCTGATCTGATTGACAGCATTGTAGGCATCTGCGACCGCAACGACCGATTTTTTGGGATCGACGACGTGATAGTACGCCACAGCCGCAATGTCGATCGAAACATTGTCCTTGGTGATGATCTTCTGCGACGGAATGCTCATTGTAACCGTTCGCAAGGTAACGCGAGTCATCTGTTCCAAAAGCGGAATGAGGAAAATGAGCCCCGGACCCCGAACATCCTTGTATTTGCCCAGGAAGAACACGACTCCCCTGTCATATTCCTTAATGATTCGAATGGAAGAGAGCACCAAAACCACAATGACTGCGAGTAGTATATACATGGTTGTTTGTTAAATAGTACGCTTCAACTATAACAAAAGAAGGGAAAATTGACATTGCTAAGCTTAAAAGATAGAAATATGCAGAGAGGTGCCATATTGCCACAAGGTTTTATTCGAATAATTTCACGACCCCCAGGTGGTGCGCCTGATAAAATACGCGACCAATGGATAGGCCTTGTTTTACCCATAGAACAAGAAACGGACGTGCTGCTTGCAGACGTTTTAACGTACAAATTAGTACCAAGCCACAGAGGAGGTTACGAAGTCCTTTGGGATAGCGCGATGAACGAACTCGGCAAACACAGCCCCGAAGCGCGAAAATGGTGGGAAGAAAATGTATCAGGCTTTTCTACTCTTGTCTTCAGCCGCGACTGCTGTGAACTACTCGCTGACTGATGCAGCTACATATTGGCACCCTACAAGAAATTGACGGGTGCCTTTTATTTATTCAAATCTAGCGTATCATCAATTCTAATCTGCTTCACAAACTCCGGTACATGGCTCACGAGTATCATCGCGCCTTCGAAGGAGTCGAGGGCTTTGGCGATAATGGGAAGGTGGCGGAAATTAATATGGTTGGTCGGCTCGTCCAGAATAAGAAGGCCTGGGCGCTCCAAGACAAGACGGGCAAATGCCACCAGACCCTTCTGTCCTTCCGAGAGAGCGCCGATCTTCGTCCGCATCACTTCAGGTGAGATGAGAAATCCTGCTGCAACGGAGCGGATAGCTTCTTCCTGCGGCCGGTCTACTGCGCTCGCGAGAGAATCATATACCGTATCTTCGAAATTGAGAGTTGAAAAATCCTGCCGGTAATAGCCTACCTTGATCCCCTCGGCGATAAGAGCGCCCTTTGCTGTGCCGCGGGCGAGGGATTCGAGAAGCGTGCTCTTTCCAATGCCATTGGGACCTGCAAGCAGGAGATGATCGCCTTTCTTCAAGGAAATACTTGCCTTGCGCGTAACTGGCTTGTGAGTTTTCGGATTCATCACGCTGAAGCTCTTTATGTGGAGCACTTCGCCCGAAACATCAGCCTGATTGGGAATAACAAAATTGCGGATCGTCTTGTCTTCCTTGCGCACATCCACCTTCTCTTCTTCGAGCTCCTCCGCCTTTTCGCGCATGCGCTTTGCCAAAAGCCTCATCTGGCCTCCTTTGTTGGCGAAGAAGTTCGCTTTGTCTTTGTTGGCCTGGATCTCTTTGGCGAGCTGCGCGTTCTTGCGGTTTTCGCGCTCGAGACGCGTCACGATCTCGGCCTGGAGATCGAAGTAATTGCCTACATACTGCTCGATTTTGCGAGTAAAAACGTCAAGATAAAGCACCCCTTCGGTAAAGAAATTCAAAAATTCCGCATCATGGGAAATGACGATAACCGTTTTCTTATACTCTTTAAGAAATTGAGTGAGATGCTCAATGCCCGCGCCATCGAGATTGTTTGTCGGCTCATCGAGCAGAAGAAGGTCGGGGTCTTGAATGAGTGCGGATGCCAGAAGAAGCCGTGCCTGCTGGCCGCCTGAGAAGCTTTTTACAAGCTTGTCATGAGGAGCATGGAGATTTACCACTTCAAGCACTTTATCGATGCGAGGATCGATATCGTACATTTTCTCTGCAAAGCATTTTTGAAAAAATTCACGCACCGTCAATTCCATCTCATCGCGCGGAATTACCT
>DAIPMQ010000065.1:0-2769 GCA_036768625.1 Parcubacteria group bacterium
GTGAATGGCAAGCGCGTAACCATTCCGTCTTTTCGGGTGTCGCTTGAAGATGTGATCGCAATCAGAGCGGGATCTCAGAAGGCATTGGTATTCGCGACTCTCGATGAGCGCATGGCTGCAATCACGGTACCGTCATGGATAAAACTTGATCCCGCAAAGAAAGAAGGAACGATTCAAGGAATGCCTAAGATGGAGAATGCGAATCTTCTTTTTGACCTGAATGCCGTATTCGAGTTCTACAGCAGATAGCACACGCAGCTTTTAAGCGATGTTTTTGCTTTTTGTATGAATTTAATGCATAATTTACCAGTTAATTAATAATATATTTTCTATGTCGGACTTAAGCATAGTTTTACCTTCGAAGCCTAAGATTGTCTCAGAAGACGATTTTACTGGCGTATATGAAATTGACGGTTTGCACCCAGGATATGGGAATACGTTGGGCAATTCATTAAGGCGAATTGTGCTTTCTTCGCTGCCGGGAGCCGCAGTTACAACTGTCAAAATTGCAGGAATCAGCCATGAATTCTCGGTAATTGAAGGAATAAAGGAGGACGCGATAACGTTGCTCCTCAATCTCAAGCGTATTCGTATCAAGATGCTCACAGATGAGCCTCAAGCGCTCCGGCTCAAACTCAAAGGAATAAAAGAAGTTGTTGCGGGTGACATTGAAATTCCAGGCCAAGTTGAAATTCTGAATCCTGAGATTGTCATTGCACATATGACAGATAAAAGTTCTGAGCTTGATATTGAAATCACGGTTGAGCGTGGCCTGGGGTATGTATCGAAAGATGTTTTGCAGAAGAATCGCGTTGACATCGGAATGATAGCTCTCGATGCAAGTTTCACTCCGATTCGGCGCGTCAATTACGAAGTCGAGAATATGCGCGTGGGCGACAGGACAGACTTCAATCGTTTGAGAATTTCCATTGAAACTGACGGCACTATCACTCCTAAAGAAGCGCTGGAAAAGTCAATTGAAATAATGATCCACCAGCTCAAAGCTATCGTCGGTTTCAAAGAGGAAGAGCATGAGGAGCATATTGAATCTTCTTCATCTGCCACCGAAGACAGCATTGAGGGCGATAAAAAGGAGATTGATCCAGAGATTTTGAAGACAAGGACAGAATCGCTCGGCCTTTCTGCCCGAACCTTGAATGCTTTGACGAATGCCAATATCAGGACTATAGGAGGGTTGGCACGAAAACGTGAAAAGGATATCCTGGAGATCGAAGGCTTGGGATCCAAGGGAGTCGTTGAAGTAAAGAAGGCCCTCGAAGATCTTGGAATAACGCTGAAAGCGTAAAATAAAAGAGAAAAGCGACTATTTCCGGCAATTTTTAAATTTTCACTTTTCACTTTGAACTTACTATGAGACACCATAATTCAAACAGAAAATTCGGACGAAAGACCAATAAGCGCAATGCGCTTCTTAAGTCGCTTGCGCGTTCGCTTATATTGCATGAGAAGATCCAGACCACGGAAGCAAAAGCCAAGGAGCTCCGGCCGTATATGGAGAAGCTCGTTACCCGCGGCCGAAATGCCAATGTTGCAATGCGCAGAAGCCTTTCAGCAACAGTTGGAGCGGAGGGAGGCAAGAAGCTCATCGAAGTGCTTGGCCCAAAATATAAAGCTCAGGCAGGTGGCTATACAAGGATTCTGAAGCTGAGTTCCAGAGATCATGATGCAAGCCCTATGGCTCAAATCGAGTTCGTATAAATAATTATTTCTCAGTCGGTATATTTCGTTATTGTTCGCTCATTTGCTTCTGCAATGTATACCCTACATTTTAGTCGCAAATTCGCGCCGCACCTCTGACTATATCCGACTTAAAAAGAATTATTAGACAAATTTTCAAAATTTTGTATTATCTTGTTATGACCAAACACGTTATAGATGCCGCAAATAGAAAGTTGGGCCGTGTCGCTACAGAAGCGGCGGTTCTCTTAATGGGCAAGAATTCTCCGGAATTTGCGCGCAATGTAGCGCCACAAGTTGAGGTTCATATAATTAATACTTCAAAGGCAGACATTGGGGAGAAGAAGATGGAAGAAAAAAGCTATGCTCGCTTCTCCGGCTATCCGGGCGGCCTTAAGATGACTTCATTGAAGAGTCTTACGAAGGAAAAGGGCTATAGCGAGGCATTTCGCAAGGCGGTGAAAGGCATGCTTCCGCACAATAAATTGCAGGCGGTCATGATGAAGCATTTAACGATTTCAGAATAAATATGGCAGAAGCAAAGACAATAAAAAAATCATCCCCAGGAGTAGCTGAAAGGTATATTGAAGCGGTAGGCCGCCGCAAGACGGCTGTGGCGCGAGTTCGCATCACTCCCGCGGCTAAGATGACTTTTTTGATAAACGACAAAGAGCTGGAATCATACTTTCCTACAGATGAACTCCAAGGCATAATCCGCGATGCGTTTGCTGCTGCGAAAATTTCCAATAAATTCAAGGTAACAGCGAAGCTTAATGGCGGCGGCGTGCATTCTCAGGCTGAGGCAATGAGGCATGGCATCGCCCGCGCACTCGTTAAAAACGACCAGGAGCTCCGCAAGAAAATCAAGAAAGCAGGCTTCCTCGAGCGCGATCAGCGTGCAAAGGAGCGCAGGAAATTCGGCTTAAAGAAAGCCCGGAAGGCTCCGCAGTGGTCGAAGAGATAGACGAGCTTTACAAAAAAATAAACGGAAAGATTCTTTTTGTAAATTAATCACAAGCATTTTACTACCATACACCAAAGTGATGCTATGGCATCACTTTGGTGTATGGG
>DAIPMQ010000066.1:0-2763 GCA_036768625.1 Parcubacteria group bacterium
AACCGGGATAGGTTCAGAAAGCGGCTTACCGCCTACGAGTGCTTCCAGGAAGCAAGAAAGTTTTTCCGCACCCAACTCCATCATGGCCATTGTTGAGAAGAGCAAAAATTCTCTCAACTTTTCTCCTTGAATTGCTGGAAGCCGATGTCCGCGGAGGTCTGGTGATTGCAGAAGCTTCTGAAGCTTCGGATTCTTTGATAGTGTGTCTGCTAAATGAAGTGCGTTAATGTCAATTTCTGCCATTTCGAGGTCCTTTCCGTGCTAGAATATACATCATGTTTTTCAATCAGTCAAATTTAAATATGTCGAAGCTAATATCTGCTATGCTTTAGGATATGGAAATCAAAGACCTGCTTTTAACGTGGGATGAATATAATCAAAAGGAATTTGCCACTCCTTATATTTTTACTCTTGAGAAAGGAGGGCAGAAGCTCATCTACTTTGGTGCGAATCATTCATTTGATCCAAAGCATGAACAGTTTGAGAAGATAAGAAGTCTCTGGAATTCATTCCTTAACGAGACTGTGGAAGGGAAAAGATTAATGGTTATTGAAAGTCATATATCCAATATTGTTACTGACGAACAAGAAGCAATTATTAAAACGGGTGAAGTGGGATTCGCTGCACTTCTTGCGCACAGCGCTCAGTGTCCCTATATGTGCTTTGAGCCTCGTGTGAAAGATGTTTTCGAAACCCTGTTAAAAAGCTATACCAAAGATGAACTTATCTATCACGATATTATTCAGTCTGCTTTTCAATGGAACAACTTAACTAAAAAGCCTGATTTCAAAGAATACATCGAGCATTATTTGAAATGGGATGCAAAGGAGCTTGGCTGGACTGACTTTGATTTCTCTTACAAAAATATCGAGAGAATACACCAGGAGATGTTTGGAAAAGCGTTAGATAAAAATGACAGAAAGTTGTTTTACGATATTATCGATCCCTCTCAGAAAAATGGAATTATCAATGAAGTTTCCCGAGAAGTGGATCTGGTCCGAGACTCGCGAGTTGTTGAGACTATTAAATCTGAATGGGAAAAGAATAATAGTATCTTTGTTGTGTATGGCTCCGGTCATGCTGTAATACAAGAGCCTGCATTGAGAAAGTTATTAAATTAGATTGAAAGAAACCCCCTCCAGATCATAATTTCTGTGGGCGGGTTAAGTTTTTCAAATAACTCCGCTTTTGATTAAGTGAAGTGCCAAAACCTATTGGGTGAAATGGGGTCAGGTACCATTTTGAAAATTACGACCAGGAATCTCTCTCCTTACAGGAGCTGTACACCTTTCGTATTTTCTTATGCGAAGGCCATTCGAAAATATACTCAAGGTCTTTTCGTCCTGGACGCAAGGCAAGCAGATGCCTTGCTTCGCGGAGCAAACAAAAAACGCCACAAGGGCGTCTTTAGTTTGCTCCGCGACCAGGACTCGAACCTGGAACCAATCGATTAACAGTCGATTGCTCTACCATTGAGCTATCGCGGAATTTGAAATTAACAAGTAACTTTTAAACTCAGATTGAATTCTCTTAGAAAAATTTCTAATTTGAATCCTATCTCTGGTTCAAGGCAAATAATACCAAACTACATAGAGTTTGCAATGTCTTTTGCCTATAAGAGGGCAATCGCCATTTCACCTAAATATCACCTCATTTCGGCATTATGTAAAAACAAATGTATAATTATCATATTAGCTAATTTCTTATAGATCCTCATGAAAATAAATGTCCAAGGCAATAACATGGAGCTCACTGATGCCATTAACGATTATTTAACGAAGAAGCTCGATGCGATGGACAAATTCATTGATCCGGGAGACGACAGCGCGATATGCGATGTAGAGGTCGGAAAAACGACGGATCATCATCGAAACGGAGATTTCTTCAGGGCGGAAGTAAATTTGCAATGGGCAGGAAGGCAGTATTACTCGGCTGTTGAAAAAGACGATCTCTATGCCGCTATCGATGAAGTGAAGGATCAAATAATTGCAGAGCTCAGCAAATCAAAAGAGAAACAGGGCGACAGCATCCGCGAAGGAGGCAAAGAGGCAAAAGAAATACTTCATCAAGAGCCGGCAGAAGGGGAAATAGAAGAAATGCTCTAAAAAACCTTTATTTTCATTCGTATTTTATAATTTTATAAAACAAAATTGCTAAATCCTTGACTTATATAAATAGTAGTGCTAATATGTATTCTGTCGTTAGTTGAAGGTGCCTCCAGGACTAACCCCAAACATAATAACGACCATAAATTTCCTGGATAGGTTGTTCCCTAAGAAGGAACGGCGACAAACCACTCTAAGTAGGGTGGTTTTTTTTATACATTCCTTATAAAATCCTCGTAATTCATTTCCTTTTTTCCTTCCGGCACAATGCGCTTTAAAATCAATTTTCCATCGGCAAGCTCGGCTTCTTTTATGATGATGCGGATCCGCCTGCTTTCATGATTGATAAAGAAATAAGTTCCGGGCCATGGATCGTATGCGCGTATTTTTCTGAAATTAATGAGCGGATCGTCATCGAGATCGATCAGGCCGTCTTCTTTTGTAAGTTTCTTAGTAAAAGTGGCCAGTGAATGATCTTGCTCGCGCGGAACTACTCTGCCAGCCATCCATTCAGGCAATATGCTCACCAACAGCTTCCCTCCTTCCGGCCAGAGGAGATCATCGAGCTCCGGCGCCCGAGGAAGAGGGTCGGGCATAGGAAATGAGTGCTGCGCCGCGATAGGGCCATGGTCCATTTCTGCATCCAATTCAATAATAC
>DAIPMQ010000067.1:0-2704 GCA_036768625.1 Parcubacteria group bacterium
GGAAAATTCCGGGTATGATGTCGAGACAGTCGCGCGCGGGGACGTCGCTCTTCATAGCGTCAAAAAATTTGCACCTCATATTATTTTGCTCGATCTCTACCTTTCGGGATTTGATGGCCGCGACATTGCTCTTGCCATTAAAGAGTCGAAGGAAGGGAAAAACATTCCAATTGTAATGATATCGGCGCATCCTACTGCAGGCGAATCGTTGAAATCCAGCCCAATCGCGGAATTTCTCGCAAAACCATTCGATGTCGGGCAGCTTTTAAAAGTTATTGAAAAGCACACTGTTGCCGCATAAGCTGAATCATTTAAAAAATTTGCATAGTATGCATCTCATGAAAAATTCCCCTTTAAGGGAATTTTTCATGAGATTATTTATTTCTTCGGGCTTTTCGGCTTCGAGCTAATCCTCCTCTGCGGCCTGCCCGCCGCGCTTCTTCTGAGGTAAATACATGCGCAGTGCCTTTTGCATGGGCAGCTTTACCGCCAGAGCTCGCGATTTCTCGCTGGCGCTCTTTGTCTTTCATTGCGCGGAAACCGCGCATGCTCTTTCTCTTTTGTTGTGCCATAAAAAATTAGTTAGATTGGTTGCGACCGAACTCATTGTAGAGCAGAGGGATGAAAATGAGGTGAAAGTCGCTCTGACGGCCCATTTGGAAAAGTACGGATATTTTTCTGCTGAAAAATTCCTCGAGTCCAGGCCTGCCACTTTTTGGGCAGCAAGTGTAAAATTTGTGGTAACATATCCACTTTTAGATTCAAATCGCCATTTACCCATGAAAATGGCGAAGGCGCACCCCACTAAGGTTGTGCGTCTTTATTAAATAAAAAATTCTAAATCCTTATCCTCTTCCCTCCCATCCAATGTCCCGTATCTCTCATCTACTATCTTTGCATTTCTTAAAGTACATAGTGTGCTAATCCGAGTTCAACCGCTTCAAGCGACGTCAATATCGTATTCGCAGCCATCATGCCGAGCACTTTATTAGTCGTGAGGCGACCGGAAGAATTTTCGGATATGACTGAGGCATATTGAAAATCCTTGAGCTTGTCTTCCTTTGCCATTGCTTCTATGTCTTGGACTGTATACCGTCGCGCCACATCGAAGGTTCTGCTCGCGAGATGAAGCAGCATTGTGGTATTCGTCGTGATATAGCGCTCATTTCCAGCAAGAAATACAATGATTCCCGACGAGTCCACATCTCCGGCGCCGATTGTGCGAAGATTGGCCCTATAAACTTTGCGAACAGAGTCATAGAAGCTCATAGCTATGCCTGTGGGCCCTCCAGCTGAGGTCACGACAAGATTTATGAAATCAGTGCCTTGCGCCATGAGAGACTTCAATTCATCTATGTTATCAAGGAAATTTCCTTGAGAAACGCCTCCCATCCAATGCATTGTCCTTTCGGGAGCAAAATATGTGGCGGTGACAGCGTGCTCTTGGCTTTTTGTCGTCTTCCTCATGGTTTTAATTGAATATAAATAAATTCATCCCGGAAAGGAGCAAACTATTTATATCTAGGTGTTAAATTAAACTTCATTTAATATTCATTAAGTATATTTTGAGACGGGAATTAGTTCAAGCTCATCCCTGTGGTATGCATCGCATATGCTGCTTGCGGGAAATAAATTAAAATGTTTTAACTTTAATTTCATTATTGAATATTATAATGCGCCTTATTTAAAAATTTTCTAAAATCAGAGAATGCGTTCGGCAAAAAAGCAAAAAATAATATATATCGCAGATGATGACCGAGCAATTGTGAACGCGCTTTCTTTTATGCATCGAAGATGCGGGATATCAAGTCGAGAGCGCGTATGATGATTCGGTAATGGATCTAATCAAAACCCAGCAGCCTGACTTGCTTATTCTGGATATTTGGATGTCAGGAACAAATGGCAGGGATATTTGCAAAAAGCTGAAGAAAAGCAAGATTACGGAAAATATTCCTATTATAATGATATCGGCCAATCCGGACACCCCTTTAATTTCTAAGAAATGCGGCGCAAACGACTATATTTTCAAGCCATTCGATGTCTATGCGCTCCTTGAAAAAATTGATGACAATATTACAGAAAGTCCTTTGCTAGCGGCAAACTGAAATAAAAAGTGGATCCCTTGCCTATAGTGCTCTCGACCCACATTGTGCCTCCATGATGTTCGATAATTTGGCATGATATGAAAAGGCCCACTCCTAACCCCGTATAGGCGCCTTGTATATCGCGATTGATGCGGAAAAATCGATCAAAGATTTTTTTATGGAATATCTGGTCAATGCCGATGCCATGGTCGCTCACGCTCACTATTGCTTTGTTTGCCATATTAAAGAGCTTGAGTTCTACAGAAGTCTTGCCTGGTGAATATTTTATAGCATTCGAGATAAGATTTTGTATCACTTGGGTGATTCGTTCCTTATCCCCATACGCAGGGTACAGCAGCTTTCCTTCGAAATATATTGAATGATTTCCATGCATCTGCATTTCAGCGATAACCGTTTTGATCAAATCCTCCAGATCGATTGGTTCTTTAGCATAAGTAATTTTTCCTCCTTCAATGCGTGCAATATCGAGAAGAGTTGATATAAGATGCGTGAGTTTGTCGACTTGGCTGGTGATTTTTTCCAGATATTCGCTGTATTGGGTTTGTCCTTGGGATTTCGTTATCAATTCGAGCAATTGCACGTATACTTTCAAGCTTGAA
>DAIPMQ010000015.1:0-1535 GCA_036768625.1 Parcubacteria group bacterium
GAAAATAAAGAGCAGAATGCTTATCGAATTGAAACGAAGCTTCTCGAGAATCCATACTATGAAAGCAAAGACACCGAGAGCAAACACCGCATAACCTATCGAAAAAAACGCATTGAGGCCTGTAGGCGAAATGCTCCGCTTCACATTAATAGGCTTCGCATCGAGGCCGAAGACTGTTGATGAAATATTGGCAATCACTCTCTTCGTATTATCCTGTCCGAGTTTTGGTCCGGTCCGCGTAAACACAAAAAGCACCAGGGGATGAAATATAATGTTCGTAATTAATGGAAAAAGAGCTATACCGCCCAGAAAATAAATTTCATACGGCAGCTCGATGGTAAGCGCCAAGATCATTTTGGTAACAAACAAATATACCACCGCGCGAAGACCGCTTGATTTCACGCTTTTGTTTTCCGCTTCGTATTTGCCCTTCAAAAAGCTTTTTGTGAAGTGCTCGAGCTTTTCCGGATCGGCCAATGCAGCGGCCGATCCGGAACCAGCCTGCTGCACGAACTCGCGGATTATGACGAAATTAACCGTCTCATACTTAAGCTCGCGTGCGATCTCGTGCTGGAGTGGATCTTGAAGTGCCACATGAATGCTATCTAGGATTTTGCTCAAATCGCTTGCAAGCTCCTGCTGTTCCTGTTCGCTTCCGCGCCTCCACTTCGGGGCAAATGTCGCAAAAAGCGCGTACGCAACCATATCGTCGTCGGAATGCAGAAGTGCTCGGCGGATGGCTGCATGCGCCTGGAGATCAAGATCCTCGCCTCCGACTCCTTCAATATCTATCCTGTCGCGAACGCTTCGATAGAATGCGCGCACCACCGCATCATCAAGGAAATACCTATCAGAACTGAGGTACCGGTCCACTTCGCTTGCCGCAAAGCTTGCAAGCATTTTCCGATGCTGCTGGGACAGTTTTTGGCGTTCGATTAATCGAATATACGCGTTGATTATTCCGTCGAGAGCAACACCCGCATCTTCTGTCGCATAGAAATGAGGCACATATCTGCCGTTTGCAAGTTCGCGGATGAGCTCGAGGCCAATGTCGCGGCCTCCTTCGAGAAAAAGCTTGCGCCTGAGGATCCTCTCTATCGCATTGCGGCGGATCGTATGCTCCTCTCGATAGTCCACAAGATAGCGGACCTTCTCGTAAAACGAAGCTGCCGTGCTCACGAAAGCATGGAGTCCCGCGGACTCGCCTTTTGGAATAATGCCTCCATTGCGCCGTGCACTCACAGATTCGACAAGCTCTTGTATAGCCGGGCTCAGCATAAGCTTCTAATATATCACTCGCTGAACGCGAGTTGTAACTACACCACGAATGAGGCCGGATTCCCAGCATATGGTATATTGCCAGCATGTACAAAAAAGCTCAGGACCATTTTAAGAAGGCGGACCCATTGCTTTACGAGGCATCTCTCGAATTCGATATAGAAGATATCGCGGCATCAGAAAATCTCTACCATGACATCCTCCGGACGATCACCAGCCAGCAGCTCTCAAACAAAGCGGCCGACACGATATTCGGC
>DAIPMQ010000015.1:1545-11096 GCA_036768625.1 Parcubacteria group bacterium
AAAAGCTCTTTCCCAAAAAAATCCTTATTCCCGCAAAAACCCTCAAGCTTTCGGATAGCGAGCTCCGAGGCGCAGGCCTCTCCACCGCAAAGATGAAAGCAGTCCGCAACGTTGCCGAAAAGATGCTCTTGAAGGAGCTCGATCTGATTTCGCTTCCTTCTCTTTCAGATGAGGAGATCATCGCCGAACTGACGAAGATAAAAGGGATCGGCCCTTGGACCGCGGAAATGCTTTTAATGTTTAGCTTGGGCCGCACCGACATCTTTTCAATGGGCGATCTTGTCTTGCGCAAGGGAATACAGGAATTCTACGGATTTCGGAAGCCTCCCAGTGAGAGAAGGCTTCAAGAAATTTACAAGCGCTGGTCGCCCTACCGCACCTATGCTGCGAAGATTATCTGGCAAATCGCTGACAAGAAGAAAAGAAAATGATTACGGCTTACGGCCGCTCATAGCAAGAAGCTTGTCTTGAAGCGACGAATCCTCAGGAACTTCAACTTTCGGCCCGAAGATGCCGATCTGCCTCCATTCTTCGGCATGAGGGGAAAGCTCGTTCCACATCCCCTGCACGAGATCATCCGAAAGCTTTGTGTCCGCGCCGATCACCTTCGCGAGCTCGACTGCCCGAAATCCGCGAAATGACGTTATATGCCAGAAATACTCTCGCGCCGGATAGTCGCCGTATGAGAGATGAATCGCTTTGTCGAGATCAGTAAAATTGCGTGCTGCATTAATCGCTTTATCTGCATATATTGTGAAATTCCCCTTTGGATCGCTTCCTAAAAGATCGCCCTTGAATGCTTCCTTTCCAATTTCATCCATTGTCTTTCCTCTAAGCATGTCCGGCACCCAGGCATCATCATATGCGTGGTAATTGATGATCTCCCGCAAGGTTATTGGCTTCTCGGGCGCACTTCGCAATTTAAATTCCTTGGGCATTTCCATACCCCATTGATCATCCTTTATTTGGTCCACCACCTTCTTCATTGCCTCTTCTGCAAGCACGAATACTTCTGGTTCTTTCATATATAAATTGATTTCTTAAGCTGTTCGTAAATTCTCATTCAAATATTCCTTACAGCTTACCAGATACGCAGGAAATTAAAATTTCTTATTCAATCACCCACAATGTATCCCTAAAATTCTTTATCCTATCCTTTTCATCTATCTCGATTCCTTCTTGCTTATAGAGCTTGAGGCGCTTGGCGCGATATTCCGGGTTCGTCCAGATATGCCCGTCGGAATGCACGATGCGATGAAACGGGATTCTCGTCTCGCCTGCCTTATATGCTTTGCTCAAAATTCCCGTAATGCTTCGCGCAGCCATTCCTCCCCCGCCTGCCGCGCGTGCGATCGCACCGTAGGTAGTTACCTTGCCTGTAGGGATTTCCAGAGCAATTTCCACTACTTGTTCGGAAAAAGTTTTCATAAGAAAAGTATACCAAAATAAATATTTTAAATTGTAAAAAGGTACCTGGTACAAAACAAAGTAATGTCATTCTGTAGCTTTTCGCTGCACTCAATGCTGGGAGTCTGGTACGAAGTTCGAACCATTGCTATGACGGGAAATACGGTATTCAGCCGCTAGATTAAACGGCGGGTGTTCGTGCGAGCTACGACGTAGGTCCTTTTTCTGACCCCGTTGTATGCCTTGCCGTCATTTCCCAAAGGTCTGCGAGTTCGAAAGGTTTGGAAAAGTAGTCATCTGCTCTTGCTTCCTTTGCCAGTTCGTTGGCGTTGGGGTACGCAGTCAGTATAACTATCGGGATATTTTTTGTTCTCTCGTCGCCCTTGAGTTCTTGAGAGACCTCGCGTCCGTCCATCCCAACAAGAGAGATGTCGAGATAAATTAAGTCCGGCGCTATCTTTTCTACCTCATCAACCCCGGTAAACGTTTCAGATATATGCACATCGTAGTCTTTTATGGCCAATGCCTGCTGCATTATAAACAAAATCCCCGTATTGTCGTCGATAACCAATACTTTTTTCTTGAGTGGAGTAGGAGTGCTCATACGTTTTTTTCTGCCATCTGTTGTATCGGAAGTTCGAAAAAGAATGTAGAGCCTTGTCCCTCGGTACTTTCAACCCACATGCGACCTCGGTGCTGTGCCACAATAGCCTCAGAAATATAGAGGCCAATGCCCAGGCCCGTAATGCTTCGCCCGCTTGCATTGCCGACCTGAAAGAAACGCTGAAAGATTTTAACTTTATGACGCTCTGCGATACCTATGCCAAAATCCTCAATGCCCACGCGCATGCATTTCTCGGTGTGTGATAGATTAACGTTGATTTTATACTCTTTCGGAGAGTATTTGATCGCATTCGTAATAAGATTGATGAACACCCTGCTGATCGAGTTGCGATCTCCTCTAACCTGCGATTGTGTCTTTCCCTGAACCGTAATAGTGTGCTGCGGCGAGAGAAGCTGGCAGTTTTTAACTATTTCCGTCGCCAGAGTGTCAAAATCGAAGACTTTCTCCTCGAGTTCGAATTTATCGGCTTTGATCTTTGAAACATCCAAGAGATCGACCACGAGGTGCGTCAGTTGCTCAACTTGCTGGTCGATGGTGGTGAGATACTCGACAAGCTTTGTGTCTTCGCTTTTTTCATATTGTAACTGGAGCAGCTGCACGAGCGTCTTTATCGTGGTCACGGGCGTTTTCAACTCATGACTCGCCATAGTCATAAAGTTGTCGTTACGCTGCTGGAGGACACGCTGCTCGGTAATATCTTGCATTGCGAGGAGGATCAACTCTTCACCCTTTTCATTCTGTATGAGCCTGCGTCCATTGAACAAGATGACCTTCGACTCGTTGTCCGAGAAGTCGAACGTAACTTCAAGATCGTTAAACGCTGACTTCTGTGGCAAGATTTTTTCAAGTGCTTCACACAATTGAGGCGTGTCCCATCGACGATTTTTTAATTCATACACAAGCGTTCCCTCTGTTTCTTTCGCGGTAATGGAGAACGTTCTATAAAAGGCGTCATTTGCGCTCTTTACCCGCAAATTCTTGTCTAAGACCAGCAAAGGTTCGCTCATGGTGCCTAAAATACCTTCCGCGTATGAGATGGTTTGCTCGTGTTCCCTTTTTGCAATTTCTTGCTTTTCTTTCTCTTTGTTCTGATAGGCAAGTTCTATGTCAGCAATGACCAACTCTGCCGCTCGTTTTTCCTTCTCCCCGGTTTGAAATATAATTTCTATGTTTGCAATGTTCAACTCCACCGCTCGTTTTTCCTTCTCCTTATTTTGGAAGGCAAGCTCTTTGTTTGCGATGAATAACTCAGCGGCTCGTTTTTCCTTCTCTTTATTTTGAAAAGCAAGCTCTTCGTTAGCAACAACTAACTCAGCGGCTCGTTTTTCTTTAACTTTGTTTTGAAAAGCAAGCTCTTTGTTTGCGATGGTTAATTCTTCTGCCCGCTTTTCCTTCTCGTCGTTTTGATAGGCGAGCTCTATGTTCGCAATACGTAACTCTTCTGCCCTCTTCTCTTTCTCTTTGTTTTGAAAGGCGAGTTCTTTGTTGGCAATAGTTAATTCTTCTGCCCGCTTTCCTTTCTCTTCATCTTGAAAAATAATTTCTTTGCGAGCAATGACCAATTCCTCCTCATCCGACTTTACTATTTTAGACACATTTTGTTTCGTTAAAATCGTTTTGTTTTATAATACATTGCTCTATAATGGACATAATAGCCTATAGATCATGACGTTTTAATGAGGAGAGGGTACTTATACTTACCAACACCACACTCTTCGGATGCTGCTCCAAACCGCATGCAATGACGGGATAGTTAACCGTTTCGGTCGGGACAAAATGTTTCTAGAAAAAGATGTCGGGGGAAAAAAATATTCTTTCGTTCCATTCGCACACATGCTGATAAAATAAGACCCGCATGAATCGGGGCTTTATTTTATCAAATGACAAGTTGCTTTTTGCGCAAATCGTGGAGGATCTTGCACGGCTCAACAATGCGTGGATCGATGATTCTGTAAAAAACATTGAGTCCCTCTCTCCGTGTCTGCACAAGGCCATTATGGCGCATGAGCGCCAAATGCTGAGAAAGATTCGCTTTTGAAAGCCCTATCATCTTCAAAAGATCTTCGACGCCTGTTTCCTTAAATTTGAGAATGTTGAGAATCTCGAGGCGCTTGGGATTTGCCAGGATTTTGTAGATATTGGCATTCTTGTCGTATGCCTCCTGAGGTAGGCGTGATTGCGACGATTTTTTGGCTGAAGCTTTTAATTTCATAGTTGCGATATTATTCTTTCCTCTAGCATAGCAATTTTTTCAAACAACTCAAATTGACTGCCTAAGCTCCCTGATGCGGAGCATGGGATTTTTTTGTTCTCCCCTTCCCTCTGTCTGAATGCGTTGATATACTAATTTAGTAATTTAGCAACTAATTAACTATTCTTTCCATGACGACAAAAAAGGATACTCGCTCCACCGAGACAATCGTAAAAAATATACAAAAGCGGGATGGCACGATTGTCCCATTTGATATCGCCAAAATAAGCAGCGCCATATACAAATCCATGCTCGCCACAGGCGAAGGATCGCTGCGGGAGGCTGAACTTGTGGCCAACAAAGTCTACGCCGATGCGCTCCGTATCACGAAGAAGTATACGAATTTCGTGCCCACCGTCGAAGGCGTTCAAGATACGGTGGAAAAGGAGCTTATACTCTCCGAATACGTAAAAACTGCCAAAGCCTATATCCTCTACCGCGAAAAGCGTTCGAAGCTTCGGGCAAAAGGGATGCAAGTGCCGGCCCATATAAAAAAGCTTGCGGAAGAAAGCAGGCACTATTTTAGAAATTCGCTGGGAGAATTCGTCTACTACCGCACGTATTCGCGCTGGATCACCGAAGAAAGCCGACGGGAGACATGGATCGAAACAGTCGAGCGCTACATGGCATTTATGAAAGAGAATCTCGGCGACAAGCTAAGGGATTCAGAATACGCCGAACTTCGAAAGGGCATTTTGACCCAGGAAACGATGCCCTCAATGCGCCTTTTGCAGTTTTCGGGGCCAGCTGCCCGGAAGACAAACGTCTGCGCATATAACTGCTCCTACATTGCCCCCGAACGATTCCAAGACCTTGCAGAGATCATGTATGTTTCGATGTGCGGCACCGGTGTGGGATGGTCGGTAGAAAGCCAGAATGTGGAAAAATTTCCGCAGATCAGCCTTCAAACCGGCAAAAAGTTTGCAGAGCATCAAATTCCCGACAGCAAAGAAGGCTGGGCTGATGCATTAGTGATCGGCATGAGCGCCTGGGCAGACGGCAGCGATATTCAGTTTGACTATTCCCTCCTTCGGCCGGCAGGCGCACGCCTTAAAACCATGGGAGGCAAGGCATCAGGCTTTGAGCCATTGCAGAGGCTTCTCGATTTTACGCGCGAGAAAATGCTTGCACGCCAAGGCAGAAGACTCCGTGCAATCGATGTGCACGATATCATATGCACCATTGGTGACTGCGTCGTATCAGGAGGCGTGCGAAGAAGCGCCATGATCTCGCTTTCCGACCTCGATGACACGAACATCAGAGACGCAAAGAAGGGCGCGTTTTATATTAACGAGCCGCAAAGGATGCTCGCAAATAATTCAGCAGTCTACATTCACAAGCCTTCAAATACGGAATTCATCGACGAATGGACGGCACTCATGAAATCAGGCTCTGGAGAGCGCGGCATATTCAATCGCGAATCGCTTGCTAGAACATTGCCCGAAAGGCGGATCAAGGTCTTAAAAGAACACGGCGGCTATTTCGATCCGTCGGGGCAGAATATTATCGGCCCCATCGGAACCAATCCATGCGGCGAAATCATTCTCCAGTCAAAACAATTCTGCAATCTCTCCGAAGTTGTCGCACGTGCAGAAGATACTGAGGAATCACTGCTGAAAAAAATAAGGCTTGCGACAATTCTCGGCACCTACCAGGCAAGCCTGACGCATTTCCCTTACCTATCGAAAGAATGGAAAGAGAACTGCGAAAAAGAGGCTCTTCTCGGCGTATCGGTCACAGGCCAATGGGATTCAAAAGTCGCTCGCGACCCAAAAGTGCTTTCCAAGCTCAAGAATGAGGTGAACAAAACTAACAGAATATATGCACAACGATTCGGCATTAACCCATCGACATGCACAACTGCGGTAAAGCCTTCAGGAACGCTTTCACAGACGGTCGATTGCTCATCCGGCATGCATCCGCGCCATGCACCGTTCTACATCCGCCGAATCAGAATATCCGCAACCGATTCGCTTTTCAAAATGCTTAAAGACCAGGGTGTTCCCTATAATCCTGAAGTTGGCCAGTCAAAAGAAAATGCCACGACATATGTGCTCGAATTCCCCGTCAAAGCGCCACATGGCTCTATCTACAAGGACGACATAACGGCGATCGATCAGCTCGAGCACTGGAAGGTGGTAAAGCTCAACTATACCGAGCATAACCCCTCTGTCACCGTGTCAGTGGGCGAAGATGAATGGATCGAGGTTGCGAACTGGGTCTACAAGAATTGGGATATTGTCGGCGGACTTTCGTTCTTGCCGAGAGACAATCATGTCTACCAGCTCGCGCCCTACGAAGCCATCGATGAAAAGCGATATGAAGAGCTTTCGAAGCGTCTCGAGAATATCGACTATTCGAAAATAATCACATATGAAAAAACAGACGAGCTTGACCTGAAGAAGGAGCTTGCGTGCGTCGGAAACGTCTGCGAAATCGCTCTTTAAAATTTTAATCAAATAAAGCACATAAATGTTTGTTCGGCAGCTTGTGTTTTACTTTTTCGTGGCGGCTGGCTATCTGGTACGATGTTAGAACCTTTTTGCAATACATGGACAAATCTGTCTAGATAAGTATATTTATTCTTGGAGGCATTATGACACCCACCTTGTATGCTCTTTACCTAATGGCAACTCAGCAACCTAAACCTGATCATGACAGCGTCTTTATCGGCGTACTATTCGGATTCTTTCTAATGATTGCGTTTGCAATCATAGCATCCAGTTTTTACGACAAAAACGAAATACCGTCTGATACGTAAGTATCACTAATCGGCTTTTTTATCAAAAGGAGCCAATTTTCATTTAAGTCTTTGGCTGGCGATCTGGTATGACGTTCGAATCTTTTTGTAAATTGACAGATTATTATTATTTATGATATAATAAAAAATGAAGGAGATTTCTAGAAAATGACTTATCGCACAGTGGTTACCATCGTCATTAGTATTACATTCATCTGCGCAACATTCGACGCTTGGTGGATCGTATCGGGAAAGTTCGCTACAGACAGCTATATACCAGGGGTTTACCCCGCCATCTGCATCCTGCTGCTGGTTGGTCTGCGAATGAGAAAAGTTCGGGGACTTTGGGGTTCCCCACCGAAGCCGTGACTTGCGAAGCTCTTTTTGGTCAAGGGCGCACAGATAGACTGTGCGCTCTTTTTATCTGAGCTGGCAGTCTGGTACGATGTTGGAACCTTTATGCAATGTATTGACAGTTTTTAAAGTATAATGTAATTTATTATTGGAGGCTGAATGGCAAAAGCGAAGAGTAGTTCTCGAACAAAGGTCAAAGAAGCAACTTTCAGCAGGCCGTCGCAAGAGGATCGGCTTACTGGTCTTGTTTATCGATGGATGAGGGGCAACAAACTTCTCACAGGAAAGACCAGGAAAGAGCTTTACGCCCTTAAGAAGGATCTTCGGGGCGAAATCATTTTTTTCTTCTCATAAAGTCAACGCGACTGAGTGCTCGACCAATGGTCGGGCACTTTCTAATATTTAAAATATCTCAAAAACTAGTGCTGGCGATCTGGTACGATGTTAGAACTTTTTTAGGAGAAATGAGGGTTTAGATCAGCTTTATTATTTCAATAATCCTCTCAACTACGTTATTTAGATCCTCATCAGGATTAACTGGAATTGCTCCGTACGAAAGAAGTTGTGGTTCAAATTCTTTTTGCCATTCAATATTGTCTTCTTGTTCTGCTTTCGTCTTTCCGTATCCAGATTTGTTGGTTCTTGTTTCCATACGGTGAATAAGTGTTTCGGGATTACATTGTAATAGTATGACCTTGTCAAAAAGCGACAAAAATTCTTGCTGATCATTACTGCTTATCGTTCCGGCCATGACGATATCATCGTATTGATCGAAGATTTTCTTCAGCTTGTTAATGTCACAAAGACGATCTACAGTATCAAACCACTCTCGTGAAGTGACAGAAGCATATTCAACTTTTTCTTTAGTTTTTTTGTCTTGCCAAAAGAATAATCCAGGCACATCGTGAAGATCTATAGAAAATACTTCTCTTTCGTTAAGCGCTTTTATTATTGTAGATTTTCCTGTTCCCGATACACCAGTAAGTAATACTTTCATTTTTTAATTATAACAAAAGTTCGAGTCCTAAGTGTTTTGCTGCCGATCAGGGACTCGAACCCCAATTAACCGCTCCAGAGGCGGTCGTCCTACCATTAGACGAATCGGCAATAATTCATGCGTACTTTACGATACTTGAAAAGTCCTTCCATTTCAAGGCTTGAGCAGAATATTTTTAAGCGACTTAATTGAAAGCCATGCTGCCTGCATTCCAAAGCCCCTCTTGTCTATACTAAACGGCTTGATGCGTTTGGGTTCTGACAAAAATACCAATATGCAGTATTTTTTATCGCGGACGGTCTTAAAATAAAGATCCGGATCATTAAGGCCTATCTGCGTACCGAATTCATAAAGAAGCATTCTCACTTTCATGGGAGAAAGATCTTGTATTTCCATCACATCAGCAACGCTGGCAACTGCTTCGACATGCTTTCCTGAATTTTTAAAATAGACTATGTCGCCCTTCAGTACTTTTCCCCACGGCGCACTCTGGCTTGCGTGCCAGCGGGACTCGATTGTTTTCTCGCCAGAAAGAATCTTAGGAAGAAATCCGAATGATGGTTTGAGAATCGCGATATGGACCATTTTTAAGAATGTTTTGCTTTCGTTTTCGCGCCTGAAACCTTGACGCTCCTTTTTACCTGAGAAGAATGGCTTATCGCCGCTTTGATGAATGCATTGAAAAGCGGATGCGGGTCGAGCGGGCGCGCGAGGAACTCTGGATGGAACTGCGTCCCTACGAAAAAAGGATGGACTGATTTCGGAAGCTCGGCGATTTCCATAAGGCGCCTGTCGGGAGAGGTGCCTGAAAAGACAAGGCCCCCTTCTTCAAGTTCGGAAATATACTCCGGACTCACTTCATAGCGGTGGCGATGCCGCTCGCTAATGGACGCTTTCCCGTATGCCTCGCGCGCAATCGTTCCGGGTTTGAGGCTGCAGGGATATGCGCCAAGCCTCATCGAACCCCCATACTTACCCTCCAAAGTAAGCTTCTTCTGTTCGGGCATGATGTCAATGACTAGATGCTTGGAACTTTGGCTTATCTCTGCCGTATGTGCGTCTTTCCAGCCGACAACATTTCGAGCAAACTCGATAGTCATGAGCTGCATGCCATAGCAGAGCCCGAAATATGGAATTTTGTTCTCTCGCGCGTATTTTATCGCTTTGATCTTTCCTT
>DAIPMQ010000015.1:11106-12577 GCA_036768625.1 Parcubacteria group bacterium
ATCCGCCCGGCACCAGAATGCCGTCATAGTTTTTAAGCACATCTAAGCCCACCGTGCCATCCTCGAAATTCTTTGAATTAACCCAGGTAAGATTCGGTTTTCGGTTTTGCGAAAAAGCTGAGAACTTAAGAGCTTCTATGACAGAAATATACGCGTCGGAAAGCGTGAACTCGCCGGTATCGAAATATTTCCCGACGATTGCGATATTCACCGGCTCTTCGGCTTTCTTGAGCCGCGAGACCATGCCGCGCCATTCAACCAAGTCTTTCATTTTGGTTTTCAATCCGAAATGCTCGAGGATGCGCGCCGAAAAGCCGTCATTTTCAAAATTGACCGGCACTTCGTAAATGCTCTGAATATCCGGAGCTGAAATGATGTCTTCGGCTGGAATGCCGGTAGTAATGGCAAGCTTTTCCTTGCGCTTCGCATCCAAAGGCATTTCGCTTCGGGCAATGATGAAGTCCGCATTGACGCCATAGGAAGAGAGCTGCCGCACTGCGTTCTGGGTCGGCTTCGTCTTCATTTCGCCGAGCATATGAGGTACGGGAAAATACGATACCATTACTGTAAGAACGTCTTTGGGATGTCGGATCTTTAATATCCTGGCAGCTTCGATAAATATAGCGTTTTGGTATTCGCCCACAGTGCCGCCAATTTCCATAATTGTTATATCTGCTTTCGTTTCCTCTACTGAAATATCTATCCTTCGAAGAATTTCTTCAGTAATATGAAAAACTGGTTCGACGCATTTTCCCTTATAACCCAAAGAGCGCTCACGATCGATTACTGTTTTGAAGACCAGGCCGTTCGTCATGTAATTGCCGTCGGGAAGCGCTGCTCCTAAGAAGCGCTCGTAATTGCCGCAATCCTGGTCTGTCTCTCGGCCGGAATCAAGCACAAATACCTCTCCATGCTCTGTCGGATTCATCGTTCCCGCATCGACATTAAGATATGGGTCAGCCTTTATGAGGCTGACCTTATAACCCTTCGACTGAAGAATCGTGCCGATGGAAGCTGTAGAGATGCCCTTGCCCACTCCCGACATTACGCCTCCAACCACGAATATGTATTTATGACTCGTCTTCTTTTTTGCCATATTTTTATACTTTTAGGTATTTCTGGGCTGCTAAAAAACTGGAAACCGCTCCGATGAATATTCCTGACCCGATTACAACAAGGCAGATGCTCGGGAAATTCGCAATATAATAATCGAAGACATTCACCCCTATGAAGAAATTCGTCGATACGCCGCCGAGCCAATAGGTTATCGGATAAAAAATTCCCAAGGTTAAGAGGCCAGCTGCAACGCCATACAGAATGCCCGAGACCACGAACGGTCCTCTAATGTAGGAACGCGACGCTCCCACAAGACGCATAACGGCAATTTCTTCGCGCGCCATGAAAATAGCCAGGCGAATTGTATTAAAGGTAATTATTATCGAGATGAACACCAATACGATCGTCAAAATGC
>DAIPMQ010000016.1:0-748 GCA_036768625.1 Parcubacteria group bacterium
GATTCTACAACGAAGGCGATAGCGGGCTCCAACCAGGCGATGTAGCATCAACAACAAAAAGAATCCTTGTAAGTGTTACGAAGCAGAGGCTTTTTGCATTCGACGGCGGAACTCTCTTTATGGAGCAGCCCATTTCCACAGGGCTCGATCTTACGCCGACGCAGCGAGGCGTATTTGAAGTGTATTGGAAAACTCCGAGCAGATATATGCAGGGCCCGATACCCGAAGTGAGCGATCAGTATTACGACCTACCAGGCGTTCCTTGGAATCTCTATTTCACACATGACGGCGCTGTGATCCATGGCACCTATTGGCATGACCATTTTGGACAAAAGTGGTCCCATGGATGCGTAAATCTTCCTCCCGATCTTGCGAAAAAGCTGTATGAATGGGCAGATCTCGGCACGCAGGTTATCATTACCGAATAGCAGTCAGACTTCCTATTAGAAATTTGAGATAGAAACAATACTTCCTTACTCTCTTTATATGAAAGTATTAAATTTTGCGAATAAAGGCTCTTAGTTAATAATTTTACTATCGTAATTGGACTTTTAATTGAGAAGTGATACTTTTATTTCAGAGGTACAAAATTAATGAGTGATGCATGGATGGTACGAGAATCCGAACGGCAAGAATTTCTCGAGACACTTAAACGCCGAGTGATAGATATTGATAAATGGCCTTATCAAGATGTATGTTACTCGCTGGCGCGAATTTGTCTTAATTTTCTGCAAGACGAAACAACTGA
>DAIPMQ010000016.1:758-11801 GCA_036768625.1 Parcubacteria group bacterium
CCGCCGATACGATTCCAGACAATTTGTTCTTTACTGAATTTCTGCCGGCTATGTCAAATTTTTCAAGAGCGGAAGAAGAAAGGAGTATCCTTATTATCGACCTCCTTTCTTGGCTTGTCAAATCGATAGCCATACGATACCGAAGCGCTCTAACTCATAAGGAGATGAGGGATCCGCACACAATCTTTCATGCGGATTCGGCAACCACAGACATATAATGATGAAGCCCTGCGAGTAATGCAGGGCTTTTTTTATCTCTTTATTCTAGTTTTCTCTTTCGAGCCTAAAATGTAAATTTTTTGATTCATACGCTCGTAATTGATATCATAATAGGCACTGTTGCATTTAAAACCTTTTTTAAGACTCGCAAGCATTCTTTCATAAAATATGGTCTTTTTATGCTTTTGTTCGTATTTGGGTATTTGAGCGGTTGGTTCTTTAAAAGAAATGATGCGCCTCCCCTTCCCATAAGCACGTCAATTCGCGAAGATTCTGCAAGTTACGCGTTTATAAACCCCTTGCTCTTTTCAGACTCAGGAAAAGTAGACTACCCCGAATTCAGAGGGGTCGAAAAAACAATAAACGATTACATTTCCAATGCTGTTAAAGGAAACCAAGCTGAAGATGTCTCAATTTATTATCGTGATCTTAACAGCGCAAAATGGATAGGCATTAATGAGGATGAGGATTTTATGCCTTCCAGCATGCTTAAGGTAGCTACGCTCATCGGGTATCTCAAGGAAGCAGAGAAGGATCCAGGAGTGCTCAGCAAGAAGCTTCATTACGTCGCTCAGACCGATCCCGGGCAATATTTCAAGCCAGCGCATCCCTTGCCAACAGGAGATTACAGCGTAGAGGAGCTGCTCCAAGCCATGATAACCGAATCGGACAACTTCGCTTCCGACCTCCTTATTGCAAATAATACTCCTGCAGTTTTGGATGTGTATTCGAAGCTGAGATTGCCCTATCCGCCCAAGAACCTGACCGACTTCATGTCTGCAAAAACATATTCTGTCATTTACAGAATACTTTATAATTCTAGCTATCTTACCCGGAGCGACTCCGAGAGCGCGCTCAAAATGCTGAGTGAAACCAATTTTACCCAAGGGCTTGCAGGCGGCGTGCCAAATACGGTTACAATTTCACATAAATTCGGCGAACATACGATAGGCTTAAGCGATGGCAGTATCGACTCGCGCGAACTTCACGACTGCGGAATAGTCTACTACCCGGACCATCCATACTTCTTATGCATCATGACGAAGGGAAAAGAGTTCGCGAGCCTTCAAAATGTAATTTCAAATATTTCAAAAATCGTTTACAACAATGAAGTGCAGCTCTATAAATCGAATTAAAAAATATGAGCGGGGTTCATTCTTTCCTCAGTTATTTTGCGTAAGATAAAATTAATTAATAAAAAATATATGAATCCAGTAGTCCATTTTGAAATGCCCTATGAAGACAGAGATCGCATGGCCGATTTTTATACCAAAGCTTTCGGCTGGAAACCACAAATGATGGGACCCGAAATGGGAAATTATGTGGTTATGACAACGACGGAAATTGATGAAAAAACGCATTTCCCTAAGGAGCCAGGAAGAATAAACGGCGGCTTTTTCAAAAAATCAGAAAAAAATCAGCTTCCTTCAGTAGTAATCGCAGTGGATGATATAAAAGCTGCAATGAAAAAAGTTGAAGAAGCCGCGGGCAAAATACTCGGTGGACAAAATGCTAATAAAGAGCCCGTTGATATTCCGGGCGTCGGACTATATATTTCCTTTGAAGATACTGAGGGTAACCGAGCAAGCTTGCTGCAGCCGAAAGGAATGTAGCTGCTCTTCATCTATAAAATAAAAAATACATTACTGACGTCCTCCGAGGACTCCGCAACCCTGCGCACGACATTTTCTGATAATTAAAAATTTCCAGCCATGAAACAGCTGGAAATTTTCTATATCCACTTAATGCGTAATTGATATATTTACATTCTTAGTGACAAGCACCTGGCCATTGGAGCCTTTTGCAGTAAACGTTAGAGTATACGGGCCACTTCCTTTCCAGCTCCACCCTGAAACATCCACGAGTGATTCTTTATGTGGATAATCTTGCGAACTGTCTGCCATTGAATTCAGCACGCCGCCATCTACTTGCCAGAACATTGAATATCCGCTTGGGGACAATCCTTCAACCAGCGCCTTGAATGGCGTTACACCGCTTATGGCAGTTCCGGACGTAGGCCACCAGATATCGAGAACATAGGATGCTGGAGGAGGAGGTGGACTTGGTGGAGGAGTTGTATTGGCAGATCCCGACGTAATAGTTCCAGCGGAATTGATCCAGAGATAATTCTTTGTCCAGTCGCTATTAAATATTCCAATCGCAATCCTATAGGTGCCAGCTGCCGTTGGCGTATATGAGTAGGAATAGTGTTTCGTCTCACCAACTATAAAGCTCTGATTAGAGGCGACATTTTGAGAAACGCGATTATTACTCGAGTCATATACTTCAAAGTCGATCAGGGTTCCTGAGATCGCATCGCCAGTATTCGTCACATCGCTTGCGTACGTGAGAGACGACCCGGAAGCGCCACTCGGACTCGTTGCTGCTGCGCTGAAGGAAATATGCTGCGAAGCAATTGGCTGCGCTTGTCCTGCAGTAAATGTGGCGGCTGAATCATTCCAGGCAAGATTTTGCGTCCAGCCCGAGGTGAATACTCCGACTTTCACTTTATATGTTCCAGTCGATGCGGGCGAATAGCTCACAAGATAGCTCTTCGAAAGCCCTGCACCGATCGATTCATTATCAAATACTTTTTGCTGCACCTTGCTGCCGTTCGCGTCATATATTTCAACATCCACAAGGATGCCGCTTTCCATTCCGCTTCCCTTATTCGCAATTATAGCCGTTATGATCTCTGCTGCACCAGCAGAAATACTTTGTGCAGATACTTGGGCGCTTGCTGCTACGTTGTGAGTCGTTGAGGTTGTGGGGGGTACCGGAGTTGCCACGGCTGAATTACCGAACCATGATGACATTATCTGTTCTGCAGGCTTGTTCTGCGGCGTATAGCCAGTATCGCTCGATCCGCCGGCATTCGTATAAGGCTCCCATTCCCATATGGAAATGCCTTTGAAGAAGGAGACTGAATTCCAATATGAAAAGAGCGCTTGGTATTCGTTGGCTTGCTCTGTGAGATTGACTCCATTATTGATGCTAAAATCCCATGGATAGTTGTAATCTCCCGTCATACTTCTATACCCTACTTCTGTGAAATAAACCGGCTTTCCAATCCTCTGAGCAAAAGGGGTTATGTCGCTGCGGTTTATCGAATCCCAAGCAGCCTCGAAAGATTGTACGCTCGTATCAGGAACTGCAAGCGGGTAATATGCATCGATGCCCGCAAAATCGAGCCTGTCCCAAAACTGGATCTGGTTCTTTTCGTCATTCCACGTTCCTGTGGGGCCCCAATTGCCCGCATATCCCACTTTTCCGGAATAAAGGGCGCGGACGTCTGATATGAGGTTGTACCAATTCTGGGTATTGCTCTGGTTGTGTGTCGCCGAGGACATGTCAATAAATTCTGTCCCGATCACATACTGCTCTGCATTATTTGCCTGGGCAATATTTGCATAATGCTTGAGATAGGAATCATATGCTGCAAACCAGCCCGCCCTGTCTCCCGGATCAATGAGAGCTCGCCATGCTCCGTCATCAAGATTGATATGCGGCTTAAGCACAACGCTTAAGCCGATCGAATGCGCGTATTTGATCCCAGAAACGAGCGATGCATCTGTAGGGGTATTGTATGCTGCACCTATATCAGTGCTCCATTCGTTGGATTGCCGGAGAGGTATGACAAGTGTCACTGAATTCGCATGATCGGCTTTAAGTGCCTGAAGCGATTGCTGGAACGCAGAGCCGGAGAATTCCGTCGGTGAGCTCGGCACTATGCTTGCGCCTGTCTGCCAGGTGCTCGCATCAGCATGCACAGTTGAAGCTGCAGCACAAAAAACAACAGCAACGAATGAGGTTCCCAGAGCGTAGCGTAGCGATAATCGGAGGAGAGCTGCCATGCAAATATCATAACTCCTTCTTTATGAATGCATGATGAAGGAACATGCAAAATGTTAACATGCTCTGCTTCATCAATACTAAAAAGATTGTTCATTCAATTTGATTCACTCTCTCTCAACTCGAGGAGGCGGCATATCGTTTGCATTTCTCATGCCATGAGCATGAATCTCGCCATTCACCATTTCGCCTTTTATGAAAACCCTATCGCCTACTTTTGCTACCATATCCGCATCGGGATTTGTAAATGAAACTTTGACAGGCGTAGTCGTCCCTATTCCGTCGGGATTATCAAGATTCACAATCAATCCGCCGCTATCGACATTTGCAACTGTCCCTCTGAAAACCCCATAGCCTTGCGGCGGCGGCCTTCGAACTCCCTCATAGAAATCTCTAAACGCTCCCGGCAGGTGATGCTCGTCTGCTCGGCGCAAAAGAAGGTCATGAAGAGATGTTTTATCCACCAAAAAGCCTGTTATGAGCATGAGCCCCAAAATACCTGAAAGAAGATAGAGGACGGGAACCTTATATCCGAAACGAAACGATCGGAGAAACCACTCGAGAAGGATAATGAGCGCTATTTCGAGAATAAAAAGCTTCCAGCCGCTCGGTCCGAAACCGACAAGCGATGCATGCCCGCCCACCCTCAACATAAAGACAATGAAGCTCGATAGGAAAATTGATACGATGAAAACTGCGAGGATAAGGATAATCAGAGCTGCAAATTTCAGATTGAAGTATTGTTTTGACTTCAGTGTCAGCTCATTAGTCCGAATCTTTTCGAGAATATTCTGAATCTTGTCTTTTGGATTTTGTGGATTATTGCTCATGGTATAAATTCAGTTTTTCATATACTTTTTTCAGCGCCTCCTTTCCCCTCATAACCCTTATCCCCACCGTGCCAATTGGAATCTGAAGAATATCTGATATTTCCTTGTAACTTAATTCTTCGATGAAATGTAGGATTATCGCTTCCTTATACTTCGGTTTCAACTCATCAAGTCCCTTCTCGATCATCTGCTTCATCTCTTCCTGCTCTCTTTCTTCAAGGACAGGATCCTCATACACCGTATGCGAGACGAAAATATCCAGATCGAAATGAGGCAGTGCGCTCCTTTGCTGCTTTTTCAAGCCATTGACGAAAGCATTATGCGCTATTCGATAGATCCATGAAGAAAATTTGAGCGATGTATCAAAATTGTTTATATTTTGAAATGTCTTTATAAATACATCCTGAACAATATCTTCTATATTTTCTTTGCTGGAAAGGAACTTTTTTCCATAGCGCGAAAGCTTAGTATCGTAGCGCGCCATGAGGAGACCGAATTTTTCCTTATCTCCATGCTGAATGAGCATAACAATCTGTTCGTCGGTCAATTGGGACGATTGATCTTCCATACCTATAGTTTATATCTACTACATCATTACAGACAAATTATTACATTTTTATGAATTACCCTTCATAATAGCAGGCTATTCTAATTCAAGATTAAATTTATTAAGCTATCTGTGAAAGATTTTGGAATTGGCATAGATTATAGAAGCAAGAAAATGATTTTTGAAAAATTTTACCGCGTAAATACAACCTGCATGATTCCTTCCCAAGCCTTGGATGGGGACTTTATATTTCAAATGAAATCGTAAAAATGCACGGCGGCAGAATGAATGTCATAAGTTTGAAAGGAAAATGCTCTACATTTTCATTTACGCTTCCTTTAAAATATCTTCGCACACAAAGCAGCGCTGAATAAGTCGAGAACGGAAATACGTAATGAAATTATGGCTTTTAAGAGCATGTTTTAATACCTAAAACATGCTCTTAATTATTAAGAAAGATTAATTTTCTTTTTTGTTTCTATTCTTTGTAAACATTTTAATTTGATTAACTCACCACTTCCCTCTGGAAAAAATATATTGCCCAATGAATAATTCTTCATAATTCATAATTTTCTAACAGCTGAGTTCATTTTTTATTCATGTCGAATTTGAAACTTTGGTTAAGCCAGATTTGCCTCTTTTATAAAAATATGGCCTTTTGAATTTTTTCTTCATCAAATCTTTAGACCATATATACCTTCATTACGTCCAGACATTTGTGCCTTCTGCTATCGTATAATTTTGTCCAGTAGCAATAGGAATTTGCTAATAATGAACAAATAATGAACATAAATTTGCACTCCCCTTTACGAAAGCGCATCGCTTTTATAACAGCTTTTTTATTAATCACGGCACTCTTTGCAACCTTCAATGTCTTTTACTCAGTAAAGATTAATACTTCCACCACGCTTGCCGCTGCAGCCGAGCAAGCACCTGGCACGATCGATATTTGGTGGCCTGTCGATACTACCCATCTCGTGGGAACAGTTCCTTTTAAAGCGCTTCTCAATGGCCATGCGCTCGGAGACTACTCAATGTACTGGAAAGTTGACGGAGGAGGAGAAGTATCTATGGGCGATTCGCAGACTGATTATCCTCATAAAGAAGCCAGCGTAGATGTCACCAATTGGAATTGGAAAGGGGCCGGAGCATATACTGTAACCTTTGTCGCCAAAGATTCGACCGGTCAAGTGATTTCAGAACGATCAGTCCAAATCTATACAGGAAATGCGCAGACGCAATCACCAAATTCAACTACCCCATCAGACCTTCAGTCACAAGCAAGCACTTCTCCCGATACGACTGCAGCAAATGCGCCAGCACAAGCTTCCACGCCTGCTCCTCTTCTTACTGTAAGCCATCCAATTATGGGAACTAACATTACTATCAGCGCTCCTACCGACAATCAGATACTCTCCGGCCTTACGACCTTCAGAGCGGCACTTGATCAGACAGATGGTTCGAATTATAAAATGTTTTGGAGCGTTGACGGCGGAATAAAAAACGAAATGCCTACGGCCTTTACTGACGGCACTCATAAAGAAGCTTCTGTCGATTTGACCAATTGGAAATGGAATTCGAGCGGCATGTATGGAATTACCTTTACTGCCCAAGATTTGAATGGAAAAACGATAACAGAGAAGATCATTACGATTCACGTTTCTACGCCTCCCTCATCAAATACGGCAAACATGGCGAGCGCTCCATCCCCTTCTCCTTCGCCGTTACCTATCAGCAAGACCGCAGAAATTAAAACTATTTCAAAAACGCAAACAGATAGCACAGCGATAAATCTTGCGCAAACAATGCCTGTAAGCCCTGTAACCCAGGCAAATACCTCTAATCTGTATGTAAGCGAAACATCTAATGCCAAGACCCAAGCTAATGCGTGGCGCACAAGCCGGCCTGCAGATGCTGCTTTGATGGATATGATTGCATCGCGGCCAGTCGCAACATGGTTCGGCAATTGGACCTCTGATATAAAGTCGGCAGCATCGCAGCTTGTAAGCGCTGCTGCAAGCAAGAATTCTGTGCCAGTAATGGTCGCTTATAATATTCCGCAGCGCGATTGCGGAAGCTATTCTGCAGGAGGGGCAAACAATGCTGATGGCTATAAGCAGTGGATCAACAGCCTCAAAGACGGCATTGGAAACAACAAAGCGATTGTGATCCTCGAACCCGATGCGCTTGCAGGAATGGACTGCCTCAACCAATCAGACCAGGCAACTCGCCTCTCCCTTCTTAATTACGCAGTGAGCGCCCTCAAATCAAACGCCGGAACGAAAGTCTACATAGATGGCGGCAATACCACCTGGCACCCTGCTGATGTAATGGCTACGCGCTTAGGCCAAGCCGGCATCAAGAATGCCGACGGCTTCTCGCTTAACGTCTCGAACTTCGCCGCAACAAGCGAAAATGTGAGCTTCGGCCAGCAGATCTCAGGCAAGCTCGGTGGTGCGCACTTTGTAGTCGACACCTCGAGAAATGGAAACGGCTCAGACGGCCAATGGTGCAATCCTTCCGGACGAGGACTTGGAAATAAGCCGACTACCTCGACTGGCAATGGAGTTGTAGACGCATATCTCTGGCTAAAGACCCCCGGCGAATCTGACGGACAATGCAATGGCGGCCCTTCCGCCGGCCAATGGTGGCCTGAGTATGCTCT
Source organism: Parcubacteria group bacterium (assembly GCA_036768625.1). Taxonomy (GTDB): domain Bacteria; phylum Patescibacteriota; class Minisyncoccia; order Phycocordibacterales; family DASZYS01; genus DASZYS01. The sequence goes on from DAIPMQ010000016.1 coordinate 8,872, forward strand.
CGGCCTGGCCCAAAATGCCCATCTTTAATTGAATTTCAAGAACTTTTTAAAAAGCACGCATGGCCGTTTTGGCCACGCGTGCTTTTTATTCAGAGATTAAATTTGAGTAAAAAACTCGTGATCAAATGGGGGGTTTCTCGTCAAACGAGAAATGAGAAACTAATTGATGGAAGCTACGCAATCTGTGAGACGTTCCTCATACTGCTGGAAAGGTCTTTTAAATTGAGTGCGATTCGCGGCGGCCGCGAGTATGCGACCAACGTGTATGAATAATACTCTGCGGGAGCAAACGGAGCGGCCAACGACGAAGCGTGCTAATTTTAAAGACCGTTTAGTAGCGGATTTTGTATTCGTAGAGGTCGAGTCCTGGCGAAAAATTCTGCCTATCAATGCGCTGGTAGTGAGTATCGAAATAAAGGCGAAGCTGTTCCAAATACCCTTGGTCATAGCTTAAAAGAAGCCAAATATTGTCGTGTCCAGCCATAAGCTTGCTTACCTCGTCAGGCAGCGTGTTTTCATCAAAAGGCGGAATGGGACCATAGTTCATCATATTCCAAATCGGTAATGTGGTCACTGTTGCCGGCCCGGTATAATAGTAATCCACTGGGTAGATGGTAAATGGCGACGAAACTGCGATAATGTCCGAAGCAGTTGCATGGCTCATGAGATAATCGCTCGCGCCGCGATAATTCTCTTTGACCGGAGTTGCGGCGCTCACGATCGCGGACGCGTACCCGGAGGCGCGCATCGATGGATTCGACCTGGACGACGCCTCGATCCGAGTGGCTCAAGAATCGCAATGACAAGAATCGATTTGAAAAGGTTCTCTATCCTTTTCGGATAGAGCGACGCAAGCGAGCTCAGCAAAAGATAAAGCGAGGGCATAGTGAAAATGAGATAGCGGCTGAGATAGAGCGGCCTGACGAATTCGCTGATCACATACGCAAGCATCATCGGTATGACGAGAGCGGATACAAAATATATAGTTTCCCGCGTGATTGATTTTTTTCTCAGCGCTAGAAAGCCAAAAAGCACTGAAAGCGGCCAAAGGGAGAGAAGAACTGTGTTTATGGCATCAACCTGAAAGCCGAACAAGAATTGCGAAAAAGTATTGAAGACATTGGTTGTCGTAGGCTTAAGCAAGAGCGGCGAACTGTTGCTGATGGTATTAAGCTTCAAAACGTATAAGACCCAGGGACTGAATGCTACCGCAAGCACTACAGCTATCCAAGCGAATCTTTTGAATGACCCTTCAGGAAAAGAATTTTTATTAACCAAATAATAGATGAATTGGCTTATCAACGCGAGAAAGAAAAAATAATGGGTGAATATGCCTAAAAGCGACGTTAAAAAATAGCCCCACCAAATCGCCGTGCGGGGATTCCCCTTCACGCCTCTGAAAATGCGCACAAAAAAATATTGATTGAGAATTATCAGAAGCGTAAAAAGGCTGTACATTCGAATCTCATTTCCATACCAATTCATAAATGGCGAGATTGAAAGAAGAAGCGCAGCAAACATCCCCTCTTTTTCTCCGTATGCCAATTTACCAAGCATGTACAGTGCCGGAATGGAAAGCACAAAGAAAATAAGAGAGAGCATCCGCGCTGTATACACGCTATTTCCCAAATACAGCTGCCAGAAATGAAGCATCAAATGATAGAGCGGCACATGAACATCCTGAGCGATAATATTGAATATCTTAAGCGGCGAATGGCTTGTCTGCCACAAGCTCTGGGATTCGTCCAAGCGAAGGCTCTGACCTGCAAAAACAAACACAGACATAAATGTGGAAAATGCGATCAAAGCAGCAAGCATCAATGCTATGCGGTGCTTATGGAAAAAACCTTCCTTGCTCTGCGCTGGATTTGGGGCTTGAGCGCCTTTTAAGGTTTTTTTTTCTGTTTTTTTCATTCCTCTATAATACCGTGCCGACTGTTTCATTGGAATGAGAGACGGCCTCCTTTACAGTTTTTTTCCGCTTCTTCTCAGGCGCTTTTAGAATAGGAACAGTTTCTGTAGTGTCAGGCAATGCCGCAAAGAAAAATTCGCTGAATACGACGAGGTTAAGAATACCCCAGGCGCCGTTGGCTACCACTGATGCGCTGAAGTTCTCCCTATGCACAGCAACCCCAAGCCCGAGAATAAGGAGCAGCGCATAAAGCATATGAGGCTTAACCAAATTGATAAAGTTCCCGCTTATCTTTGTTTTGGATGTTATGTCGAATGTTGGCTTTCTTCCCGTAATTACAGACCACAGCGCGGAAAGATGGATGCCGAATGCCCCCATCGAGAATGCAAGGGAGCGGAATGTATAGGTGAAGTTAGAAGAGCGGTGGAGTGTATAGAGGGTAATAAATATATACGGCAGGAAAACCGAAGCGAGAAGCATTGTAGAAACGAGAAACGGCGTCGCGCCCGTAAAAAAGAAGACGAGAGGCAGAAGTGCATTAATCAGGATAATGCCGCCGGAAAGATAAAAGCTTGCCGAAGATAAATACTGGATTCGCTGAGGAATGCTCAATCCTGCCATAAAAAGCGGATTATATCTGAACATGACATCGAGAGCTCCTCTCGCCCATCGAAACTGCTGCTTGTAATATGAAAGGAAGTCTTCAGGAGCTAATCCTTCTGCCAATACTTCCGGCACATATGCTGAGTTCCATCCCTTTGCATGCATAAAGAGCCCGGTGGCAAAATCCTCCGCAATGCTTTCTTCGCACATTCCTCCCACCTGCATAAGGCCTTCCCTTCTAATCGCCATGTTTGTGCCGCACATGGTGGCAGCATTATGCCTGTTCTTTCCGCGGCAAATTGCCCCGAAGAAAAGCTCTTGCTGCTCCCATGCGCCGTTCGTGACTACATTCATCGCATAATTTTTATAATACTGAGGAGATTGCACAAATCCCATTTTCCTATCGCTGAAATAC
>DAIPMQ010000016.1:11811-12437 GCA_036768625.1 Parcubacteria group bacterium
GCATCATTTTCAAAAGAAAATCGCGATGCGGCACATGGTCGGCATCAAAAATGACGACGAAAGGGCTTTTTGTAAGCTTAAGCGCGTTATTGATATTTCCTGCCTTCGCGCCTCCAGGAATAGTGCGAGTGATGCAAGTAACGCCAAATGCCTTTGCAACCTCTTCAGCCTCGCGCCAATTGTCCCTTTTTGCTACCAATCCGTCATTGAGAATGTATGTATGGAAAAGCGGATATTCCATGGAGGTCACGGCTGAAAGCGTTTGTTCAAGAATTTCCTTCGGCTCGCCGGCAACTGTTATGAAAACATCTGTCTCGGGAAAAAAATTCGGATTAAGAGGAGATATCGCACTTGTATCCCAGATCGTATGCAAAAAGCTCAAAAGCTGCCAAACATGGAATACCTCGCCGAAAATGAGCAGCCCATAGAGAATCGGATTTCCCTGAGGAAAATAAAATGTCAGCACAGCAAAATAAACAAGAGCAAAAAGTCCATTTATAAAAATAAGAGACTTAGGCGACTCAGTATTTAAAAAATCCTGGCGAGGCGTCGCTAAGTCTTTGGGCTGCTTTGTAGATCGAGGTGACATTGAATTTATTCTTAATTGCTTTTAAGTGATCCTGTTG
>DAIPMQ010000017.1:0-11104 GCA_036768625.1 Parcubacteria group bacterium
CGAATTTGCGGATCTTGTGCCGCAGCAGATTTTGCGATATTCGCTTCTCAATAAAGATATCAATCAGCAGATCAATGTTGACCCGGAAGGCGATGCAATTCCGCTCCTCTATGATGGCTATGACCGCGCAGCTGAGGCTTATTGGAGCGGAAAGGGCGACGACGTCGCGAGGCTTTTTGCGCTTGTGAATTCGACTGATCCGAAACTTCTCGAAAAGCGCGCAGTGCCGCGATTCTCAACAGTTGCATATCTCGTGCAGATGCCGCATGTTGACATTGTCGCCGAATTCGAAAAGGTCGACGGCCATGCATATGGCGATCGCGATAAGGAAGAACTCGAACTCCGCGCCGAATACGCGCGCATCTGGCTCGATACCTACGCTCCCGAGGACTTTAAATTCGAACTCCAGAAAGAACTTCCTGAAGCGACGAAAAATTTTTCTCCTGAGCAGAAATCTGCGCTTAAAAAAGTATATGAGTATGTCTCTTCTCAAGAATATCTCGACCTGCCTGCGCACGCAGGCGGCCAGGAACTCCATACGAAACTGCATGAAATAAAAACAGAGTCTGGGATTGATCCGAAAGCTTTTTTCGAAGCGATTTATATTTCAATTCTCAATAAGCCTTCAGGCCCTAAAGCAGGCTGGTTCTTAAGCGTGCTCGATAAAAAATTTTTGGAAGAGAGGCTGAAGGAAGCCAGCAAATAGTAAAATAATAATTGGAGCATCACTAACATCGGTGCTCTGTTTTTCCCCTTTCCTTATATGGGCAGTAATATTTTTTCAACTAGCTTAAAGTTGCAGAATAAATTAAGTTAAAAAGCAAAATTTTAATATAACTTTATTTTTATATGTTTTTCTGAAATAAAGCTTTACTTTGCGCAACTCATCCTTTCCTGTGGATAACAGTGGTATGGAGTGGCACGACAGTGGTATATAATGTCAATCAAGTGGGATAGAGTGGGATAAAAGAGAAAGTTGATCGACAACTTACTTAAATCCCATCTCGCTCAAGCGAGTCCACAATTTAACCCACATAAATAATTAAGGCGATTGAATTTGGATGCGATTCGAGGCGGATCTGAGGAGCGAACTGAAATGTATGAATAATACTTTGAAGGAGCACCGGAGGATCCTACGAAGAAGCGCGCCAAATGCAAACGCATTACCGCCATGTTTATCGGCGAATATACACATACCGTCGATGACAAAAAGCGCATCTCATTGCCATCGAAATTTCGAAAAGCGCTTGGCAAAAAGGTGATCGCGACGCATGGTCTGGATCAGTGTCTTTTTCTTTATCATCCCGATGAATGGGCTAAGATCGCGGAGAAACTCTCCGAGCTCGGCATGGGACAGGCAGAGACGAGGGCATTCAATAGGTTCATACTTGCAGGCGCAGTGGAAATCGAGGTTGACGCCATGGGGCGTATTCTCGTTCCGGATTTCCAGCGCGAATTTGCCACTCTCGAAACAAAGGTCGTCTTTGCAGGCGTCCACAACCGCATCGAGATCTGGAACGAGAAGAGGTGGATAGAATATAAGGAAAAAGTCGTAAAGCAGGCGGATATGATGGCCGAGAAACTTGGCCAAGTAGGTCTGCTCTAGGAATTTGAAGTGGGAAATCTATTTCAAAAATCCTACACATAAAAATGGTCCACGCAAGCGTCCTTCTACATGAATCAATAGACGGCCTTGCGATAGAACCTGATGAAGTTTTTGTAGATTGCACATTGGGGAATGGAGGCCATAGTTTGGAGGTTTTCAAGCGTTTCGGCACTCAAGTGAAGATCGTGGGGCTCGACATCGACAGCGCTGCCATAGCGCGGGCGACGGCGAGACTGGCGTCAGACGGTTGCCATATAGCAACTGTTACCGCGAGCTTCCGGCACATAGACCAGGCGCTTGATAGTCTCGGCATTTCCAAAGCAGACAGAATCCTCATGGATCTCGGCCTCTCCTCGAACCAGCTCGAAGAGTCGGGCAAAGGGTTCACCTTTCAAAAGGACGAGCCGCTGCTTATGACATTCGGAGAAGCCGATAGCGGCGGCCTTACGGCAGAAAGGATCGTGAATACCTGGGAGGCAGAAAATATTGCAACGGTGCTTCAGTCCTACGCTGAGGAAAGGCATGGATGGCGCATTGCGCAAGCTATAGTTGAAGCGCGAAAAAAGAAGGAGATAAAAACAACGAAGGAGCTTGTCGATATTATTCTTTCTACGGTGCCTGCATCATATAGGCATGGCAGGATCCATCCGGCGACGCGGACATTTCAGGCATTGCGAATGACGGTAAACGACGAACTGCAGGCCCTCAAAGAAGGACTCGCCAAAGCTTTTGAAAGGCTTCGGCCCGAGGGCAGGATTGCGGTCATTTCATTCCATAGCGGCGAAGACAGGATCGTAAAAAATTTTTTTAAAGAAAAGGCGAAGGAGAGATTTGGAGAACTCATCAATAAGAAGCCGATTGTGCCGACGGATGAAGAAATACGCGAGAATCCCCGTGCTCGAAGCTCAAAATTGAGAATTCTCAAAAAATTGTTAGAAAGCTAGTAATTAATATGAAAAGGATACAACCAACGCTCAAGCATATCAGGATTCGGACGCTCGTCGTCACAGACGAACGCGCGTACTACTGGATACTTTTGAGCATTATTCTTCTTTCGTTTGCTTTATATGTGGTTTTCGTCAACCAAACGGTCCGAAACGTAGTGAAGCGGCAAGAGCTCCAAACAAATATTTCAGCGCTTACGACGCATATCGGCGAGTTGGAGTTCAAATATATTTCAATGAAGAATGACGTTACTATCGATAAGGCATATGCGATGGGGTTCAAGGATGTGGCAGAGACAAAATTCGAGTCCCGCAAGACAATAGGTGAAGTCGCACTTAATAGGACCATACAATAAAGGGTTTTCCATTTCTTTCGCGTCGCAATTTTTGATATTATAACTGGAACTTTCGAAGAAGAGGAAATGTGCGGCTTTGAGTCCGCGGCATATAAAATAACACTGTTCGAAAAAAGGTTAAGTTCTAGAGTTTTTACATAATGAAGTCAAATCCTCTTGCCAGAATACGGTTCATCTCAATATTTACGTTCATCCTTTCATTGATTCTCGTGGGCAGGCTTTATTCTGTGCAATTGGTACAAGGAAGCGAGTTCGCTGCGCGAGCTGAACGGCAATATTTAAATACCAACTACAGCCTTTATGACCGCGGAAGCATTTTTTTCCAAAATAAGGATGGCACTTTGGTTTCAGCTGCTACCCTGAAGACAGGATTCACTGTGGCGCTTAATCCCACTCTTCTCGCGAACCCAGACACTGCCTATCAAAAAATATCGGCAATAATGCCTCTCGACAAGCAAGCTTTTTTTGATAGAGCTTCCAAAAAAACCGATCCTTACGAGGAAATTGCGAAGCAGATCGATCCAAGTATTGCCCAAAAGATCGACGGGCTTGCGATTCCTGGCGTTAATATTTATCGCGAACAATGGCGGTTCTATCCCGGTGATGAGATGGCTGCCCATGCGCTGGGTTTTGTGGCATATCAAGGCAATGATTTTAGCGGCCGCTATGGTCTCGAACGCTCGTATCAGGATGTCTTAAATCGCGACGAGGGAGGGCAATACTCGAATTTTTTTGCGGAGATTTTCTCTAATGTTAAGACCGATCTGACGACAAATCAGCAGCATGAAGGCGATATTGTAACGACGATAGAGCCGTCGGTGCAATCGTTCTTGGAGCGCGAACTGAAAAATGTTGACGACAAATATCATTCCGAATTCACTGGCGGCATTATTATGAATCCGAAGACCGGCGAAGTGTATGCGCTGGGCAAAGATCCGACCTTCAATCCGAACAATCTCAAAGAGGCGAAAGATTCGAGCGTATTCACCAATAATCTTGTTGAGGATGTGTACGAAATGGGTTCCATCATCAAACCTTTGACGATGGCCGCAGGCATTGATTCGGGCGCAATTACTCCGAATACCACATATAACGATACCGGTTCCATCTGGCTTAACAACAAAAAGATCTCCAACTATGATTTCAAAGCTCGCGGCGTGATCCCTATGCAGCAGATTCTCAGCCAATCACTTAATGTCGGCGCCGCATGGGTAGAGCAGCAGATGGGCAAAGCGGTATTTTCCAAATATTTTCTTTCATATGGGCTCGGGCAGAAGACCGGTATTGATCTTCCGAATGAAGCGACAGGCTTGGTGAAAAACCTCAAGAGTCCGCGCGAAGTCGAATATGCCACTGCATCGTTCGGCCAAGGAATTGCCATGTCGCCGATGGAAACGGTGAGAGCGCTTGCTGTGCTTGCAAACAAAGGTCATCTCGTAACGCCTCATCTTGTGAGTCAGATCAAATATAAAACTGGCATTACGAAGACGATTGAATATCCGACAGGCGCACAGGTGTTGAAGCCTGAGACTGTCGACGAAGTGACTCATATGCTTGTTACTGTCGTGGATACGGCGCTTAAGAACGGAACGGTAAAGATCGCCAATCTTTCCGTCGCTGCAAAGACGGGAACGGCGCAGATCGCGAAGACGGGAGGAGGAGGCTATAATGACAGCGAATATCTCCATTCCTTTTTCGGCTACTTCCCGGCATATGATCCCAAGTTCATTGTTTTTCTTTATACATACAAGCCCCAAGGCGTAAAATATGCGTCTGAAACCCTCACTGATTCGTTTATCAATATTACAAAGTTTTTGGTAAATTATTACGAAATTCCGCCCGACAGATAATTATATGAAATCCTTATTCAAAAAATTAGTAGTGCGCATTCTGACGTGGGAAGCCAAGCAGGTCCTCCGCAAATATTCGCCCAAGATAGTTGCTATCACTGGAAGCGTCGGCAAAACCTCGACCAAAGATGCGATTTTTTCAGTAATGGCGGATTCATTTTTTGTTCGCAAGAGCGCTAAAAGCTTTAATAGTGAAATAGGAATTCCGCTTACAATCCTCGGATTTTCGAATGCGTGGAGCGATCCATTTCTCTGGATATGGAATTTTCTCAAAGGTTTGAAAATGATTTTTTTCCGCGCTAATTATCCGGACTGGCTTGTTCTGGAAGTCGGCGCCGATCGTCCGGGCGATATTGAAAATGTCACAAAGTGGCTTAAGCCCGATATTGTCGTTATTACGCGACTTTCCGAAGTTCCCGTCCACGTCGAATTCTTCAGTTCTCCGGACAGCGTGAAGCGGGAGAAAGCTTACCTTGCGGAAGCATTGAAGCGCGACGGGACGCTCATACTCAATATTGATGACGAAGATGTTATGAGCTTTCGGGAATTTGCGCCGGACAATAAGGTAATTTCGTATGGATTCACGGCTGGCGCTGATATGCTGAGCTCATACGAGCAGATTGCTTACGATGAGAGCGAGGGTTTTGATGTGCCCCGGGGCACGACATTTCGCGCGGATTATCTCGGCAATAGCGTGCCGGTGCATATATATGGCTCGCTTGGTCGCCAGCACATTTACCCCATGCTTGGAGCGATGTCAGTGGGCACTGTTTTGGGATTAAATATGATAGAAATGGCCGAGCGCATGGGGAAGCATAGGGGGCCGCAAGGCAGAATGCATATTATTGAAGGAATTAAAAATTCTACGCTTATTGATGATACCTACAATTCTTCGCCAGTGGCGCTTCATGAGGCTCTTGATACGCTTGAACGGATAAAAAACGAAGGCAAGAAATATGCCGTTTTAGGCGATATGCTCGAACTCGGCAAATACTCTATCGATGAGCATCGCAAAGCCGGCTTGCATGTTGCGCGAGTTGCAAGCATCCTTATGACAGTCGGCGTCCGTTCGCGCGATATCGTTGAAGGAGCGCTCGATGCCGGAATGGATGAGAATAGCATTTTCCAATTCGAAAATTCGCAGGAGGCAGGGAAGCAGCTTGAGATTTTTCTCCAAGCCGGAGACATAGTACTTCTTAAAGGTTCGCAAGGAATACGCATGGAAAAAGCAGTTCTCGAAGCAATGGCACATCCTGAAAAAGCAGAGACTGAGCTCGTGCGGCAAGAAAAGGAATGGGAAAATCGGTAAAAAATGATTTTATAACATATGGTTCAAGCATTATCTAAAGAAAAACGAAAGACTGTCTCAATATGACCACTCTTCAAATACAAAACGATAATCTTATTATTAATGTAGAAGGTACAGATAAGCTTTGGGCGCTCAAGAGTTACCTCATAATTCCACATAAACATATAACAAGCGTGAAGTATGATCCTGAAATTGCTAAGGGTTGGTGGCATGGGCTCAGGCTTCCTGGTACACAAATACCCGGAGTCATAACTGCGGGTACTTTTTACCACCATAAAGAATGGGTTTTTTGGGACGTTCATCGGCCTGAAAAGACTATCATTATTGCGCTCAAGGATGAAAGCTACCAAAAGCTTGTTATCGAAGTTGAAGATACTGATGGGACTATTTCCGAGATCACCAAGGCACTTCCTAAATACAATGAAACGCAATAAATTATTGCGTGGTATTAAACAAGGCTTATAAGATTGCCGTAACTAGGTTATAATACATGCATGCAGTGTAAGAATTATTTTATTAAATTATTCATCAAAACATGTCAAAAAATAGCATTATAGGAATAGTCGTCGCTGTAATAGTGATAGGCCTCGGCGGCTGGTGGTACGCAAGCATGCACTCGAGTTCCCAGCCGACAGCAGATAATACAACCTATGGCGGCACCTCCCAAACTCCCGATCAAAGCAGCGCCACGCAAACTGCAACGCAAAATACTTCAGCAAATAATACAGCTTCAGTCTCAAGTGCAAACAGCTCCGATGTGGTCCTTAATCAGGATATGAGTAATGTCGATGCACAAATGAGTGGGCTTAATTCTGACAGTGCTGGGGCAGATAAGGGATTGAGTAATCCAAACCAATAATGGTGACGTTTCAGCTAACTCTTCGTTAAATAGAATGTAGAGAATACATTATAAATATTAAATATCATGATTAATAAAAAAATTACCGCCTCAGTAGCCTCTCTCACTCTCGGGGCATTAATGTTGGCAGGATTCGCAGTTTTACCAGTCAGTGCTCAGACTGTTGGAGCAAGCGCTTCCACTACGATAGGAGTTAAAGCTCAGGCTAATGCGGCAGCCCGGCTCGCCAAGATAATCGCTACAAGCGATACGGCAATTTCGGCTCGAATTACCGATCTCAATAAACTCAATAGTAGGATTCAGGCATTGAAGAATGTCTCCTCGACTGAGAAGACCAGTATTTCAAATGAAGTTCAGACCAATATTTCAGGGCTCACTTCTTTGAAAGCAAAGATTGATGCTGATACGGATGTAACAACTGCTCAAACCGATAGCAAATCCATTTATGGTTCATTTCGCATCTATGCTCTGGTTATTCCACAAGGATATATAGCAGCCTCTGCCGACCGAGTTGATACGATTGTGGATATGATGACTGCAATCAGCGCAAAGCTTCAGGCTCGCATCACCGCAGACCAGACTGCTGGAAAGAATGTCACAGCTCTGCAGGCTTCACTAACTGATCTTAATGCAAAAATTGCAGATGCAAAGACTCAGGCTTCGACGGCTCAGAGCGGGATTGCCTCCTTAACGCCTGATCAGGGCAACAAGACACAATTGGATGCAAATATAGCGGCCTTGAAAGCATCTCGCGCAAATATTAAGACTGCAACTCATGATCTCACAGCAGCACGGCAGGACGCAAAGAGCATTATTCAGGGCCTCAAGGCGTTGAATGTAAAGACCTCTGCAAATGCTTCGGCTTCAACAACTGTAAGTCACTAAAGCTTGAATTAAATTAAGAAAAGCTGCGGCAATTAATGCCGCGGTTTTTTTGTGGAAGATTTGAGCATTCCATGAGAATGCTTCATTTTGGCGCCGTCCGAGACGAGTATGTATGGTAAAATGTGGTTATGAAAGGAATTGCTTCTGGCGTGGTACACAAAATACCGGCTGATTTACGAAAGGCTCTGACCGCTTCCCCTGCAGCGCGAGCAATGTGGGAAGATATTACACCACTTGCCCGCAATGAGTGGATTTGCTGGGTTATATCGGGCAAAAAAGTGGAAACGAGAAGTATTCGCATTGGAAAGGCACTCTCGAAACTTAAGAGTGGAATGCGCAGGCCTTGCTGTTGGGCAGGGTGTCCTCATCGTTGAGATTTAAAAAAGTTTCCACTTTTGGTGCGCTCAGGCGGCGTCGTTCAGGTTTCTGAAAACTTACCAAATGGAACAAGCAAACGTGCTCAACCGAAGTTCGAGCTCGAGACGGTGCGCATTTTTGACACATATACATTAATGTGTTAATTTCTTTATAGAAGGAGAAACTTATGTCAATGGAACGGGCAGTCGGAATGCTCCTTCATGGAAAGAGGGAAAGCTAATTTGAGTTAAAAAAATTATATGTCAGTATTCTGAGGAGGCGATTTCAGCTTTGAAATTTTGAGCATGATCTTCTTCCATAAGAGTCCGACGAAAAGCGCAGCGACTGCAAATGCGAGAAGCGAAAGCTTCCCGATAAGCGTTGTCGCTTCTTGCCAATTATCGCCGAAGAAATAGCCGATTGAGGCATATGCAAGGACTTGGGCTATCTCGCCGATCACCTCGCAGGCAAGGTAGCGCGCATATGAAAGCTTGGTTAATCCCGCTATGAGGTTCACCGAAAGTGTCGCGATTACTTCAAACCGGCTGAAAAAAATGAAGAGAGCAGGGCGCTCTGTGACGCGCCCTTCGACGATTCTGAATATTGAGGAGTTAAGAACTCTTTTAAAACCGATCCGTTCGAGCACCTGCTTTCCATAGAGGCGGGCGATCCAATACCCGAGATTGTCACCTGCGATATTTCCTAAGACTGCAACCAGAATCACTTCAGGAAGGCTGAAATATCCCTGGCTTGCGAATGCCGAAGCAGCCATGAGGCTCGCCGCTGACGGTATAGGCAATGCAAGCGCTCCCAAAAAAGTGACAGTAAAAAGCGCGGCGTATTTATAAAGCAGCAGATATGGAAGAAAAGTCTGAAAAAGAAAATCCATATATTATAGAACTTTGTATTTAATTACTGCATCCTTGACTGAATTCACGAACTGAGCAGCATTCAGCTGATGGCGCTTGGCATAGCCCATGAGAGTCATGCGGGGATAAGAAGCATCTTGGATGCTCATTTTTCCGCGCAGATATTCCGGAGGCAGCTTAAAAACCTTGTTTATATATTCAAAGGTCATCCACGGCTGAATATCGGGAATTATCACATTCGGGGTAATTATGTAATGCTTCGAATGGCGAGGGAGCATTCCATTATGGTAAGAGCGCGAAAGTTCCTGGAAAAACCATAAGCCAGTTGCAATGCAAAAAATGAAAAGTGAGAAGATCAGTATCTGATACGATGTAAAAATTTTCTTATTCATAAATTGTTTTATCAAAAATTCGCTGCATGAGGATAACTTTTAACCTTAAAGTTCAGTTTTAAGCTAAAATAAGGGAAGGGAACAGAGATACAAATTAATAATACACTTTATGCATATCAGCACAAATAAGTCTTTATTCGGAGCGGCGCTCCTTGCAATTATGATGAGCTGGGCAGGATTTGCTTATGCGCAAATCAACCCTTTCAATCCTGGGCCGAGGACAATCGGAGCAGAGCAGAATAGTTCAACAAACGTCGAAATGGGAAGGGATGGAATGAATATTCAGAATACCGGGTCTTCAAGCATGGGCTTCCAAAACGGTAGGCCTCCCTTTGACGGCAGAAATGGCACAAGTTCACGCCCGCAAGGGAAATTGCCTCCTTTTATGCATGGGACATCAACAATGAATATGATGCCTCCGGGAAAACAGGGATTTTTCGGTCTTGTCACAGAGGTAGATTCCTCCTCGTTTATTCTCGCGATGCGCACGCGGAATGCGACGACCACTTTCACAGTCAATGTCTCTTCCTCCACTGAATACCATCGCGCATCGACAACTGGCACGTTGGCTGACATCAAAGCAGGATCAATGGTCGTGGTTCAAGGAAGATTGGCCACATCGACCAATACTATTTATGCTGCCCGGATCATTCTTGGCGTAGGAAGCGTAAATGGGCGCGGCGATGACTTTAGGAAAGGAACCACCACTCCAAACGGAGGAGAGGGTCTTATGGGCCGTCTCAAGAATTTCTTTGGCCGTATGTTCGGTAAAAATGACAATTCTAAGGAAAATACAAGTTCTACTTCAGACAGCGACTCGGCGAGCTTGAATGCTTCAACAAGCGTGAACGAGAATTCAGGTTTCTTGGGTCATCTTATTCATTCTCTCTTTGGTTGGCTTCATTAAAAAATAAATAGGTAGCCGTTCGCACTAAGAATGAAAAATCGCCGAATGGCGATTTTTTAGTACTCCTAAAACATTTCAAATCTGTGTTACTATTGATTTCTTATTAAAATAATTATTCACATATGAAAACAATGACATGCCGGGATATGGGCGGAGTCTGCGATACGGAATTCACTACTGAAACCCCGAAAGAAATGATGAAGATAGCTGGGGACCATGTAATGGCTGCGACTGACCCAGAGCATATGAAGGTTAAATCGATGATGGAGGAGTCAATGAAGAACAAAGAAATGGCAGACGTATGGGAAAAAGATTTTCTTATGAAATGGGAGGCCAAGCCGGCAAATTAAGGAATAAAAAGCACCCGAAAGGGTGTTTTTTATAGAGAGCGCCGCATCAGCATAACAATAGAAACCACAGCTACGATAATAAGAAATTGAAGCGATAATCCCAAAGCTGGGGATGCTTTGAGACTAGTTTTGCTATGGATCCAGATATGAAATTTCTGCAGGGGCAAAAGGAAGGGACTCCGAGTCTTCCAGTATACGAACTGAAGCGGGTCGGGCAGCATGCCTGCAATCGCGCCAATGAGTGTGATGCTTAATGGAACATTATGGAAAAAGTAAAAAAAAACGAAAATTGAAAGCATAAGCCCTGCGAGCGCGTCCGTTCCAATTCGCAAAGCATCGAAAATAAATTTTTTCCCCATGACCATGTCGGTATTCAAAGGCTCATTTTTGTCTTTTTCAACCGAGAGGACTTTATAATCC
>DAIPMQ010000017.1:11114-12206 GCA_036768625.1 Parcubacteria group bacterium
TATAATCCCAATGCGGAATTGAATCCAGAGCAAGATGGCTTGCAAAGCCTGCAGCAAAAGCAAAAACCGGGTGCTGGGGAAATAATTGGGCAACTGCCGCTCCGGCAATAGCGTGGGTAGCGAGTATCATTGTCTGAGTATTTTACTACATTTTTAAAAAAGCCGCAGAAGCGGAATAAATTCAGAGCCACTGGATCTTATATACCATATGCCTTTTCAAGAGAGGGGCGACATATCTGAAGGTGATCCAGGCGCTTATCATTCCAAAGATCATTCCTGCAAAAATGTCTGATGGATAATGCACTCCGGCAGCCACCCTGGCAACGGTGATAAGAAGCGTCGCAACAAAGCTTACTATGCCTATTTTCTTATTATATAAATAGAGAAGCGAAGAAAGTCCAAACAAAAAGGTAGCATGCCCTGAAGGAAAGGAATATGAATGCTCGACGAGCAATTGATGGACATGGAGTGCATCCAAAGGCCGCGGACGATGCCATAGGTAACGAAGCGGCGTGCCGAAGCCATACCGCGATATCCATCCTGAAATTAAGGCAGAGCTGCCGATCACTATCTTGTCCTTCCTCAAATACTCTGAAAATACAAGCCATACAAAAAGCAGAGCGATTAAAATATAAGCAAGATATTTGGCCAGAAAAACAATAAAAAAGTCGAGCGCAGGATTCTGACCGGCAAAGCTATTGAGAAGAAAAAAGAGTTGGGTATCCATTGTGCGTGATGCGTATCAATATGCCATACTACTATACTATTAATATAGAATGTTCATAAAATTAAGAAATGATTAGAACCGCTGTACTATTCAATCCGCATTCGGGTGGAGGCCAGAAAGAAGAAGAAATAAAACGCATAGTTGAGCGTTATGGCGAAGCTGTTTTTCTTATTCCTTTTGAAAAATCGGAAAATATTGATGAAGCAGTAAAGACTGCATCGGAGCACGGGGTAGCGACAATCATTGCTGTCGGAGGAGATGGAACCGTTTCCTCGGTAGCTTCTGCGATTGTCCGGTTGAAGCTTCCGCTGCGGCTTGGCGTTGTTCCTTCTGGTACATTCAATCATTTTGCGAAAGATATTGGC
>DAIPMQ010000018.1:0-890 GCA_036768625.1 Parcubacteria group bacterium
CTCGATTCCTCGATTCCTCGATTCCTCGATTCCTCGATTCCTCGATTCCTCGATTTTAAACCCAGGTAATGCATTATATGCAAAGCCTGGGTTTTTTATTTTCTTATTTTAAATTTCAAAGCTATACTTTTCATATGAAAGAAATCATCATCTTCACTGACGGCGCATCGAAAGGCAACCCGGGTCCGGGCGGATGGGGGGCGATCATTTCTATCGAAGAAAAAGTTAAAGAGCTTGGCGGAAGCGAAAAACATACGACCAACAACAGAATGGAACTCCGCGGTGCGCTTGAGGCGCTTACATATGCATGTTCGCAAAAGGAAATGCCGATCAAAATTTTAACCGACTCGTCGTACGTCATTAATGGAGTGACGAAATGGTCACATGGATGGAAGGCTCGCGGCTGGGTGACGAAAGAAAAGAAGGAAGTGCTCAACCAGGACCTCTGGAAAGATTTGATTGAAGTCGTGGACTCATGCGCTCATGGCGTGGCCTGGGAATATGTCGGCGGCCATGTCGGTATTCCCGGCAACGAGCGCGTTGATGAAATAGCTTCAAACTTTGCTGAAGGAAAAAGAGTCGAATTATATTCCGGCTTGCGCGCCAGTTTTTCTGTCGATCTTAAAAATATTTCCTTCGATGCAACTAAGAAAAAAGATAAGTCTGCATCGAAGTCTCGGAGCAAGCTCAAGGCGTATTCGTACGTAAGCTCGCTTCAGGGAGTTGTGATGGTGCATGCGACATGGGCGGAGTGCGAAGCACGTGTAAAAGGAAAGCCGGCGCGTTTCAAGAAGGCGATGTCGAAAGAAGAAGAAGCAGACATTATTGCGGAGTTTTCAGCATAAAAGATTTATGATTTAAGATGTGCGATGTAAGAAAATTTCAAAAGC
>DAIPMQ010000018.1:900-12030 GCA_036768625.1 Parcubacteria group bacterium
CTTTTTTAAATCCTAAATCTTATATCGTACATCAATGCGTCTCTATGTTTTTGCAGCCTTTTTCGGAGCCGGGGTGCTTTTTGAAACAGCACTGCGCCTTCCGCTCTCGCTTATTCCAGGTTTTGCGTCGTATGCGCTTCTTAGATATATCTTGATTATTACTCACTTTTTTGCCAACGTGCCGTATGGAGTTTTTTTTGATTAAGAGTTTTCCAATTTGGCTGCTTGGCGTATGGTATGCAGTATACATAACTTTTATCTGGCGCTTGCATTCGAGGCATAATGCTTCAAATAAAAAAGAGGAGATGCAAAAAATTGATACGAGAATGGCTTATGAAATAGTGGAATAGAAAAGAAGGAGCTGTTTAGAACTCCTTCTTTAAGTCACCCGCAAGTTCTTACCTCTTTAAAGATTTCAATGCTTTTTTGGAAGATCTTTGTTATTTCCTGGGCTGGAAGACCTGTTTTATTACTGATCATTCCCGCAAAATAACCATTCGGGGCTGCATTTCTTTCCTCTATCCAGCCCCCTAACACTGCATAGACATTCCTTAATTCGGTATTTTCCTGCATATGAAAAGCCTCCTTCTCCACGATAGCATCACCTCAATGAAGATAAAACATCGAAATGCCCAATGATTATTTCGCTGCTTCCGCGAAATTCTTCTCGATTATTTCCCAGTTGAGATTAGCGAAAAAATCTTCAATATACTGTTTCTTGCCGCTTGGCTGGTAATCGGCAATGTATGAGTGTTCCCACATGTCGAGCATCAAAACTGGCTGAAGGCCGGTCAGGTGGCCCACATGCTGCTCGTCAACCCAGCTATGGGTGAGTTGCTGGGTCGCCGTATCCCATCCCATGATTGCCCAGCCGACGCCGCGGGTGGTTGCAATGAACTTGAAGCCTTGGAGCCAGATGTCAAATGAGGGCGCTTGCTTCTCGATCTGAGCTTTGAGTGCCGTACCTTTCGTGAGGGGTTTTGGGCCACCTTCAAAGGAGGAAAAATAATACTCATGATTGCGCATGCCGCAGAACTCAAACGCGAAGCGTCGCTGAAGTTCGCCCAAAACGAACGCGTTCGCTTCATGGTCTGCCATGAGCTCGCCGATCTTGTCTAAAATGAGATTGGAATTTTTGACGTATCCTGAATAGAGCTTCAGATGCTCCTCCATGGTTTTTTGCGAAACACCTTTCAAATCTGTTGGAATCTCAAACTTTTTTTCTTCGTATTTTTTCATATGTTTTAAATTAAGTGCATGTTTAATATAGCATGCTCCGATATTTTGTCGTTTGCATGAATGTGGGCCTCAGAGTATGGTAATTTGGGAGGCGTATGGCAACAAATCACGATACTCAATATGAAAGGGATTGCGAGCTCGCAGAAAGAGAAAGACTTGATTTGATCAGCTTTCTCAATACGACCAAGTTCAACTCGCCGCGGGAACTCATGCGGCGAATTCTCGATGAGAGAATCCCGATCATCAAAGCAGTACAGACTTAAGTGCGATACTTTCGGCGGCCCGTGATACGCGGGCCGCATTTCTTATATACTGAATGTATGAGCAGACAAAAAATTCTGGCCTCAATCGTTCTGTTGCTCGTTATTGCAAACGGCCTTATTTGGTACGCGGCAATCCGCGAAGATCGGCATGGGATGCTCAAAGTTGCAGTGCTCGACATTGGCCAGGGAGATTCCATATATATTGAGAGTCCGACAGGGAACCAAGTGCTCATTGACGGCGGACGAACGCGCGAAGTCCTTCGCCGCCTCGGGCAATAAATGCTGTTTTACGATCATTCCCTTGAAATTGTGATGGAAACGCATCCCGATGCGGATCACATAGGCGGCCTTTCGCTGGTGGTCGATAGATATCAAGTAGGTAGATTTATAGAGCCGGGCGTCTATTCCAGTACGACTGTTGATAGCTTGCTCATTCAGGACATAGAAAAGCGGGGGGTCCAACATATAATCGCCCGCAGAGGAATGGTGATTAATCTAGGCGGCGGAGCGAAGCTCTCTATTCTTTTTCCCGACCGGAATATGGCGGCCGCAGAGACCAACGAAGCATCTATTGTCGCGAAGCTCCAATATGGAACCACCTCGTTCCTTTTTACGGGCGATTCTCCTCAGGATATTGAAGATTATCTTATTTCTTTAGATAGCTCAAAGCTTCAAAGCACGGTGCTTAAAGTCGGGCATCACGGTTCGAAATTCTCGACATCGCCCGAATATGCAGCAGCAGTACATCCGCAATTTGCAGTGATTTCAGTCGGAATAAAAAATACCTACGGGCATCCGTCTCCGGAAGCGATTGCTCACTTGAATGCGGTCGGCGCCGAGATCGACATGACTGAAAACGAGGGAACAATTGTATATAAAAGCGATGGGACGACAGTAACGAAGGAATAGCCTATTGTAGCTTCGGGAACAGTTTTTCTTCGTCTTTTTTGAGAATTTCAACAAGCTCATGGAAATATTTTTCAATTTCCGGAGAGAGTGCGACTTTCGAAGTTTTACTCTCAAGTAACCCCTCGAGAGGCACGTGCCATTCATGCCAGCCTTTGCCGCCGTCAAGATATATGGTAATCACCGGCAATATCTTATCTAATGCATATATGAATCTGCTTTCCGGGTCAGATTTTTCCTCATAGTCATCAATTAGATTATGCAGCTCCGGGAATTCCGGAAATTCATTCCGTATCCTTATGGCAGCCTTTTCTTCCCGCTCCTTTTTAGATTCCTTTTCGGCCAGATCTTTCGTATAAATGAAAGTATCGCCGGCGTATATTTCAACTAGATCGTGCGCTAGTGCATATCGGATAGTTGCAGAGATATCGAGCATGAGCTTCTTCGAATCAATGATGTACCATGCTACAAGCGCAAGCTGGAAACTGTGTTCGGAATCATTTTCCGGGTGAGGATGGCCTGTTGCATAGATTTTGCGTTCAATTTTGCGGAATTCATTGGTGAACTTAACAAATTCTATAAGTCGCTCAATATCTGTCATTTTTTAATTGTAGCAAAAAATTCCCTTTCGGGAATTTCGATGAGGTGAGCATTAACCAACGCGCCATATCTATATTTAAGGAATCTTAAATAAGCTTTGCTTTCTTGAGAGTGGAAAACGCGCCATTCTTCTGTATTGTCTTGAGTGCCTTGGTGGAAAGCGTGAGGACCATGTACTTTTTGAGTTCAGGAATGTATATTCTCTTTTTCTGAAGATTTGGGTATTTGCGATTCATCCCAGTTGGATTGAATTTGGTTGCGCGAGTGCGGTTGGAGTAGCCGCCTCCCATTATTGAACCTTTGTTGTTTATTGGACAGACTTTTGCCATGTAATTTCAGTATTTAATGTAAGAGGTATGCTATCATAATCATCAAAATATGCAAACAGATCCCATTTCTTTTCTATTTACGATTGGAGTTTTTCTCATGTCGGTGGTGATCCACGAAGTCTCTCATGGGTATGCGGCATACCTCCTTGGAGATCAGACCGCTAAGTACCAGGGACGCTTAACTCTTAATCCGCTGCGGCATATTGACCTTTTTGGCTCGATTATTCTGCCCCTCATACTTTACTTCACGACTGGCTTTGTGTTTGGTTGGGCAAAACCGGTGCCTTACAATCCTTTTAACCTCCGCGATCAAAGATGGGGCGAGCTCAAGGTTGCCCTTGCAGGACCTGGCTCC
The DNA here is from genome assembly GCA_036768625.1 of Parcubacteria group bacterium. Classification (GTDB taxonomy): domain Bacteria; phylum Patescibacteriota; class Minisyncoccia; order Phycocordibacterales; family DASZYS01; genus DASZYS01. Next base: position 4,593 of record DAIPMQ010000018.1, read on the forward strand.
AATATATTTATTGTCCTTATCGGCAGCCTTGCATTACGGGGCATGATGGCAGGCAATCTATTAAATGGAGCTTCTTTAAGCATTCTTTCATTGATAATAAGCGTCAATCTTGCTCTTGCCGTCTTTAATCTGATTCCTGTGCCGCCTCTGGATGGTTCCAAGATTCTCTATGCTTTTCTTCCATATCGCCTTCATTTGGCAATGCAAAAATATGAGAGATTCGGATTTATACTTGTGCTCATGCTCGCGTACTTCGGTTCCGGCCTTTTGTTTGCAGTGATAAGCTGGCTTTTTACTCTCTTTACAGGAATGTCGTAGCTCTTAAGGCTATCGTCTTGCAAATTTTACGGCTGCATAGTAAAGTATTCGGCACTGCTCTCAATGGCAATTTTTTGTAATTATGTCTACTATAAACCAGCTTATTAAGAAAAACAGGAAGAAGGTCGCACGCAAGCCGCGTTCGATCGCTCTTCGCCGCGGTTTTAATACTATCCAGAACAGGCCCGTGCTGTTCGCATCGCCATTCAAGCGCGGCGTATGCACAAAGGTAACTACGAAGACTCCGAAAAAACCAAACTCGGCTATCAGGAAGATCGCGAGGGTGCGCCTTACAAATGGCCAAGAAGTAACTGCATATATTCCCGGGATCGGCCACAATCTTCAAGAACACTCTGTTGTTGTGCTGCGAGGAGGGAAGGTTAAAGATGTCGGACTTCGCTACACAATTGTCCGCGGCGTCCTTGATGCTTCGGGCGTAGAAACAAGGCGACAAGGAAGAAGCCGCTATGGCGCAAAGAAGAATAAAGGCGGTCCTGCTAAGAAAAAATAATGAAATTCGAGATTGATTTGAGAAAATAACTATGCGCAGAAAACAAAAAGCAAAAAAGCCTTTGGCGCCTGATGCGGTCTACAACTCCGTAAAGGTTTCAAAATTCATAAATTACACGATGGAAGAGGGCAAGAAAAATGCGGCCCGCAAGATCGTCTATGGAGCTCTCGATATTATAAAAGAACGCGAGAAGGTGGAAGATCCTCTTGAGATTCTTGACAATGCCTTCAAGAATACTGGTCCTTCGATGGAAGTCCGCTCGCGCCGAGTCGGAGGCGCAAACTACCAGATTCCTCGTGAAGTCCGAGCAGAACGTCGCTCCTACTTATCAATGAAATGGATAGTGGATGCGGCACGCAATAAGAAAGGCAAGCCGATGGCTGAAAAACTCGCCGAGGAAATACTCCTTGCAGTGAAGAACGAAGGTGAGGCTGTAAAGAAAAGGGAGACAACGCATAAAATGGCTGAGGCTAATAAGGCCTTCGCTCACTTCGCCTGGTAGGCCGCTCCGGATGCTTCCGCAGAGTATTATTCATACACTTTGGTCGCGCGCTGCTCGCTGCCGCCTAGAACTCCGATGAAAATCCTCGGAGCTTTTTGCTAAATTTTGCTCTGTAATATTTTTAAATTAGGAACCTTCGCTCGAGCGTCTTGAAGGAATAGACGCGAAGAATGAGTGGAACGCATTTGCGAGACATAGTTAGGAATGCATAAAAATAGCCTCGCGCGAAAAGATGTTCGTGCGAGGCTATGGTTATTCGGGTTCGAATTCGAACTCGTGTTGATTGGGGTCGCGTGGGAGAGGCGGCGTAACGAGCGTAAGCTCTAATTGCACCGGTGCAGATGCGAAAGTGTTCATGTAAAAATCCTCTTATTTAAGATTAGCACCATACTCATCCGTAAGGCTGTTTATAGCAGAGTCTGACACGCAAAATAGATTTCAGGAAGAGTGCTTTAAAAAGATAATAATATTGCTGAAATAGCTTGAAAATCATTATTGATTATTTATCCCTCTTCATATATAGTCATAGCACCAAAAACTCTGAGGCAAGTTTTTTTTGCTTGCTGATTTTATTGAGGGTTTGAATTTAAATTTTATCAAGCAATCATATCTATGAATCGAGACTATCCGTTAGAAAAAGTCCGTAATTTCGGAATCATCGCGCATATCGATGCCGGAAAGACTACAACATCCGAGCGCATCCTTTACTATACGGGTGAGAGCCACAAAATAGGAGAAGTGCACGAAGGCAATACCGTAACAGACTGGATGGAGCAGGAGCGAGAGCGTGGTATTACCATAACCGCGGCAGCAATCACATGCTTCTGGAACCCAACCTACATGGGCCCAGACAAATCCAATATGGTTCGATTCAATATTATAGATACTCCTGGGCATATCGATTTTACTGCTGAAGTGAAGCGCAGCCTTCGGGTGCTCGACGGCGCAGTTGTTGTGTTCGACGGCGTTGCAGGAGTCGAGCCTCAATCAGAGACCAATTGGCGCTATGCTGATGATGGAAACGTTCCCCGAATCTGCTTCATTAACAAGCTCGACCGTACCGGCGCATCCTTCGACCGCTCGTTCCAGTCGATTCTTGACCGTCTCAACAAGAATGCAATTCGGATGCAGATTCCCATGGGCCTGGAGGACAATTTCAACGGGGTCATCGATCTGTTGAAAATGAAAGCTTTTTACTTTGAAGGCACGATGGGCAATACGATCCGCGAAGAAGAAATTCCTGCCGAATATATGGAAGAAGCTACCAAATATCGCGCCGAGCTTATCGAGAAGATAGTTTCAGAAGATGATGCGCTTATGGAAGCCTTTCTCGAAGGCAAGGAGGCTTCGATGGAAGATCTCCAAAAAACGCTTCGCAAAGCCACTCTTGCAGTGAAAATAATCCCGGTCTATGCAGGATCGGCTTTGAAGAACAAAGGCGTTCAACTCGTCTTGGATGCTGTTGTCGATTACCTTCCTTCTCCTCTCGACATTCCACCTGTCCATGGCATTGATCCGCGCACAGGTGATGATATCGAGCGCCATGCTTCTGATGAAGAGCCGTTTGCGGCGCTTGCATTCAAATTACAGACTGATCCCTTCGTCGGGCAGCTGACATTCTTCCGCGTGTATTCAGGCACGATCGAAGCAGGCACGTATATTTATAATGCAACCACAGGCGAGAGAGAGCGGTTGGGACGGATGGTTCGCCTGCAAGCAGACAAGCGCGAAGAAGTGACCAAGGTGTTCTCTGGAGAGATCGCCGCCGCTGTCGGTTTGAAGTCTGCAAAAACTTCGCACACCTTCTCCGATGAAAAGAATCCGATCATTCTCGATCCGATCAAATTCGTCGAGCCGGTCGTTTCAATGCGCATTGAGCCGAAGACGAAAGCAGACCAGGAAAAGCTCGGCATTGCGCTCAAGAAGCTTTCCGACGAAGATCCTACATTTAAAATTTCATCAAATCCTGATACAGGCGAAACAATTATCTCAGGCATGGGCGAGCTACATCTGGATATTATGGTCGACCGCATGAAGCGCGAGTTTTCTGTTGAAACGAACATGGGCCAGCCGCAGGTCGCCTATCGCGAAACAATTCTTGCCGAAGCGGAGGCTGAGCATAAATATATCAAGCAAACAGGAGGCAAAGGCCAGTACGGACACGTGAAGCTCACGCTCCGCCCTATGAAGCCATTGGAGGAGGGTGCAAAAATTCCAAAAAACACCAAGCGCTATGACGATTTTGAATTCATCGACTCCATCAAGGGAGGCGTTATTCCGGCAGAATTCATTCCAGCAGTCGAAAAAGGAGTTCATGAAGCAATGGAGCGCGGCATTGTAGCAGGCTTCCCGATGGTGAATGTTTCCTGCGAACTTACCTATGGTTCGTATCATGATGTTGACTCATCTGAAATAGCCTACAAAATTGCAGGATCACAAGCTTTCCAAGACGCTGCAAAGCGCGCGAAACCGGTTATTCTTGAGCCAATCATGAAAGTGGAGGTTATGGTTCCTGAGAAATTCATGGGAGATGTTACTGGCAGCCTTTCTTCCAAACGCGGCCTTATTGAAGGATTCGAGGATAGGCCGGGGGGTATCAAGGTTATTCGAGCGAAAGTGCCTCTTTCGGAAATGTTCGGCTATACCACGCAATTACGCTCCATGACCGAGGGGCGCGGGAATGCTCCCATGGAATTCGATCATTACGAGGTTGTTCCTCCAAATGTGGAGAAGACAATCACTGAGTCCAGGAAATAAAATCGGGCTCTCTCAAATAAACCAGCTTGTGCTGGTTTTTTGTTTGGAAGGAATGTTGATGAAGGATTAAAAAACCTTTCCTGCAGAGATTGTAAATTTAAAAATAGATGGTACAATAAACAAGGAGGATCAACTTATGTATTATTGTGCAGGCGCAGTTATTTTAGTAGCTTTGGCGGTCATTGCAGCCAACGGTGTAAGAGCGTGCAATGCTGTGGAAAAATTCAAAGGGATGGCGGGGCTAGGAAGTTACTGACCTCGAAAATGGACCCGACATGCGCAAAACATGTCGGGTCTTCTATGTTTGGTGTCAATAAACCAATAAAGAAGGGTTTTTATCCATCTTTTTCACTTGACTATTGCGAGGTGCTTGTTTAATATGGAGCGTACGCGTTTTTCGCTGTTTTTGTATATGTGCACGCATTTTTTTTCGGGCCTTACAAACACGTTTTTTATTAAAATTTATTAATACTATTCATTAGTTTCCGGGGTTAAGCTTCAGCTCTCGCGAGCTTAGCTTCGGAAATTACCAAATTTATGGCAGATGTATTTGATCGTTCGAAACCGCATGTAAACATCGGCACCATTGGTCACGTTGACCACGGAAAGACAACTTTGACAGCGTCTATTCTGCATACCTTGGACATGAACAAGGACAAGGGATATGGCGCGCGCGTCGAGAATATCGATAATATCGACAACGCCCCTGAGGAAAAAGCTCGTGGAATCACCATTGCACTTCACCACTCAGAGTACTGGACCCCCGTGCGCCACTACGCTCACATCGACGCTCCGGGCCACGCCGACTACATCAAAAACATGATCACTGGTGCCGCTCAAATGGATGGCGCGATCTTGGTTGTAGCCGCAACTGACGGCGCAATGCCTCAGACACGAGAGCATGTTCTTCTTGCGCGCCAAGTCGGCGTACCTAAGATCGTTGTATTTCTTAACAAATGCGACATGGTTGCAGATCCTGAACTCATTGATCTCGTGGAGGAAGAGATTCGCGAGCTTCTTACGAATAATAACTTCGATGGTGCAAATACGCCGGTAATCCGCGGCTCGGGCCTCAAAGCTCTTGAAGCAAAGGATGCTTCTGACGAATGGAGCCAGAAAGTTCTTGAGCTTATCAATACCTGCGACACATATATTCCTACGCCGGTTCGTGAAGTTGAGAAGCCGTTTCTCATGCCGGTTGAAGATATTTTTTCTATTGAAGGCCGAGGTACGGTCGTTACAGGCCGCATCGAGCGCGGCATTGTGAAAGTCGGAGAGGAAATCGAACTTATTGGACTGAAGCCAACTCAGAAAGCGACTGTTACAGGAATTGAAATGTTCAACAAATCTCTCGATGAAGGAAGGGCTGGCGATAATGCCGGGATCCTTCTCCGAGGACTTAAGAAAGAAGATATCGATCGCGGCCAGGTGCTCGCAAAGCCAAAGACAGTTACTCCTCACACCGATTTCGAAGGGGAAGTCTACATCTTGAAGAAGGAGGAAGGAGGCCGCCATACGCCATTCTTTACAGGTTACAAGCCCCAATTCTATATCCGCACGACTGATGTTACCGGAGAGGTAACGCTTGCGGAAGGAGTTGAAATGGTTATGCCGGGCGATACTGCGAAGTTTAAGGTAAAGCTTGTAGCTCCAGTTGCGCTCGAAGATCAGATGCGCTTCGCTATCCGCGAAGGAGGGAAGACTGTCGGGGCAGGAGTTGTTACTAAGATCGTCGCATAATGAAGATGTATGATGTAAGGTGTATGATTTTAAGAAGATCCGTCAAAACTGAATTCTTAAAATATTTATTCATAGATCTTACTTCTTAAATCTTAAATCCAGTTTCATGGCTGAGAAAGCAACTACAACAAAAAAAGTAAAAAAAGAAAAAGCAGCTCCGAAGGAAGCGGTCACTTCTCGCCTCCGCATAAGAGTGCGCGCTTATGAGTATAAAATACTCGACGTATCCGTGAAGCAGATCATGGACACGGCTCTTCGCCATGATGCGAAGGTATTGGGCCCCATTCCTCTTCCGACTGAGATCAAGAAATACACTGTGAACCGCGCGTCGTTCGTCTACAAGAATGCGCGAGAGCAGTTCGAGATGAGGGTTCACAAGAGACTCATCGATATCATTAATCCAACTCCAAAGATCATGGAGTCATTGACGAATTTGAGCTTGCCTTCGGGAGTCAATGTTGATGTCAAAATAATGTAAACAAACGAAAATACCACCGGCCTCGGGGCCGGTGGTATTCGTATACTTCAAACTTGTCTGAGTTCGCTTTCAGTGAGCTGAGACTTTGAAAGTGCAATATCCTTTTACCCCGGTGCCGGGGCATACGAGCTTGCTAAACATCTTAATGGTGTCCTTGTGGACCGTCTGGTTCGGATTATCTGTTGCGTAGTCCTCCACCTCTTGCCGGAGGAATGCCGTTAATTGCTCTTTTGATACGTAGGCAACTCCTGGAGGAGTCCCTTTCGTGACGTTTCTTTTCATTGGATGCTCCATTAATATAAAAACATAAAATAAAAATATTTTCAAGTAGCAGAACCCGTGTCAAAGGGCATCTTTGACACGGGTTCTATATTTAGAAACTTGCATAAAAATCGATCCTTTGGTAAGTTACTTGGGACGCTAATTAAAGGAATGAACGGATTCCGCAGGGCATTTGCTCCGGACCGGTCCGCTTCCTCCATAGACAACAATGAAATTCCTTTTGGGAACAAAACTGAATATGTCCCAAATCTTTGATGATAAGGGTGAGGTGCATCCAGTCACAGCTCTACAGACCGGCAAGATCGTCGTAACTCAGGTCAAAACTCCTGAAAAGGATGGATATTCATCCGTGCAGGTGGGTTTTGGCGAGAGAAATGCCAAGAATATCGGAAAGGCACAGCTTGGGGCATGGAAAGATCTCGGCAATTTCCGCTACCTCCGCGAATTTAAGGCTGACGGAACGTTTAATGTCGGTGATTTGATCGAGCCTACAACCTTTGCTGAAGGTGATATAGTAAGCGTTTCTGCAATTTCAAAAGGAAAGGGGTTTCAAGGAGTAGTGAAGCGCCATGGCTTCCATGGGGGTCCCCGCACTCACGGCCAAAAGCACAGCGAGCGCGCACCTGGTTCGATCGGCACGGCTGGCTGGCAAAAAGTCATCAAAGGAATGAGAATGGCCGGCCGAATGGGGTCTGATCGCGTTACGGTACCGAATCTCAAAGTGGTAAAGATCGATACAGAAAACAATCTGATATATATAAAAGGAGCGGTTCCTGGCAGACGAGGGACGCTTGTTGAAGTAAAAGGCTAAAAACTATGGAAACTGTTTATTACAACGAACAAGGAAAAG
>DAIPMQ010000019.1:0-10429 GCA_036768625.1 Parcubacteria group bacterium
GATTAAGAGTCGGGCTTTTGTCCCATGTTTCCATATCCTTGACGGCAGCTTTAAGTTTTTTGAAATTCTCTTTTGTAAAAATTTCATTTTTTTCAAAAATGCTCATTCGATCGCTTATATTTATTTCTTTTTCCAGAAAATCCTTCCAGGTCTCTTTCTTCGAAAGAGTATTGTTCGACCAATCGAAGACATGACCGAAGCTTGTGGTTGGAATGGTATTGATCACTGCTGCATATTTGCCCATTTCCTTAATTATTTTCATGCGGTCCGGATGCTCGTCAGCGGTAATGCCCTCCACTTTGCGAATTATCATATACGGATTTGGCACGATTTCGTTTCCGACTTCGAGAATTTCAGGAGCAGGAACGCCGCGCTCGCGCGCCTGGGAAACAGCCCATTGCTCTTTGAGAAAAATGCTTATTTTGGGAGCAACGTCAGAGAGGCGGATGATGAACTTCTCCTTATTTTCCATCTCAACTTCATATACGAAATTAGAAAGTCCACCGCCAAGCTTAGTGGTTTTCTTTGGCTTTTTGCCGTAATGATGTTCGGCAATAGCCTCCGCAGTGCCTTCGTTTATTATGGGCTGATCCATTTTTACAATTAAATTATTTCCAGGTAAAAACCTACTCGCAAACTATGAACTCTTGGTTAAAACATTCTGTCCTTGTACGTTGGGCGATTGAGAATGCGCTCGCATACTTTCTATGAGAATTTCCCCCAATTCTATCGAGCTTTGTAGCCGCATGGAGCCATATTTTCCATTAAAGGGAAGATTTGAATTTCCTACACAAAGCGAGAATCCTATAAGAGAGAGAAAATTGTCGAATTCTGCATCGCCCGCTCCGATTGAATCAGTTAACGATATATTAAGCTTCTTGGCAATAGTCTCTGCTCCAGAGAGCTTGTCAACGCCTGCCGACGTATAAAATCCTTTCTTTGATGTATGTTGATAAGCCATCAGCTTATCGTCTGATTCTCTGATGACGATAAACATAGCGCAAGCCTCTGAACGCTTCACGATATCCCGAAGATCATCCAAGGGACATGTGAAGATTTCACTGGAAGATATGTACTTTGCCCGAAGCGCTGGCAGCCTGGCTTTTGTTGGAGCCCAGATCCTTTCCCCGCGGATCCAATCGCGGGGATAATAAAACACGGCAAGATCATCGAGGCCGCCTTGCACCATAGGCTCGATGGTATCGATCGCTTTATCGATCTCAGCTTCGGCAAGCGGAAACGCAGCGAGCTCTTCGTATTCAAGTATGCCGATTTTAGCGCGGGTAATATGCCCGAGAATTGCGCCATTGAGGAGGACAGTGGGAATGGGCGCATTTGCGATGTCATACCAGTCAAGACCGACTGTTCTCATTACGGAGAGCGGAAAACGCAAAGTGTTTATAATCACCGGCCTTCCGATCTCATGCAATGCGCGCACGCCTTCTTTCATTTGATCCGGAATCAATACTCTGCCGCGCGTCTCAACAAGAGCGGTACCGTCAAGGTCGGTCATAAACGCGCCATTCTTGAGGAAAGAGGACGTGCGTATGAAATCTTTTAATTTTTCTAGATTTTCGCTCTTTATCATATCTCCTTATCTAATAGATATATTTTTCAAATGAATAAATAATTAGCATTCCAAATTTGAACGCTCAAAAATGTGCCTCCGCATCTGAATTGATAATTCCTTAATGCTCAAAATCGCAGCATAAAGGCTTTTTTGATCAAACGCTTATTTTACGGTAAGAGTTCCTTTCATGCCCATCGCCCGATGAGTGGCAACTGAACAGTAGTATTCGAATGTCCCTGTCTTTGTAGCTGTGAATTCGACGCTCGCCTGCTGACCAGCCGCAAGCAGAGGCGTTTTAACATTATATCCATCAATGTTGAAAGTATGTGTGCCGCTCTCATCCTTAAAGGTAATTTTTACCTTATCACCCTTATTTACACTGAGTGTCGAAGGAGAGAACGAAAAATTTGCGCCTGTTACAGTGAACTCTTTTGAAACCACGGTTGTCGTAACACTCGTAGTTCCGCCTGAGGATTTTACAGACGTCGATGAGGAATTCATCGCTTCGGAGGTCGTAGCAGACGAAGAGGCAGTTTGAGTAGAAACGGAAGTTTGATCGGCCGAAGGAGTATACGTATTTTGAGAATTAGAATATGTTGCTCCCGGCGCTCCGGCGCTTTTTTGATACCACGCAATACCGGCAATAATAATGATTACAACCACGATTACGGCAACTAATGTTCTGGTATTCATAGGAAAATGTTTTTTATAGTAATGGAATGATTATAACACTTTCATACATGTGCAATCTATGAATTTTATTTAATTCTATGACCGATGATGCCGCGCTAGCGAGCGGAGGTTGAACCTTGCTGATCAGCCTGTTGCCCCCGCAAGCCTCCTGGTAGTCCAGCTGGACGAATTTGAATCGATTGCGCGGTGACGCTTCCGTCACTATTTGGCATGCCTTGCACCATTACATTCTCTCCGACTTGAAGATCGGCCATTGTGCCGGGTGTCATTTTAGAAACTGTCGTAGAAGCCGTGGTAAATACGATCTTAGAGCCTCCGCTTTGAATTTGGATCGTAATGCTTTTATCGTCCTTGGAAAGAATGCCCCCAACATTAAATCCGCCATTTGCATTTCGCGTCCCCCTCCCTCCCGCCCCGCCCGCTTGTCCTCCAAAATTTGCGCGAGCGGATGCGCTTGCAGAATTACTTTTCGCCTGACCGTATTTCATTCCGCCGAAAAAAGCAATTCCGGCTATTACAACGACTGCGACAATTGAAATTATTTTATTTTTGTTCATATTTAATATGTTACTTTGATAAGTCTATTGATAATTATTACTCATACCTTAGGGCTTCAATCGGATTCAGATTGGAGGCCCTTCTTGCTGGATAATATCCGAATGCAATTCCTATCGCTGCTGAAACGCCGCATGCCAAAAGAATCGACGACATCGACACTGATGCCTGAACAATGCCAAATTTAGTTATGATAAATGCGATCAGCCATCCCAATATTACCCCGCTGATGCCTCCAGCAAGAGTCAGAAGTACGGCTTCAACAAGGAATTGCCTATTTATATCAGCCCTTTTCGCCCCGATTGCCTTCCGAAGGCCAATCTCGCGAGTGCGTTCTGTCACCGTCGTAAGCATCATATTCATGATGCCGATTCCGCCGACAACAAGCGATATGCCTGCAACTGCAGCAAGAAGATAGGTTAGTGTCGATGTTATAGAGGACGCGCTTGAAATTATATCTTGCTGATTCAGCGTACTGAAATCGGCAGAAGCAGGATCTGAAATATTATGGCGCTGGAGAAGCAAGCTTGTGATCTCCGCCTGCACTTCCGTCATGTCTTGCGGGGTGTCTGCTTGCACGCTTATATCGGAAACGTATTTATTGCCTGTAAGATATCTTTGCGCGACAGTCACAGGAATATAAATCTGATCATCGGGATTATTGAAGCCAGATCCTCCTTTTGCGACTGTTACGCCTACAATTTTAAATTCGATTCCTCCAATTCGTATGACTTGGCCGATAGGCGAAGAGCCGTCTCCAAAAAGGTCCGAAACGACTGTCGGGCCGATAACAGCGACTTTCGACAAGCTTGAAACATGTTCAGCCGTTATGAATGTACCGTCTGCGATTTGCACATTTCTCACTGTCGTATACGCCGGAGTGGTGCCGATGACGCTTGTATTCGTATTGGTGCCTTTTGCGACAACTTGCTTGCGGCTTGAAACTTCGGGCGCAACTGCTTGGGCCATCGCGACCTGCGATTGGATTGCTGTGGCATCATCAAGTGTAAGAGATTGTGCAGAACCGCGCCCTTGTGATATTTGTACGCCAGGACCTCGCTGCGCGCCTGGCATGACGATTACCAGATTCGACCCAAGCGATTGAATGCTTGAGGAAATGGAGTTTGTCGCGCCCTGTCCGATCGCAAGCATCGCAATTACCGATGCAATGCCTATGATAATGCCGAGCACAGTAAGCCCTGACCTGACTTTATTTCCAAGCAATGCAGAGGATGTCTCATGCAAAAGGTCTGAGTAATTCATCCTAATTTAATAGTTAAATTTGATTTGGTATTCATATTTTTGCATGCAGATTTTTTGCATGCCTCTTATGGGTGTTTTTCTTGTCTGAAAGAATATTCCCGTCTTTAATATGAATGATCCGGTCGGCATGCTCTGCAACATCGAGCTCATGAGTGATGAGCACGATCGTCCTTCCTTCTTCTTCATTCAGATGCTGAAACGTCCCCAATACGACTTCCCCTGTTTGAGAATCGAGATTTCCGGTCGGCTCATCGGCCATTATAAGGGCTGGATCATTAACCAATGCGCGCGCAATCGCAACTCGCTGGATTTGGCCCCCTGATAGCTGATTTGAGAGATGTCCCCATCGCTCTTCGCCCAAATTTGCAGCAATAAGCGCATTGTGAGCAAGTTTCTCCCGCTTTGCCTCGGGAATGCCAGCATATATAAGAGGCAGCATTACATTGCGAAGCACTGTTGCTCGCGGCAGCAGATTGAACGACTGGAATACAAAGCCGATCTTCCGGCCGCGGATATCGGCCAATTCATCGTCAGAGAGCTTCGAAACATCTTCGCCATCAAGAAAATATTCCCCGGATGTCGGATTATCGAGCGCGCCGAGAATATGCATCAATGTGGATTTTCCCGAGCCGGAAGGGCCCATGATTGCCACAAATTCTCCTTCCTTGATGCTAAATGTTACTCCTTTGAGAGCTTGCGTTTCAACGTCGCCGGTGCGATACGATTTATTTATATTGGAGCATTCAATCATTCGTGTGTGCTTAATTTCCGCGGAACCCTCCCCCGCCCCGCGCGCCTCCGCCCAGTATGCTTGTTGCGCTCGGTGTTTTTGCTGCTGCGGCAGCTGCGCTTGCCGCTATCGTTCGGGTCACGATAGTATCTCCTTCATTTACTCCGGAAACAATTTCTGTCTGGCTGTCATTTGCGCTTCCAATCTGGACAGGAATGCTCTTGGGAGCCGCAGGGGAAGCTACTCCTGTCTGGCTTGACGCAGTCGTGCCTGAGATGCCAGGAAGCTCTTGGATTACAGTTTGATTATTAATAGTTTTAATCGCTGAAGTCGGCACCAGCAATACGTCTGGCTTTGAATCCGTGATGATGTTTGCAGTAACGCTCATGCCCGGCTTGATCCGGTCGTCTTGAGTGTCGAATCCGATTTTTACATTGTATGACACGACGCCTTGAGTTACTGTGCCTATTGTGTCTATCGAAACTATTTGGCCGGTAATCGTAAGATCCGGAATAGCATCGAAGGTAAGCGTTGCCTTTTCGCCCATTTTGACTTTTGCCACATCAATCTCATTAAGCGCAATTGTGGCGATCTGCTGCTTGGTTATGAGCGTCGCCACTGCACTTCCAGAGGCGGTATCACCCACTTTTACATCGACAGCCGCGACAAGTCCGGCAAACGGAGCTCTTATCGTGTATTCTGCAAGTTTCTCCTCTGCGTCCTGAAGAGCTATTTGCTTCTGTTCGACATCAAGCTCCGCTGTAGCAAGATCTGACGGGGCAGGATTTGTAAGATCGCTCAAGCTTGATTGCTTCTCGGCGATGGTGCGATCGGAGGAAGTAATAGCCTGCTTTGAAGTGGTGAGCGTATTTTCTATTGAAAGAAGCGCTGAAACATCGCCATTTATTTTTGAAATATCGCTCGCAATTGTGGCCTGATCTGTCGTAAGCTCGGCAGGCACGCTTTGCTCCGATTGCCTCAGATAATCAGTCGTAGTCTTTACATCTTTCAATGCGTCCGACACTGCCTGTGTCGTTGCATATGCCTGGCTGATTATATTTTCAATTGTTTGAGCATCTGCCTGCCGATTGGTTTTCCTATATGCGGCGGTAAGAGCATCGGTCTGATTTTTCGCGGAATCGAATTTCACGCCTGCGCTTGTCTTATCGTCCAGGCCATTCTGCCCTGCATAAATGCGAATTGTTTCTGTGGACATGTATGGCGAATGCCGCGAATTATAGAGGATATCGGTCATATTGCTCGAAACATCATTAAGATCCTGAATCGCAGTTGCAATGGCGCTAAAGCCGTCGTCATAAGCTTTCTGTATGTTATTGAGAGCTGTTGTCTTAGACTCTTGCGCTGCTGCGACTGAATCCTGAGCCTGGAGGAGGTTCGTTCCGCTCGGGTTTTGAAGCTTCTGAAGGGCAAGCTGCGCTGTCTGAAGATTGACGCGAGCATCGCGCACGGCTTGTCCTGCATCGATCGCCTGAATATAAATAAGAGGCTGCCCTTCTTTCACTTCTTGCCCCTGTACAACGCTCACCGCGGTGACCGGCCCGGATACCGCCGGCTTGAGATCAAGCTGGTTTGATGCTGAGACCTGTCCTGTCCCCGAAATTGAAGTGATAAGCGTCCCGCGCGAAACAGTACCGAGCACATAGCGTGTCTCAGCGGTTTTTGCAAAAACTTTTCCATACCCGTAATAGCCTATGCCCGCAAGAACGATGAGAACAGCTATTCCCATTCCTTTATGAGCCGCGAAATAGGCTTTGAATTTAGTAAAATACGTTCTCATAATTATATGTTCAATAATCCTAAGATTTTGAACCGCATGCTAATAAAATAAAAAGCAAACTGAATATCTTTAAAATTCCGAAAATAGCTTTATGTAAGGCCCTTCTCACCTTGCCAAAAACAAATCTTCCACTTGCAATTATAGTACATTTCTGCCGCCTTTTTATTTCATATTGAAGAAGACTTGCATTTATTCTTTTTTATGGTATAAATAAATACAGAGGCGCCCAATGGCAATTTTTACAAAAAGAGAAAAGGATGGCATTGTCATCATCGATGTGTCGGGCCCGATTGTTTTCGGACCGGACTGCGTGGAATTGCACCAATTTATTGAAGGTTTGTGTAACGAAACGTGCGCGAACATAGCCTTCAATATGGAAAAAGCTCATCCTCTGGATAGCTCAGCTATAGGGGAAATCATTTTGGGATATAGCAAGCTCAGGGAATGCGGAAAAATGTTAAGGCTTTTCTCTCTCACCAAGCACGGAGAACACATACTGAGGCTCACTCAGATCGACCGGATCATAAAGATCCATCCCAATGAACAGGACGCTCTCGAGCGTTTCCGTAAATAGGGAGATGGTAAGGCATCCATACCGGGTGCCTTTTTCTATATAAAGGTGATTACAACGATCTCTCCCCGCGTGCCCAAGCGAAATGGCGGCCCCCACGTGCCGGCGCCGCTCGAGGTAAGCTGCAGCATGCTTCCATGCCGCTTCAAGCCGTACTCATATCCATGAAACATCTTTCGTGCAAAATAATTGAATGGCCACATTTGCGCCTTGTGTGTATGTCCGGATATCTGAAGGCTTATTCCGGCATTCTCCGCAATATTCAGATTATCCGGCACATGCTTCAAAAGAATGCTCGGTTTTTCTCGATGAGCGAGCAATGCGAGATTCTTCTGAAAATCCTCCCTTTTATTTGCTGTATGATAATCAACCCCGATTATCTGCATTCCGTCTATCTCGACTTTCTCATCCTTAAGCATCTTCAATCCAGCCGCAAGGACCGCTTCATTGTAATGAGAGCTCTTTGAAAATTCTTCATGGTTCCCAAAAACGAAATACGAGCCAAGAGGCGCGATAATGCCTTTTAGGGGGGCAGATACTTTCTTATAATCATCTTTTACGCCATCAAAAAGATCACCCCCGATGAATACGATATCGGGCTTCGCTTTATTAATTGCCTTTACTGCCGCAGTTGCAAATCGAATTCCCCGAATGTGCCCGAGATGGAGGTCGCTTGCCCATACTGCCGTTCTTCCTTTCCAAGCTTGTGGAAGATTTTTTAGCTCTACGCGAACTATTGTTTTCTGAATTATCCAGCCATTTATAAGCGATCCAATAGCAGCAAGAGCTGCGATGCCAAAAATGAATTCCGCAAGAAGTAAGGGGTTCATATGAATGGAAAAATAAGACGCAAAGTCATACATGATCCATGTTATGAAGCTTGCAGCTCCCCAAAAATATGTAGAGCCGAGCCATGTGACTGCCACAGCGTGGAGCAATCTAACTGGCCTCGAATTATATTGGGAGCTTAGAAATACGGCGGAAACAAAAAGAAGCGATAATATGAAAAGAATAATTCCCGCCACTAAGGCGCCCGCAGGATTAATTTTCAGAAAGAAAAAAGCAATGGTGATATAAATGCAATAGTGCTCGATAAATACAATCAATTGCAGAATTGTCGCGATAATAATAAAAGTCCTTTTCATTGCATTCAAGTTATGGAATTATCGTATGACCTTCCACTCCTTCGTCACAGCTTTTTTTAAAAAAATTGTAGAGAGCGTGTTCAGGCCCCAGGTGGCGAGAAGCTTCGGCCAGCCTACCTTATGTGCTCTGCGGCCGGTGTGACGTATTTCAAGATCGTTTGCAAAATAGGTTCGGCCGACTCGGCTGAGACGTCGGAAGAAATCGTGATCCTCGCCTGTTACCAGTTTGATATCAAAGCCGCCTATCTTTTCAAAAATATCCCGGCGAATCATTTGAAACTCGCCGAAGGAAGCTCCGATGTGCAAGACATTGTTTTGAAATTGATTCAGCTTGTTGAAAATTCCGAAAATTATCTTGTCCGCTAATGTTGCATGATTGTCCAATACCCGAAGGTTTGTCGTTACGGCTACGATATTCGTATTTTTTTCAAAATATCCAATCGCTTTTTTAAAAAACACATCTGGATTCGCAATAGTCACGTCTGCGTCGAGGAAAACGAGATATGTCCCATGAGCAATCTTGGCGCCTTCATTTCTGCCGCCGCTTATAGTCTGTCTTTCTTTGGTTGTATGAACAGTTATAAGATTCGTATAGAGCTTCGCTATCTCAATCGTTTTATCTGTCGATCCGCCATCAGAAATAATAATTTCCTTGCAGCCGGAATACGCAGCAGCGCATTTGAGCGTTTTCTCGAGCGCGCTTTCTTCATTGAGTGTTGGGACAATAAATGAGATCATAGGAGTTTTTCGCGATTCTTTTTAACATACCTTGAAAAGCCGAAGAGCGCCAGCAGGATCAAAACAGCTGAGAAGCCTAGAAACATATATTTGAAAATACCTTGAATAGAATCATAAAGCTGGCCAAAAAAATATCCAATTGCAAGCATCATGCTTAAAAATCCAAGCTCTCCCAAGCCGTTAACAAGATAAAAAATGCGAAGCTTAAGGCGGGATGCGCCGGCAACCATTAAGACAGCAACAGCGAATCCCAACCCCATCGTTAGCTTTGAAAGAATAAGGATTTTTTTCGGATTGCTGGAAAAGGAAATTTTGACCTTCTCATACTGCTCGCGCGTCACTCCGATAAATTTACCGTGCTTCGCGAGGAGCGGATCTGCAAACCAGCAACCGAGATAATACCAGGCCAGATCCCCTATCATTTCACCGATAAAGATGGAAATGAAAAGGGGCCAAAAGCTGAAATAGCCAAGCCGCAGCAAAAACCCGGAAGCGATCATAAGAATTGGCCCTTCAAGGATCGCCCCCACAAATACGAGCGGGTATTTGAAGTTTGCAGTAAATGCAAGCGAATACGCTAATATTGGAGGAAGATTTGATGGCATGTACAGCAAATTATTTCATAAAAGAAGCTTTCTGCCTAACCTTTTCAAACTCCTTTTATGCAAATCCCGGGAAAAAATCTTCTTTGATTCGCGACGAAGAAACGCCATTCTCGCTAAGCATTTTCTTATATGTATCCACCATTGACCGCGGGCCTGAAATATAGAAATATCTCTCTTTAAAATCAGGGATTTCTTTTGCTAAAAGATCTGCATCAATGAACCCAAGATGGCCAGCAACATTTTTCGGAACTAAAGAAATATCGGTGAATACATAAATTGTCCTGATGCCAAGACTTTCCTCTGCTTCATCCCAAATCTCTTTATAGGCGATTTCATCCTCTGTCATATTGGAATAAAATAATACGACATCTCTTTTTTCTTTCGTGTCAATAAGAAATTTCACCATGCTTCGAAACGGAGTGATGCCGATGCCGCCGGCGATAAAGGCAAGCTTATGGGATGTATCTTTCGGCAATGTGAAATCTCCGGCAAGCTGTCCGGCAATAATTGTCTCTCCCGAATTCAGAGATTTAAGCTTCTGCTTAAATGTGCTCGGAGCAGGATAGAATTTAACGCCGAGCTGGATTTCATTTTCTGTAGGCGACGAAGCAATGGTGAAATATCGCCTATTTCCTCGCGCGTCTGATTTTTGCTGTGCCAATGTCCATTCGAGATACTGTCCAGGTTTGAAAGAAATCTTTTTATCTGGTACAAAATGAAAATGAAATACTCCTGCTGCAATCTCCTTGGCCTCATGAAGC
>DAIPMQ010000020.1:0-10302 GCA_036768625.1 Parcubacteria group bacterium
TTGTTACGAAGAAATTTTGCTCCCTCAGAATATTCCTCATCCGCCTTGATCGCAAATTTCCTTCGCGCCTCGAATTTCATCCAAATCCCAAAGCCTATCAGAATAAATATATGCGGAATAGAACAATTTGGATTGTTATTGCAGCCATTCTTATAGTGTTATTTGCCGCGTATTTTATTATGAAAGAAGAAGTGCAGGCACCTGTAATGACAGCGTCGGGCGGCCCAGCTTCGATAACAACCATCGCAACATCATCGCAAACTAGAGCGACCTCTGCAGGACAATCGGTTAATGTATATCTGGTTGATATAAGCACTGAAGGTGTTCCAGGTACGAAGAATGCTATCGGTTGCGGCGATATTCTCGCCGTAGTAAAAGAGGAGATCACGCCTACTCAAAGTGTTTTGATTGCATCACTCAAAAAACTATTTTCTCTCAAGGATCAAAATGCAAAAATCGGCGCTGCAACATATTACAACGCTCTTTATCAGTCAAATCTCAAAGTGGATTCCGCAACGGTTCTGAATGGCGTGGCCACAGTCAAGATCTCCGGCACAACTCAGCTTGGCGGCGAGTGCGATGGCCCTCGAGCGATAGCGCAGATCAGGCAGACAGTTTTGCAATTTCCAACAATCACACAGGCGAATATATTCATTAATAATAAGAAGTTGGAGGATTATTTCTCCTTGAAATAATAATATGAAATCAACATCAGCCCAGCCGTTTTTAATCATGGAATTGGTACGTTCTTCGTGGGGATCGCTGCTCGCTTCACCAGGGCTTCTTCTTGGAACGACAGCGCTGTATGTCGCTTTCATTCTGAGATATCCCGGATTCAATTTCGGAGCTATGAATTATCACAGCTTGGGTTATATTGCATTAGTCGGCTTTCTCTCTATTGTTGTGACAGGAATTCTCTCCATTATTCTCTTGGCTGGCCTCATCAAGATATTTCTTATGCATCATGACGGCCATAAGCCAAGCGGAGCCGAACTCTTCCGACATCGAAGCCTTTTTTGGAAATTTATTTTTACAGAAGTAATGGTCGCGCTTATTATCATGATCGGCCTCGTTTTCTTTATAATTCCAGGAATTATCCTTGCTATAAAACTTAATTTCGCGGGCTACATTTCTGTGGACAAGGAACTCGGCCCAAGCGAGGCTATCAAGGAAAGCTGGAGGATAACGCGAGGGAAAAAATGGCTTGTAGCAAAAATGATTATTACAATCGCCGTTATCAATATTATTGCTGCTTTTGCAAATATCGGGGGCTTGCTCGTCAGCCTCAGTCTCACGCTGATGATGCAGGTGCATGCCTACCGCGCTCTTGAGAAGGATCCTGGTAATCAGAAAGCATTTGCTATTGAGTAAGCCGCATATAGGCGGCATGTGTTGGTATCTTCATTGCCAAAATATAAAGCTTTCCAAAGCCTCCTTTTAAGCCTTTAAATAGGCGTTTTCTCGCAAAATAGGTCTAATGACATATATGTTTGAAATGGGGTTGACGGCAGAAAGTCTTCGTATATAATAGTACCGACCTGAGGCGCTTTCCTATTGTTCGGAAACCTCTCAGGCAAATATTGGTACGTTGAAAATTGAATAGAATGTATTCACAAATTGGTTTCTTTCGAGACAGCTATTGTCGTTTTGAAAGAAACTTTGAAGTGCAAGACAACCAAAATATTTCTTTATAAATAATTCTGCCCCTCCACTCTTGTTAGACCGGGAGGTGAGGGGAGCGAGCAAAGACAAACTCTAATTTGGGACAAAACGATGGATAAATTACCCTTTGTTTTGTTCCGTTCAGAGAATGATTAAACATTCTTATTTAAGAGTTTGATCCTAGCTCAGGATGAACGCTGGCGGCGTGGATAAGGCATGCAAGTCGAGTGGGTTTAGGCCCACGGCGAACGAGGTAGTAATACGTAGGTACGCACCCTAAAGTCTCGCATAACTAGTCGAAAGATTAGATAATTCGAGATAGTCTCTTCGGAGTAAAGTTTTTCGCTTTAGGAGCGGCCTGCGCGGTATCAGCTAGTTGGTAAGGTAACGGCTTACCAAGGCTATGACGCCTAGGGGACCTGAGAGGGTGACCCCCACCGATGGTACTGAGACACGGACCATACACCTACGGGTGGCTGCAGTCGAGAATCTTCCGCAATGGACGAAAGTCTGACGGAGCGACGCCGCGTGACTGATGAAGTTCTTCGGGATGTAAAGGTCTTTTATGTGGGAGAAAGTTTATTGATAGTACCACATGAATAAGGGGTTGCTAAACTCGTGCCAGCAGCAGCGGTAATACGAGTGCCCCAAGCGTTATCCGGAATTATTGGGCGTAAAGGGTGTGTAGGCGGTTGTGTTAGTCTCATGTCAAATTCTTCGGCTTAACCGGGGTACCGCATGGGATACGGCACAACTAGAGGATGCGAGGGGTGAGTGGAACTCATGGTGTAGGGGTGAAATCCGTTGATATCATGGGGAACACCAAAAGCGAAGGCAGCTTACTGGCACATTACTGACACTGAAACACGAAAGCGTGGGTAGCGAATGGGATTAGATACCCCAGTAGTCCACGCCCTAAACGATGATCACTAGCTTTTCGGAGTATCGACCCTCTGAGAGGCGAAGCTAACGCGTTAAGTGATCCGCCTGGGTAGTACGGCCGCAAGGCTAAAACTCAAAGGAATAGACGGGGACTTGCACAAGCAGTGGATTATGTGGTTTAATTCGATGATAAACGAAGAACCTTACCAAGGTTAGAAATCCAGACGAATCCTAGAAGAAACTTTAGGAGCCGCAAGGCGGCTGGACAGGTGATGCATGGCCGTCGTCAGTTCGTGGTTTGAATTGTTCCCTTAAGTGGGGTAACGAACGCAACCCTCGTTGTCTGTTATAAGTGTCAGGCGAGACTGCCCCGTATTTTGAGCACAAGCACAAGGTGTGTTTGCGACCAGGATACGGGGAGGAAGGTGAGGATGACGCCAGGTCAGCATGTCCCTTTGATACCTTGGGCTACACACATAATACAATCGCACATACAACAGGTCGCGACGGGGTAACCCTGAGCTAATCCTTATAAAGTGTGCGCCAGTTCGGATTGGGGGCTGCAACTCGACCCCATGAAGCCGGAATTGCTAGTAATCGCGGGTCAGCCATACCGCGGTGAATACGTTCTCAAGTCTTGTACTCACCGCCCGTCAACTCAAGGAAACCGGGAGTGCCCGAAGTCTGCTCACGCGGCCTAAGGCAAATTCGGTAACAGGGAGTAAGTCGTAACAAGGCACGGGTAGCGGAAGCTGCTCGTGGAATAATTCAATTGAAAAACGTTTGTGTGCCTCCGGGTATACGAGCTTATCGAGTCGATATTGTGTGCTTCAATTGAGCACATAATGGATGATGATCATGAATCCAAAAACTGATTGGACACCGTGAAAGAACGGTCTGAACGGAACAAAACAGTGGATAATCCGTACAAAAGCCGCTTCGCAGAAATGTGAAGCGGCTTTTGCTATAAAATTTATTTTTTATTGATTTGAAAAGAGGGAGTCAGCGATGTGCTGACTCCTCTGGTGTTAGTTGGTTTTATGGTTTTTTGCACAGAGCTCTGAATACACGAAACCTGCAAAAAGTACCGTAATGAACAGAGCGAAAAGTGGTTGGTAATGTGCCTTACACCATAACCCAAACAGGTTTTGGAAGTTAGGCATAGCACAGGATAATGCACCTGTGATTACCAAAAGAAATGCCCAAAGTAGAAGGATCCATTCGTATCTGGCCATAAAATCTCCTCGATAATATAATAATATAAATAAAATTTTTGTCAATAAAGATTGAATTTTTGCCTTGTGCAGAGTCAAAGTTTTTGTTATATTTTCAAGGCATTTTTGAGTATGTAATGCGTGTGTAGCTCAGGTGGCTAGAGCACTCCACTGATAATGGAGAGGTCCCAGGTTCGAGTCCTGGCACACGCACAAGCGAAGCTGTGCGCGTGAGCAAGGCAACTGCTTGCCTTGCGTCCAGGACGAGAAGACCTTGAGTATATTTTCGAGCGATTCTTATCGTGAGAAAATACGAAAGGTGTATTGTGGCTGTAAGCCGAGAGTCCTGGCATTCGTATTTATCGAGAACAATATTTTTAGTGTTAATGTATTCCATGTTATGATTCCAGCAAAAAAAACCAAAATAGTAGCAACCATAGGTCCCGCGACCGAATCGCAAGAAATGCTTGAAAAACTCCTCAAGGCCGGCCTTAATGTTATGAGACTCAATTTCTCGCACGGCGATTTTGCAGAGCATCAGAATCGCGTCAATAATTTCCGCAAAGCAATGGAAAGCACTGGAATTCACGGGGCGATACTGCAAGATCTTTCGGGTCCGAAGATTCGGATCGGCACTTTCAAGACTGATTCGGTCGTGCTTAAAGAAGGCCAGAAATTCACCCTTACTACAGAGGATATTGCTGGCGATGAAACACAGGTCTCGGTCAATTATCCGCTTCTTCCGAAGGAAGTTTTTAAAGGGCATACGATATTCCTCCATGACGGCAAGAAGAAACTTCAAGTACTTGAAGTGAAAGGCACCCAGGTGATGTGCAAAGTTATAGTTGGAGGAGAAATCAAAGGCAAAAGGGGAGTCAATCTTCCTGATGCGAATCTCTCGATCAGCTGCCTCACAGAAAAGGATAGGAAAGACCTCGAATTTGGCGTAAAGAACAAAGTTGATTTCATCGCGCTTTCCTTTGTACGTAAAGCTTCTGACATCGAAGAACTTCGGGCGATTCTCGATGCGAAGAAATGCAAAGCAGGCATCATTGCAAAGATCGAAACGCCTCAGGCCGTGGCTGATATCGATGCCATAATCAAGCTCTGCGACGGCATCATGGTCGCCCGCGGCGACTTGGCGATAGAAGTTCCTGCAGAGAAGGTGCCGATGATCCAAAAAATGATCATAGAAAAATGCAATGATGCAGGCGTTCCTGTCATTACCGCAACCCAAATGCTTGAATCGATGATCCATGCTCCGGTGCCTACACGCGCCGAAGTTTCTGATGTTGCTAATGCAATTCTCGACGGCACCGATGCAATCATGCTTTCGGAAGAGACGACGCTTGGGGAATTTCCAGCAGAAGCAGTAAAGCTCATGACGCGCGTGGCGCTTGAGATCGAGAAGGACTACCCGGCTCGCTATGCATATAACGACGCTGCTGTCGGCATGATGGACTATGTCGATTCTCTTTCTGGAATGATTGTCAATAATGCACTTGATATCGGCGCCAAAGCAATTTTTTCTCTTACAGAATCTGGAATGACAGCACGCAAAATTTCCCGCTTCAAGCCGCTCATGCCGATTATTGCGCTGACGCCAAATGGAGGAGTGCGCAACAAGCTTGCATTAACGTTCGGCTGCACGCCAGTACTTATCGAGCGTGTTACGAATTTCGAAGATCTTTTCCAGCTCGTACGAAATTATGCAGTAAAGAATAAGCTCGCCCTCAAAGAGGAGAGGGTTGTTGTGTCTGCGGGAGCGCCATTCAGCAAGAGCAAAAAGGCCAATTTTCTCATGGTCGTGGAAATATAGTGGGAAATTTCTCTTTTTTATTGAACATCTGGCGTTATTAATTTTTTTGGGGGTAAAAATAATAAATTCAAAATACGGCTAGAATTATAGGTTAAATAGAGCTTGACAGAATATAATTAACTTGTTATAATTAAAAAAGATTCAGATTTTTCACAACAAATTTCAAAGGAGATAAAATTATGTCTTGGAATGAATTTGATGCAGTGTGCGAGGCCGCCAATGTGGCTCACGACAAAAAACAGGCCGTAAGGGAAGGAGAGAAAACGTTGGGAAAACGTTTTCACTTAACCATTCCGAAGCAGCGGGACGTAGCGGCTCATCAGCTGCTCGATATGGGTGGCGAGAATGCGCAAACGTTCTTGGTGGATCATTTCACCAAGAATCCCGCAGATCTCCGACCTAATGTGGCGACGAAGCTTTTTTCCTTACTTGCTGCTACCGAGCAAAAAAAGACGTTTGCGGCAGTGGTCGCGTTGCACAATTTCAAGACGGTGATCAAGACGGAGGAGATAAAGAACGTTGCTTTCAGTACTCTCTTCGTGATGTTCACTGCAATCAGGTTCGGTGCGCCGGACCAACGTCAACATGTCATCGGATTGCTTCAAAAGCAGTTCGGGGCATTGCCTTCGGAGGTTTTTAAATCGGCTGGGTTCTTTCAGTCGACGAATGTCTCGTCTTCTGCTCCGATCACGCCGAGCAACGTGCGGTCCATACAGCTGACGCAGGCTACGCCGCCCACTCCAGGAAAGCCAGTCATGGTGAAAGCGCCAGCCCCAGGTAAACCTGTGTTGGCGAAGGCTTCTGCAAACAAGAAAGAGCAGGAAGGCCGGAAGCAGAAGGCACCTTCCAACTTCGGCGAGAAGCTCGCCATGGCTATTGCACAGTAGTTGGTAACACAGGGCCCATTCGCTTAAAAGCGGATGGACCTTTTTCTTTTTACTTCAATTGGCTAGGATAGGGGGATGGATTATAAAGCTAATTTTATAGGAAAGAAAATCACCCTCATCGGATTGGGCATTTTGGGCCGCGGCGTGGGAGATGCGAAATTTCTTGCTGAAGAAGGCGCCGAGCTTATTGTGACCGATCTTAAAAATGCCAAAGAGCTTGAATCAAGCGTTGCCGAAATCAAAGAATTTCCAAATATTCAATTTGTATTAGGAGAACACAGGCTCGAAGATTTCCGCAACCGAGATTTTATTTTAAAAGCAGCAGGTGTTCCGCTTGACTCGCCATTTATTGCCGAGGCCCGGAAAAATGGAATTCCGATTGAAATGAGCACAGCGCTCTTTGCAGCACTTACGCCCGCAACGATCGTCGGAGTCACAGGCACTCGCGGCAAATCCACTGTTACGCAACTTATCAATTCGATTCTCAAAGAAGCAGGTAAGAATGTTTTGCTTGGAGGCAATATTCGCGGAATAGCAACACTTCCTCTCATTCGCAGTGCGAAGGAAGGTGATATTGCTGTATTGGAGCTCGATTCCTGGCAGCTTCAAGGATTCGGGGAAAGAAAGATCTCGCCGCATATATCGGTATTCACCAACTTCATGGCAGACCATCAGAATTATTATAAAGGGGATATGAATTCGTATTTCAATGACAAGGCGCAGATTTTTTTTCATCAAACAGCAAATGATATTTTAGTTATTGGAAAGGACTTATGGGAGGCACAGAAAAAGGATATCGAAAGCCATTCCCCGGGAAAAATAGTCATTGCCGATGAGAAAAATATTCCTCGTGATTGGAATATTCTCATTCCAGGTGAACATAATAAGAAAAATATTGCATGCGCTATGGAAGCTTCGCGCTCGCTCGGCATTTCTGATGCCATCATTCGCGCCTCTACTGAGCATTTTATAGGCATTGAAGGCAGGCTTCAGCTTATCCGAGAATTGAATGGAATAAAAATATACAATGATACCAATTCAACCACCCCTGACGCGACTTTAGCGGGCCTTGAAGCGCTCTCAAAGAACAAGAACATTATTCTTATTATGGGGGGAGCGGACAAGCAGCTCAATATGGCGAAGCTTGTCCAATCTTGGGATTTTTATTGCAAAAGAATTATCCTTCTTCCTGGGACTGGAACGGAACGACTCAAAGAATTCGGGACTGGCTCTGTTTCTGTGCCTATGGAACTAGCAACAAATCTCGCAGAGTCCTTTGCAAAAGCTTACAATGCCGCAAAAGCAGGAGATATAATACTATTTAGCCCGGCATTTGCTTCGTTTGGAATCTTTATGAATGAATATGACCGAGGAGATCAATTTATGCGCTTAGTTAATACTATCCAAAAATAAAGCACCGATGAGACCTTCAAAAGTCACTTCGGTGCTTATTTTTTTGAACCTACACGAGGAGGCATAATGCCTTATGCAGATCGTGAGGTGTTTCGTCAGTGTAGTATGCGTCCAGCAGTTCTGCTGCAAGACCATTGGTGATAAGAACTTCAGGCGGAAGTGTTTGATCTTTCTTCCACTGATTGAGAACTACATTTTGATATTGCTCGGATTCGGGAATCTGAATCATAGTCTCTACCCCCTTATTCACTTTTACAGTTCTTAAATGATAAGTCAACTCGGCTATGAGAATTTAAAGGAATTAAACGCCAAATTATGTGGATAATAAATTTGAGAGTATAATAAGCAAAAAGCATTATGCCGAAAAAAACATTCATCATAATTCTCGCCGCGTGCATCGCAGTCATGCCCTTTCTAGGGTTCCCAAGCTTATGGGAAGATTCGTTTTATACCGGTGCTGGGTCGCTCGTTCTTATACTTTCGATTGATTGGAATTTTTTGAAGAAAAAAAAGACGCGGCCGGTGCGCTCGCGGAGAATGCAGCAGAGCATGGAAAGCGATGCGTATGTTGAAAGCATGCCGCCCAAAGTTCCAAACGGGGGAATGAATCAAGTCAATTAGAGGTTTATCCAGAAAATGTGGCTCCTAAATATAAGGCATATAAAAAGATAAGCATTTTTATCGCAGCGATTGCAGGTGCCTTTTTTATCGCCTTTATCGCTATACCTCATCTTTTGGCGGTAAGTTATGAGACCAAAGTGAGCAAATCAGAAGCTGAAGCGGAAGTTGTGCAAGCTCCGGTTCTTCCTCAAGGCGCCACAACTACGCCAGCCCTATCGGCTATAACTCATATTCCCACACCTAAGCAGGTCAAGGCTATTTACATGAGCGCATGCGTCGCAAGCACACCTTCGCTTGAAGGAAGGCTTGCAGGCCTCATCGATTCGACCGAGCTCAATGCTGTAGTTATCGATGTAAAAGATTTCTCCGGAACGATATCGTTTCCAACGAGCAATCCGAAACTCACAGAGGTCAAGGGCCCTGGCTGCACAGTTAAGGACATGCAAGCACTTATTGCAAATCTCCACAAGAAAAATATTTATGTGATAGCTCGTATCACAACATTTCAGGATCCGTATTATACAAAAATCCATCCTGAACTTGCTATCAAGAAGAAAACAGGAGAGGGATTATGGATCGACACAAAAGGACTATCATATATTGATGTCGGAGCAACGCCGTTCTGGGACTACATTGTAGCTCTCGCGAAGGAGTCTTATTCAATAGGTTTTGACGAGATAAACTTTGATTATATTCGCTACCCAGCTGATGGCGCGATTTCCAATGCCGATTTCACATGGTCAGTCGATAAGGGACAAACAAAATCCGAGGCACTCGAAAAATTCTGGGCTTACCTCGATACGAATCTCCATGCCGACAATATTCCCATTTCAGCAGATCTTTTTGGGATGACAACGACTGCTAATAATGACATGGGCATCGGCCAAGTGCTTGAGAACGCGCTCAAGCACTTTGATTTTGTTGCGCCGATGGTCTATCCCTCGCACTACCCGACAGGATTCAATGGCTGGAGCGATGTAAATTCACCGAGTGTCGTGGGCCCTTTGATCAAATACGTTATGACTTCTGCTGTAACGCGCGATAAAAGCCTTGCTTTGGAAATTGCTTCAAGCACTTCATCGACAACAGTAGCAAGCGGCTTGCATTCAATGCGCGTTACGCCTTCACAGCTCCGGCCGTGGCTTCAGGATGAAAATTATCCTGTTACCTACACGCCCGACATGGTCCGCGCGCAGATCCAAGGTGAGTATGATGCGGGCTTGAATTCGTGGATGCTCTGGGACGCGAATAATAGGTATACTCCTTCCGCTTTGCTACAGGAGTAGATGTAAGATTTAGGATGTAAGATTTAAGAAAAAAGCCCTAAATACGGGGCTTTTTGAACTATTGACTTACATATAATTTTAATGTAAAATTTAAAAAGGAGAATAAACGATGACAATTAGCTTCCATACGGAAAAAGACAGCAGAAACACCCGACTCATTTCCTTGGTTTCATTAAAAATCGGGCCCTTCAGCAAAATTGAGGAAGGGGTCGTTGCGGATTGGGGTCCTGGCGATTATGGTGGATACAAGCTGAATGGACGCATAAGCGTTTTGGAAGCTGACGACAAAATAATAGCGACCATGGATAATCATCGAAATATCTGGTCAGTAAACGGAAAATATTATGAAGGCTTCTCGATCGAGCCTTGAAACTTCAACTCTGCAGCCCACCGGCTTCAAACTCGGCGGGCTGTTCTATTTTTACCTTAAACTTTAAATACCTTCTTAAAAATTGTATACTGTAATCAATAAGAATTTTCAGAATTGGATGCAATTCGAGGCGGCCGCGAGTGAGCTA
>DAIPMQ010000021.1:0-3146 GCA_036768625.1 Parcubacteria group bacterium
ATGCATATCCATCTCGCCAGAAACTTGCCCGCTCATTTTAGCAAAGAAGAGCTTCTATTCATTCATACGAACTTTATATAGAAAGATCAAACTGAATAAATTATTCATCTCATATAATTACTATGATCATCGTACACGACACATTCGTTTGCAAGCCAGGGAATGCTTCAAAAATGGCTAAAATGTTTAAAGAAATGATGGCCGACAACAAAGATGTGCTAAATATTATGACAGATATGACCGGCCAATATAACAGAGTCATTATGGTCAGCCAATACGAAGACCTGAATGCGTATCAAAAAAGTTTCGAGAAATATATGGCGGACAGCGAAGAAAACAAAAAAATGAACGAAAAAATGAAAGGATACACAGATATGTATATGAAAGGCTCGCGAGAAATTTATAAAGTCTGGTAATGCCAGTCGGCGGTCCAGAAGGAGATTTGTGATAAATTAGATTTAACATGGAAGTAGCGGCATCTCCGCCGTAATATAAAACTATGAGAAAAATAATTTTATCTGAATTCATTTCGCTTGACGGCGTGATGGAAGCGCCGGGTCCCGATGGCTCTTCTTTTGAATATGCCGGCTGGACATTTCCCTTTTGGTGCGAAGAAATCGGAAAATATAAATATGACGAGCTTTTTGTTGCTGATGCCCTTCTCCTGGGAAGAGTGACATACGAAGGATTTGCAAAGGCGTGGCCCACAATGCAGAGCGCGGGAGATTTTGGCGAAAGAATGAACAATATTCAAAAATTCGTCATCTCAACGTCGCTTGCGAAAGCAGATTGGAATAATACAAATATTATAAAAGAAAATGTGACGGAAGAAATCAAAAAGCTCAAAGAAATGCCGGGCAATGACCTCCTTATAGCAGGGAGCGGCGAGCTCGCAAATTTTCTTCTCAAAGAAGGCCTGATAGAAGAGATCCGGCTTCTCGTCTATCCTATAATTTTAGGCAAAGGAAAGCGGCTCTTCAAAGACGGCACGAATCAGAAATTAAAGCTTCTAAGCACCCGAGAATTCAGCACGGGGGTTGCCGCTCTCCATTATGAAATGGCAAAATAAATGCCTTAACAACGATAGTTAAATGATAAAATTTTCCAATACTATTTTCCCACTTCAGAGCGAATATAAGAAAGCTTTGTCCGCGCTGAAACAATGCCTGTGCCGACCAAAGCGAGATATATGAGGCCAGTCGTGCATGCTGAGATGATATGAGCGTGAGTGCTCCAGACAAGATATGTACCCGTTATCAATGTAAGCGCGACAAGAACATATGATGCGCGAAGCTTCTTCTCTGTGGGAAAGAAAAAAGCGATTCCTGCGGCAATCATGCTCGCGAGCGCAATAATAATATGGAAAATAAGCATGTATGAATTATATCATGTTTACGGCAGCCAATAATTAAGCGCTAATGCAATCGAAAAAATCGCGAGAACAATAAGAGATATGAAGAACATTGTACGCGCCCATTCCTTTTCTTCTGTTTCCGCTCTGAGGCCTTTGAGTCCGAATCCGAGCCATATAATCCCAAGAAGCAGCATGGTGGCTGCATACGTATATCCAGCATGTCCATTATATATAAGCGCAAGCGAGGCGATAAGAAAAGCAGCCACATACGCGACAATGTGAATCTTGGTTATGCGAGTTCCTTTTTTGGCCGGCAATACGGGAATCGATGCTGCTGAATATTCATCCAATCGGCGGATAGCGATCGCATAAAAATGCGGCATTTGCCAAATGGCTAATATCAGAAAAAGAATAAGGGCGCCCATATCGAATGTGTTTGTAACTGCGCAATATCCGGCTATTATAGGCGTCGCGCCTGAAATGCTTCCAACGAGAGTCGCATAGAGCGAATGGCGCTTAAGCGGCGTATAGAGAAGCACATATACGATCGCGCCAAGAAGAGCTATTTCAAGCGTCAGGAAATTGGTAAAGAATGCCAAAACCAAAATACCGACAATATAGAGCGCTGAAGCGAAATAAATCGCATTGCGCAAAGGAATATCACCTTTTACCAGCGCGCGATTCTTCGTTCTCTCCATCTCGATATCGATATCGCGGTCGAAAATATTATTAAATATGCAGCTTGCTGCGATAATTAGCGAAAGACCGACAAGCATACCGAGCAGCATAAGAATATTGATATCGCCTCGAGCCGCAAACAAAAACCCCGCAATTGCTGTCATTGCATTGCCATAGATGATGCCGGGCTTGGTTAATTGATAATATTTTTTTAGCATTTTTTGAAATTTGTAAAATTGGAGCTATTTATGGAGCATTGAAACAAATTTTACAGGTTCGATACATCTTTTGGATAATTCAGGAATTATCTGACATAGCCCTGCGGAAGCTCTGCTTCCTCATCTCCATCGTTCCTCGAACCGCATCCGATTTCCCTCATTTAATACGACAAACGCATCATTACCCTTGCTTATGCATGTACTGATTCATTTCCTGGGGCGTCATATTGTAATTGAGGTGGTTCATGATCCAGATCGAACCTATTACTATAATAAGAACAACTGAAATGGTGGAAATGAAAATAGCAAGATTCAGACGCTGTTTCGACCCCATGCCGAGATGCAGGAAGAAAATCAATTGAATGACGAATTGGAGAACTGCAATTCCGAGAAGCAGATAGATGATAAGAGGATGCGGCGGAAACAAAAGTCCCGTTTCCACATGCTTTGTAGCAAGAAAAAAAGCAAGAGCTGTCAGGAGAAGCGAGGCTCCGAAACCGATTGCATATGTATTAAATGTGGTTTGATGGTTCATATTACTCCCAGAAGATAAACAATAGTAAATATAAATATCCATACGATATCAAGGAAGTGCCAGAACGAGCTGAGAAGCGTCAGCCTCTCAAGATTGCGAGGCGTAAGTCCGCGGCGCGCTATGAATATAAAAAGTATAACGATCCATAAAAGCCCGAAAACGATATGAAGACCATGCATGCCCACAAGCGAGAAAAATGCTGAGAGGAACGCGCTTTGAGCCCAGGTATGACCTTCTGCAATAAGGCGGCTGAATTCATACAATTCCATACCTACAAACGATATGCCGAGAAGAAATGTCGCGCCAAGAGAAACAAGCGCCTGCTTCGCCTTTCCACGATGCGCAGCAATCATCGTAAGCC
>DAIPMQ010000021.1:3156-10033 GCA_036768625.1 Parcubacteria group bacterium
TCGTAAAGCTTGAGGTCAGAAGAATGAGCGTCTCAACGAATACAAACGTCAGATTAAAAATATCCTCCCCGCCCGGGCCGCCAAAAGTGTTCCCGCGCAGCACGATAAATGTGGCGAACATTGCAGCAAACATCAAAAGGTCGGTCATGAGATAGACCCAGAAACCGAATATGTGACGGTCCGCGGATAAAGCGTGTTTTTCAGAGATTTTACGCATATTTTTTCATTCTTTCATTTTCCATCCTCTCGACCTCGGCTGCGGAAATTACATATTCAGTCTCTTCATCGAGCGTGCGGATGATGATGCAGGCTACCACCCCGATGAGGCTCACGATTGCGAGCCACCAGATATGCCAGACGAAAGCGAAGCCGATGAGAAATGCCAGTGCAGAGAGATAAATGCCCATTCCGGTGTTTCGCGGCATTTCAATGTCTTCATACTTCAAGGGTAGTGAAATGCCTTTCTGCTTCATATCGAAAAAAGGCTCTCGCGATTCCACATGCGGAATGATTGCAAAATTATAAAATGGCGCCGGAGACGACGTCGACCATTCAAGCGTACGCCCATTCCATGGATCCCCTGTTGTATCCAGATTTTGCTTACGCTGCATAAAGCTCACAACCATCTGCGCGATCTGAAGGAGGGCGCCGCAGGCAATTATTATCAATCCGCATCCCGCGACTATAAACAATCCCTGCCAGCCCATCGATGGATCATAATGGTCCATGCGCCGCGTCGCGCCCATGAGCCCTAAAATATAAAGCGGCGTGAATGATGCGAATACCCCGACAAGCCAGCACCAGAACGCGTAGCGACCAAGCCGTTCATTGAGTTTGAACCCCGTAACCTTCGGGAACCAGTAGGTAATGCCGGCAAAGATTCCGAAGAGCGCGCCGCCGATTAGCATGGTATGGAAGTGCGCTACAAGAAAAAGGCTGTTATGAAGCTCGAAATCTGCGCCGGGGATTCCGAGCAGCACGCCGGCCATGCCACCCAAAGTGAAGGTTAGCACGAATCCGACGAACCAATACATCGGGGTGGCAAAAATGATCTTGCCGCGAAACATCGTCGCGAGCCAATTGAATATCTGCACGGCAGTCGGTATCGCGATCACCCCTGTCATGATTCCGAAGAATGCGTTCACGTCGGCTCCAGCGCCCATCGTAAAGAAGTGATGGAGCCAGACCAAGCCGGAGAGCAATGTAATTCCTGCTGCCGCGCCGACGAGCGACTTGTAGCCGAACAGTCGTTTCTGGCTGAAGACGGATACTATTTCAGAGTAAATGCCGAATTGGGGGATCATGAGTATGTAAACCTCCGGATGGCCCCATGTCCAAATAAGATTGACATACATCATTGGATTGCCGCCTCCGGTCGACGTGAAGAAATGCATGCCGAGAGTTCTGTCCAGGGAAAGGAGAAAAAGTGTCATGGTGAGGACAGGAAAAGCTGTGACAACAAGAAGATTGCTCATGATAGAGGCCCATACGAACATCGGCATTTTTGAAAGTGTCATGCCAGGCGCCCGCATTTTGAGCGTCGTCACCAGAAGATTGATGCCCGAAAGCAAGCTCCCAAGGCCGGAGATCTGCAGACTCCATATCCAATAATCGACGCCGACTCCAGGACTGTATGCAAGCTCTGAAAGGGGCGGCACAGCAAGCCAGCCAGTGGCGGCGAATTCGCCGCCGAATATGAAAAATATATTCACGAGGACCGCGCCGGCAACATACAGCCAAAAGCTCAAGGTATTGAGAAGCGGAAATGCCACGTCGCGAGCGCCTATCTGAAGGGGCAAAACAAAATTCATGATGCCGAAAAGGAAGCCTGTTGTGACAAAAAAGATCATGATCACTCCGTGCGCCGTGAATATCTGCTGGAAATGGCCGGGATCGAGATAGCCTTGATTTCCCGAGGCGAGCGCCTGCTGAAGCCATATCATTCCCGCATCGAGCGCGCCGCGAAAGAGCATGAGCGATGCAAAAAGGATGTACATAATGCCTATTTTCTTCGGATCAGTCGACGTGAGCCATTCGTTCCAGAGCCATTTCCATCGCTTGAGATATGTAAGAAGCGCCGCCACGAAAATACCTCCCAAAATGATCGAGACTGTTCCTCCTATGGTAAACCATTCATGAGGAAGATCGTGAACTGTGAGCTTTCCGAAAATATTCATTGCGGTATTTTCATAATCGTTGGCAGCGCGCTTGTCATATTAATTTCAGTTGAGGTTGTCGGACTCAAATATTTCATGATGATCATATTATACAAGTCTTTATCGACTGATGAATAATAAGAAACGGAATTATTCATGCTTGGCTTGGAAAAAGCATCGTATTCCATCGCATCTAGGTGGTTTTTATTATCTAAAGGATTTGCACCTTGCTCGACTGACTTAACCCATGTATTAAAATCTTCTTGAGTTGCTGCTTTTGCTGCGAATTGCATTCCAGCGAATCCTGCTCCGCTTATTTCCGCGTCCCTGCCTTTGAATTCCCCGGCATGTGCGGCAATGAGATGAAGCTTTGTCGACATGCCGGCCATAGCATACATCTGACCGCCGAGTTCAGGGATCCAGAATGAATTCATAGGCGCATCGCTCGTCAATTCGAAATTGATCGGAGTATTTTCAGGAAACTCAACAAAATTCACCGTCGCGATATGCTGTTCGGGATATATGAAAAGCCATTTCCACTGAAGCGAAACGACTTGTATCGTAAGAGGTGTCGCGGCTCCCGAAAGCGGTTTGCTCGGATCAAGCTCATGCGTCGTCTGCCAGTTTAAAATTCCGATCGCAAGAATGATGACCGAAGGAACGGTCCACAGCAAAGTTGCAATGCGCAGGTCTCCTTGATGTTCAGGAGTGTAGTACGCTGTTGCATTTCCCTCTCGATATTTCCAGATGATGAAAAATAAAAAGCCGAAAACGGGGACCGCAGGGATGAGCATGAGGAGAAGAGCGTGGATTATGATGCTCTTTTCGCGCATCGCAATAAAGCCCTTAGGATCGAGCACGGAAAAATGCGCATTGCGGAGCATGAAGACAAATGCGCCGATCAAAGCCAGCGCACAAGGGACAATAATTATCCATTTAAATTTCTTGGACATCTGTTTCAGGTCGTATCAAAAGTATACCATTTCGCATGTACTTCAAAGAGCACCGGCAACAACCAGGATATTTTCGCGGTTCTCATGAAGCGGAAGAAATGTTACCGCTGCGCGAGCAAAGCAATTTGGCTTTGGAGCTCTGCTACAAGCTTAAGTAGCGCGGCTATTTGGGATTGTAGCGCTTCCGCATCAGCGGGAACTGCTGCGCTTGCTTGGCTTGGTTGCTGCAGGCTCGGACTGGAAGCACTATTTGAATTTGAATTTGAATTTGAATTTGAAGCTGAGGAGATCGGATCATTCGAAGATAAGCGAGCTGGAGCACTTTGGAGCGCTATTCGCGTGCGATTGCCCACATATCCATATCCGGTAGAATACTCATCCCCGCTGCAGGTGATGTTTTGCGCGCATTGGAATTTGCGAACAGCTGCACGCGTAAGCGAGCCAAATTTATTCGTCTCATTTCCAGGACTGCCGGGACCGCTGTCAGTTATGGGAAAACCTTTCGTATTAAGAAGTTTTTGCAAAATAAGGACTTGGGGATCTACCATGCCGAAGCTTAAATTTGAGCTAAGCGATGAACTAATATCGGCTGGGCGTTGGAGTGTCGGATTGTTTGGCGCAGCTGCAGGCACCGCCTCAGCATTTGCAGAGTTATGCCAGCAGCTGAAGGATGAAATCCAAGGATCTGTTCCCTGCTTGTTGTACACATATCGAGCATAGCCCAAATTGCCGTCGAGAGTATCGATATTATATCCATGAGCAAGCGCTATTGCATGATGGATATTTTCATCAAATTGAAAAACGCCGACCATAGAGCCATAGCCGTGCAAAACATTGCCGCTGTCAGTAAATTGGCGGAAATTTGATTCGCATCGGGCGATCGCGATCATAATGGGAATATCTGAGAACTGAGATTCTACCGCGGCCTGCACCTCGGCTCGCGTCGCCTTGTGAGGCTGAGGCAGCGGAATATCTGAAGATGAGCTGGAAGTGGTTGCGGAAATTGCGGCGCTCAATGTGCTTGTTGCTTGAAGAGAACTGGTCGAAGACGCGTCCTCCGCCTCAGCATATCCTGCTGTTCTTATCGCAAGCGCGAGGAGAATCAAACAAAACAATCCAAATTTACAAAAAGCCCTTCGATCCATATCTGCATATTTTACCAGATCTCAATTCACTTTGCACAAGGTCATACTGCTTCGGCCCGCGAAATAGCTTTTTTATCACATAGATTGTTCATATAGGTGCATAATGATAAGCATCATGTTTAAACTGCAGAGCATTAGAAACCAGGGCTGGATAAAAAGAATCGGCGGCTGGAGAATATGGAAAGAACATTCGAAAGCAGAATGGTTTATACTTATTGTCGGCGTTATTACGCTCTTTTATATTCTCATCAATCTTTTTACTTCTTTAGGTAATCAGACTCCGATGCCGGTAACCACAGCGGCTGTTTCTCTCAATGATCCCGGCACATTTGAGATTGCGCTTGCATCTGCGATCAATTCGACGATAGAGCAAGGTTCGGCCCCGCATATACTTATCAATGGCTCGCAATTCTTGCCCGATGTACTGCAGGAAATCAGCAATGCGAAGAGCTCCATTCTTATCACGGATTTTATCTGGGACAACGGCGAGTTCGGCAAAGCATTGTTCCTTGCGCTTATCGAAAAAGCCAAGCAAGGCGTTGCCGTGCGCATACTGCTCGATGGCATCGGCGGCCATGACGCTTCGAAAGAATATATTAAAGAGCTCACCGCTGCCGGAGGAAAGGTGGCATATTTTCGGCCAGTCGCCTGGTGGAATATCACTCGCATCGACAAGCGGACGCACGTGAGGGATTTCGTCTTCGACGGAAAGACTGCCTACATAGGTGGAATCGCCGTTTCGGATGCGTGGCTCGGAGACGCCACTTCTTCCACCTCCTGGCATGATTTTATGTTCAAGATGCAGGGAAAGATGGCTGAAAGGGCTGTTGAAATGTTCTCAACGCTATGGAGCGAGACGACGGGAGAAATCCTCGTTACTACACCTCTCGCATCGCAAGAAAAGCAAGTTCCTCAAAAACCGATCCCTGCTGAAACAGATCATTTCATATCGCTCTTAAGCGCCCCAGCGCCAGATATGGCAGAAAACATGGAGCATTTTCTCTGGCTTTCGATAAATTCAGGAGAGCATTATATCCACATTGAAAATCCCTACATCGTGCCGAGCAGATCGATCTTGAATGCGCTGGAAAGCAAAGCGCGCCAAGGCGTCGACGTTGAACTCATCGTGCCCGGCAAGAATACCGACGCCCAGAAAGTGCGCTGGGCAAGCGAATCGTATTACACGGAGCTCCTCAAATCAGGAGTAAGGATTTTCGAATACCAGCCTTCCCGCATCCATGCAAAGGCCATCAACATCGATGGGCTTTGGTCTGTAATAGGTTCTGCAAACCTCGACAACCGCTCGAGCGAAATCAATGTTGAGGCGATTTACGGCATCGAGGATGCAGCATTTGCGCATGACCTCGAATCTAAATTCCAAGAAGATATTCAAAAATCAAAAGAGATTACCGCAAAGGAATGGAAGGGCAATTTCATTCTCTTCCGCCCCTTCGAATTACTTTCAAGATCGCTCATCAAGCAGTATTAAAATTAAATAAGTACACTCGCAAAGACTCCTAAAAATGAGATATTTCGGCATAACATAAATGTTCATTTAATCTATAAATTTTTTTATTTTTAGTTAATCCCCCCTTTCTTCCAGCTGCCTTAGCTTCTTCCTTAGTAAATACATGAGCACGACCTTTTCCATGCGCTGCTTTTCCGCCCATTGAAGCTATCTGTTTCTGTCGATTTTTATCTTGCATTGCTGAAAATCCTCTCATTATCTTTTTCATAATATATTAAGCAGTGATGGCCTATTTTTCGAATAAATAGTTTAAGTAATTATTTAATTTTAATTGAATTATCTTAGCTCTGCAATATAAAAAATGGACTAAATATTTATAATATTAAAAAGTCTCATTCAATTTACAAAGACTTTAGAACGAATTTGCGCGCTACAATTAAATCAACTGATCTTTCCATAATTTCCTGGGAAGAAATTCCATAAAAAAGGGCGCCGAAGCGCCCTTAAAGTCAATATTCAAAAAGAAACCAAGGCTCATCCCGCTCTCCCCTAATCTCGAGAATTCCTTTCACATAATAAGACTTGGAAGGAACAGAATGAGTGCACGTGCTACGGATCGGACAAACCATGCACGTGCGCCGGAATTTGTTTATATTGGCCTTATCCCATACAAAAGGAGCAGGTTTCAGGACTGTTTTGCGGGCCAAGCGCTTTCCAACAACTAGAGTCCGATTGCCCGGATTCTGATGGCAGAAACTTTCCGAGAGAAGCCATATTGCCTCGGCAAGCCTGAGCGGGTCTGCATCGAAACGCACGCAGTATTCATAGGTGAGCTCCCTGGCCGCTGCAGTCGTTTCCGGAACGTAATAATTCTCTTCCGTAAAGCTCTCAAATTCGAGCAGCTGATTGGAAATGAGAATCCGCAAGACATGGATGTCAACGGGCGCGGGAAATATGAATTTGTCTATCAGCCCCGCATCCATCAGAAAATAAATGATCATGCTCACCATTTTCTCCCGATAGCCGAAGAACCCCTCGGATTGGAGTTCGCTCCAATTGCCGCTTTGCGGCCGTATGATCCGCCGGCATACTTCATCAAATGATGCTGTTCCCCGTATGATCGCTGCAGGATCTCCGCCCCAGAATCTATGGAGC
>DAIPMQ010000022.1:0-9867 GCA_036768625.1 Parcubacteria group bacterium
TGATATCTTTATTGAGAAGCGAATATCGCAAAATCTGCTGCGGCACAAGATCCGAAAATTCGCGCGCAGACGAACCCCTGCCCTTCGATGATGACATTTTTTTGCCGCCAATAAGAAAAAATTCGTACGGAATATCGAATGGCGGCTTTCGTCCGAAAACCTCCCGCGAAATATGATTTGCAACGTCGCGTGAGCCGCCCTTTGTTGAGTGATCCTTGCCTCCGCCTTCGATATCGACATTCATTACGCTAAATTTCGCCGCCCATTCGACTTTCCAGGGCAATTTTGCATTTCCATCAAATGGCGCAATCTTTCCTTTATTTCCACAGCCGTTTGTAAGCGCGACATCGCGGCATTCGTATTCCACTTCACTTCCATTCCAGGAAATAACGCGGGTTGTCGCGATCTTTCCGCAGCTTTCGCATTTAATATTTATAGGAAACCATTCCGGCCCTTTTACGGAGCCGGAAACTTCTTTGTATATATCGCGGATCTTTTGGGCATTATCGAGTGCAAGCCGGATTACACCGTTGTATGCGCCGCTTGCATATTTTTCGCTTGAACGGTAGTAAGTGGGCTGAAATCCAGCGTCCTTGATGACACCTAGGAATTCTTCGGCGAAATACTCGGCGAAATTTTTCGCATTTCCTTGCGGCGCAGGAATATCGCAGAGCAATCTGCCCATATAGGGCAAGTATTTTTCTTGATCAAGATATATCGGAAGGCCGTCCATTACGTCAAAATCATTCACTTCAAAGAAGAAAGTATTTGCAATTCCCCTCTCTTTCAACGCTTCTGAAACCATGCCGTGAATGGCAACTCCCCGCATCGAGCCGATGTGCACTCGGCCTGACATGGTCTTTTCATCGCGAATTATAAGCGGCTTTCCGCTTGTAATTTTTTCCTTATAATTGACAGCAATCTTTTCAGC
Source organism: Parcubacteria group bacterium (assembly GCA_036768625.1). Taxonomy (GTDB): domain Bacteria; phylum Patescibacteriota; class Minisyncoccia; order Phycocordibacterales; family DASZYS01; genus DASZYS01. The sequence goes on from DAIPMQ010000022.1 coordinate 932, forward strand.
AATTTTATCGGTCCAGAACATTTCCTTAGCTTACAGGAAACATGCTGAATTTTAAAGCAGGCAATCGCAGTCTTTTTGCCCCTGCAATACACCAAATTAGCGCGGTCACGCCACTTTGGTGTAGGTGAAATTTGCATACAAAAGCGCCGCAAGGATTATCCTCGCCGCGCTTTTGAATTTCCAACTGAAAGACTATAAAATACTCCTTATTTTATGTCGACTACCTTATAGGTCATCTTGCCAGCCGGAGTCGCATAAGTGAACTGATCGCCTTTTTTCTTGCCCAAAGCTGCAGAGCCGAATGGAGAGCGTATAGAAACATGGTTTTGACTCATGTCTGATTCCTCAGATCCTACGATTTTATAGACAACGGAAGGTCCGGCATCCTTTTTCACCGTGACAGTCGAGCCGATATTGACGACGTCGGTCGTATGGTCTTTTTCATTAATAATAACTGCGCGCTTCAAGATATCTTCGAGTTTTGCGATGCGCTCTTCAATCGTCGCTTGATTGTTGCGAGCCTCTTGGTACTCTGCGTTCTCGGAGAGATCGCCTAAGCCTTTTGCATATTCAAGCTCCTCGGCAACTTCCTTTCTTCGGACAGTCTTAAGCTGCTCAAGCTCTTTGCCGAGCCCGTCGAATTTTTCTTGGGTTAAATATTCCTTTTGATTATCTGGCATGATGTTATAACTTTCAGATTTGAGTGAATTTTTAGGAGTCAGTGCGGATTACGAACAAGTTGTATGAATAATACTACTTGGAGTAAACGCAAGCTGATGACGACAAAATTCACCAAATATGGAAGTTCTATTTTTCAGTTTTTATTTTTAAAATATCGCCGCCTGAAAGACGGGATTTTTTATTGCTTAAATATTGTTCCATCAATTGTATAGGAACGGCGTGTAATGTCAATTTGGTGAGAAAGTACAGAATAAAAAGTACAAATACAAAAATAAATGCTGAAAAAGCCTTATTTTAATTGAAATTTGCAAAAATGTTTTCTATTGGCATATATAGCAAAATAATTAAAAAGGCCGCCTTAAATTTTCTTAAAGCGGCCAGTTTGCCATCTAGAATGTTTGATAAATCGGGAGAATATCAAGAGACAACCCTCCTCACCCCGGACAGCCCTGCCTCGCATTGAATGCAGGCATCACAATACTGATACTATATATTAGTTATTTTGTCAAACACATTGGGAAATTTCATTTCAATATTTTACTCTCTTTCATCCCCATTATTATCCATTGCTGTGAAATGAAAGTGAGAAATAATAAAGTTTCTAATTACTTAAAGTACTCTGGAGTGTTAAGTGCCATCCAGTCAAACATTGATCTCATTACGAACGATGCGCCTACAAGATTGTACCGCGACCCATGCTCCATCACCACTGCAAAGGCATACCGAGGATGGTCATAAGGAAAGAAACCTGTAACCCACGAATTGACATAATCCTTCGTTATTCCAAGTTCAGCGGTTCCTGTCTTTGCTGCGACAGCGACAGCAGGAGTATTGAGCGCGGTCGCCACGCCCTGCGTGACGCCCAAGCGCATGCCCTCGCGCACAATTTGGAAGTCAGCTACATTGACCGGCACGTGCGTCGATTTTGTTTCGTTCACTTTGTCTCCTAAGATAAGCGTCGGAACGCGAAGCACGCCATTGTTCGCAATGGTTGCGACTGCTCGCGCCGCTTGGAGTGGAGTCACCTGCCAGCCATATTGTCCGATCGATGAATGGTATGTATCGCCCAAAAGCCAGTTCTCGCCGAAAGTTTTCTGCTTCCAATCCATTGAAGGGACAAGGCCGCTTTTCTCGCCAGAAAGATCTATTCCTGTCGTCGTGCCGAAGCCGAACTTGGCCATATATTTGTCTATTACATTGATGCCGAGGCCTTTCTGATCCTGAAATCCCCCACCCACTTCATAGAAATAAACGTCTGATGACATCGCAAGTGCGTGCCTCATATCCATAGGCCCGAGGTTTTTCCAGTCATTGAAGATGCTAAACTGCCCCGGATTGTACGGGTTGGGAATGCGGAGAGAGCCGGTCGTATAAATGATTTTGTTCGGATCAATGGAATTCTCGCCGAGTGCAGCCATCGCCATATATGGCTTCACGATAGAGCCAGGCGTATAAAGGCCGGAAACCACGCGGTTGAGGAACGGAGCATTGGGCACATTGATCTGTTCCGTACGTGTTGCGCTGTCGCCGTTCGTCATCATGTCGGGACTGAATTCAGGAAAGCTCGTCATTGCCAAAATTTCTCCTGTTTGAATATCCATAATAACGCCGCCTCCCCCAAGAAAGCCGTGATCATGTGCTGATTGCTCGATAGTCTTATAGAGCTGCTCTTCAACGCGAGAATCGATTGAAAGCTTTACATTGTTTCCGTCTTTTGGCGGTTCGGTTACGCTTGATCCTAAGAGCTTCCCGAGCGCATTCGTTTCTTCTATCGCATTACCGTTCACTCCGCTCAAGGTGGCGTCGTGGGACTCTTCGATCCCTCCGACAGCTTGATAGCTTTCATTATAAAAATTTCCTTGATTGTCCTTCTTCGGGTACATGACATAGCCGAGGACATGGGCAAAGCCGGGCTGAGGAATATATTTCCGGAGCGGAAAAATGTCATTGTTATTAAGATCGTTCCATGCAAGCATAGTGCCAGTGCGATCATAAATCACTCCGCGGGAAGCGAAGATAGTGCTGTTCTTGGTGTGATTATTTTCGCTTTGGGCAGCAAAAACTTTTCCTTCATTTACCTGAAGAAGCCAGAGGCGCATGCCGTACGAAATAGCAAGAAGAATGAAAAATACACCGAGAAAAATAAGCGGCTTTCTTCTGATCGGGCGTTCGAAACGGCCTTCGAACTGATCGTTATCGAACTGGGGAAGATTGGTGGAATCAAGGAATATTTCGTCGGGATCGAAATCAGAATTAAAATTTTTCGAGCCAAATTTGAATAATTTGGAGAGTTTTTTACTGAGTTGTTCAAGCATTTTTGAATCTTTGTATATATTATCTAAGTTTTGGCTTTACATACTGCGCAATCGCCAATATAACCGCGGCAACAAGCGTAGCGATAAATATATACCCATGAAAAAAACTTATAGGTACTCCATATAATGAATCCATAAGGAATCCCGCGATCACTGCTTCGACAAACCAATTAAAAGCAAGAATGCCCGCAATTACAAGCAGAGCTGTGATCCACAACGGAAAAAGAAGAAGAGAAAAGATAATAAGTGCGCTAAGCAGTATGCGTTTAGAAAGAGTATTCATATGCAGAAAATGAATTATCGCCGCGTTCGATTCAATGCATGGGCTGCTCGATAGTAACCCATTTGAGCTGGAAAATGTTTACAGGACTTTTAACGAGCACATTCTGGAATGAGTCGGTCGGCTGCGTATCGATCTGGCGCACAATTCCCAGAATCTTTTTATCCAGACCGGGAATTATGAGCACATCTCCATTCACCACATCGACTTCTTTTGGCGCTTTGATGATGAAATTGCCGCCGCCGGCTCCCACAGCCTTTTGAGAGATATTATTGCGCTCAATCGTGGCTATAATTTCGGTCGATGCAGTTGAGTACAGCTTTACCGTCGCAGCAGTGCCGTCTACTTCGGTGATTTCGCCAAGAATGATGTTCCCGTCTGCATAGACTCTTTCGCCGACTGATACAGACTTTCCCGCTCCGAACTCGATAACCAGCGAATCATAGGGCGACAGAGGCGGCTTTGAAAGAACAAGAGCGGCGACAGAAGATTTATTTTTCGTTAAATCGAGCAGCTTCCGCAATTCGTCATTTTCTGCCTGCAAATTCCCCGACAGCTCGTATTTCCTCTCTGCGTCCGCAAGTTCTGTCCGGAGCTGATTATTCTCATCAATAAGCGTTTGCTTGCTCTTGAGCACCCCTTCGGAAAGCTTCGATGTATCTCTGATGACAAGGCCGCTTCTCATAAAAGGCGAAAGGATGGCATAGATTGCACGAGTAGAAAAAGCGGGAGCGAAAAACCGAAGCGCCAGAAGCACGAGGACGACGATCACCACAATAAACCAGCGGCTTTTTCTGGCCTGGCGCATGCCGAGGCTATCTTTTTGGCGGTAATTCATCTTCATTAGAAATAAGCACATCGATATGAGCATCAATGTCTTCAAGCACAATGCCCGTTCCGCGAGCAACTGCAGTAAGCGGATCATCGGTCACATAGACAGGAATCTTGATCGCATCCCGAATAAGCTCCCCCAGGCCTTTGATAAGCGCGCCGCCGCCTGCAAGATAGACGCCGCGGATCATAACGTCAGCAAGGATTTCCGGCGGCGTTGTTTCGATCACTTCGCGCACTGATTCGACAAGAGTATCGATGGATTGGGCGATCGCTTCTCTCACGTCCGAATCAGTGATAATGACTTCGCGAGGCAGCCCTGTCACCAGATCGCGGCCTTTGATTGCAGCTTCGAGAGGAATTTCGCCTGGAATTACTGAACCGATGGCAATTTTGATCGTCTCGGCGGTTTTTTCGCCAATGAGGATTTTAAATTCGCTTCGAATGTACGAAATAATATCGCTATTCAATTTATTGCCTGCGATACGGAGGCTTTTCGAGCGGACGACGCCGCCAAGTGATATGACCGCGATGTCGGTCGTTCCCCCTCCGATATCAATCACCATTGAACCAACGGGATCCATGACAGGCAGGCGGATGCCGAGCGCGGCAGCCATGGGCTCTTCGATGATGTGCACTTCGCGGGCGCCGGCATTCCGCGTCGCATCACGCACGGCGCGGATTTCTACATTCGTGATGCCCGAGGGAACGCCGACAACGACGCGCGGCCCCAGTAATTTTTTAGAATCTGCCTGCGCTTTATTGAGTAAGTAGGTGATCATTTCCTCTGTGACTTCGAAATCGGAAATGACGCCGTCGACAAGCGGGCTGATCGCTACGATGTGCGCCGGCGTGCGACCGAGCATCTGCTTGGCCTGGGCCCCCACGGCGACCACTCTGCCTGTCTTTTGATTTACTGCTACTACCGAGGGTTCATTAAGCACAATCCCGCGGCCTTTCACGTATACGAGTGTATTAGCGGTACCGAGGTCGATACCGATGTCGTTGGAGAGATATCGTTTTATATTCTGGAATCGGGACATGTTTGAAATGATTTAGAGCGCACGATGTATGAATGAAATAGAAACAACGACTTTTTCTCGTGAATCTTAATCCTAAATTTTAAATCGATCGAGAAGTTCCGATTCGTTTACCATGCTCACTCCGCCGGTTTTCCTCTCCTTGACTTCGACAGTACCTCCGGCGATGTTTTTATCGCTCACGATAAGGCGCCATGGAATGCCGATGAGATCTGAGTCCGCAAACTTCTCCCCTGCCCGCGCCTCTCTGTCATCGAAGAGAACTTCAACACCATTGTTGAGGAGATCATGGTAAATCTCTTCAGCCCGCTCCTTAACTTCAGCTCCATCGCCCAATGCGATAAGGTGCACCTTAAAAGGCGCGATCGACTCCGGCCAAACGAGGCCTTTGTCGTCTGCAAAAATTTCAACAAGCACCCCCATGAGGCGCGTAACCCCGATTCCATATGAACCAAGATAGACGGGCTTTTTCTCGCCTTGTGCATCGGTAAAATAAAGGCCAAGTTCTTCGCTTTTCTTCGTTCCAAAAGTAAAAATATTTCCCACTTCCGCCGCTTTTTTCTTATCAAAGTCACCCATTTTCTTTCCAAGCTTTGAGAGAATCTCTTCATTGAAGATTTCTTCGTTCAATGCAAGCGAGCCATCCTTATGAACATAAATAACATCTTCGCCCGCTTCGCAAATTGTCTGAAATTCATGGCTGAATTTGTCAGTGAAAACGCCTCCGGACGCGGACGTCACATGCGTAATGCCGCCCAGCCCTAATTTTTTGAATATTTTCAAATAGCTTTCGGTCGCTTTGCTGTAAAATTCCATGTGTGATTTCTCATCAATTGCATAGGAATACATGTCCTTCATCACGAACTCACGGCAGCGCATAATGCCGCTTTTAGCACGCGTCTCATTGCGCATCTTAGTCTGAAATTGATGAACATAGCGAGGCAGATCACGAAAGCTCCCGATATATGATTTCATCATTGATGTGATAGGCTCTTCATGCGACCAGCCAAAACCGATCTCATTTCCATTCTTAAGCTCAGACTTGAACCACACATCCACTTTTTCATCGCTCCACCTATCAGTCGTTATCCATACATCCTTATTTTGAAGCGACGACATAAGGATCTCATTTGAACCGAGCGCTTCCATTTCCAGCGCTATAATATCTTTAATTTTTTTAATCACTCGAACTCCAAGCGGCAGAAAATCATATACCCCGGCCATTTCCTTGTTAATATATCCCGCACGGATCAAAAGCTCCGCGTTTTTTGCGACTTCGTCCTTCGGCGCCTCTTTGCGGGTCTTTGTAAAAAGCTCTGATTGTCTCATATAAAGAGTTCGTGCCCTCAATCTTACAGTAAAGGAGTAGGTGGGTCAAAAAAAGGCCCATACGGGCTACTTTTTCAACATAATTCAAATAATTGATTTCTTGCGCACCTACCTTTGGGCAGCTCTTTTCTTTTGAAGAATTGTGCTTATTTAACAAACAATTTGAGCACGTCATGGAATGTCACCACGAGCATCAAAGCGATAAGAATCGCAAAGCCGATGAAATTCGTGGTGCCTGCAACCTTCGCACTGATGGGCTTTCTTCGAATCGCTTCAATGATAACAAAAAGTATCCGGCCGCCATCGAGCGCTGGGAATGGAATGAGGTTCACCACAGCGAGGTTGATGGAAATAAATGCCGTGAATGAAAGCACGTAGCTCCAGCCGAGCTGCCGTGCATCTCCTACCAAATGCGCAATGCCGACCGGCCCCGCAACTTGCGAAAAATCTCCATGGCCTTGAAAAAGATTTCCGAAAAGAGTTGCAAGACCCGTGATTATGGCAAATATCATTCCCCATGTAGTCTTCAGTCCTTCCCACAGGGCAAGATAGAGCGGAAGCTTCAACGTTCCTATCATATCCATCGAAACGCCCAATATCTTTTGCCCGGGTGCCAAATCGGGAGCAGGCTTGAGAGTGATATTTTTTTCAACTCCCTTTCGGTCATAAGCGATTCTAAATGTAGCGTCTTGATGAGAGGATACGAACGCCGATACTTTCTCTGGGGAAAGATCCGCAAGAGTATCAACGGACTTGTTTTGAGCGCCTGCTGGCTCTGCGGCAAGCGAAGTAATAACATCTCCGGATTTGAGGCCTGCAAGCGCTGCTGGAGATTTTGAAAGCACATCCACGATCTCGAGATGGGAATTTGCGACGTGCCCGAGCGTCGTCTCTGCTGAAGCGGGCACACCTGCAAAATAACCTCCTGAAATAATAAACCATGCGAATATCAGATTGAAGATAATGCCTGCCGAAAGAACGGCAACTTGAATCCATTTAGGCTTCAGCGCAAAGCTCTGCGCGGCATCGGGACCGGTCTTAGCCTCGTCTTCGAGATCTTCACCGAATATCTTTACAAATCCGCCGAATGGAAGCGCGTTTATAGAATACAGAGTTTCGCCGATTTTCTTGCCCCAGATTCGGGGAGGATAGCCCAGGCCGAATTCGTCCACGCGAATGCCCGCCCGCTTTGCGAGGATAAAATGGCCCGTCTCATGCACAAGGACAAGTACGACGAGTATGGCGATGAAAAGTAAAATGGTCATAATAAATGGACAATGGTATTTGGCGCTAAAATAGGAGAAATATTAAAGTGTTCATTCTAAGATCTGGTTTCTAGTTTGCAATTTCCGACTCTTTCTTCTCCAGCAGCCCTTCGAGAATTCCGTTCGCCTCATCTACAATCTTCTGCATCTGCTCTTTTAATCTGAACTTCTCATCTTCGCTCATTTCTCCGTCTTTCTCCTTAGCTTGGATATCCGCCCAGACTTTCTCGCGTTCGCTTCGCAGCGCGACGCGCGCGTCTTCGAGCTTCGCTTTGGCGACTTTGATAAGCTGATCTCTCCTTTCGCTCGTAAGTTCGGGAAATTTCACGCGCAGGCCTTTGTCATCGGTCATGACTGAAAGTCCGAGGTCGCAATCCTGGATTGCCTTTTCGATTCCCTTTCCTTGAGTGAGATCCCACGGAGAAATGCGGAGCGTTCGCGCATCTTCGATCGATACGTTCGCAAGCTGGTTGATCGGCATTCGTGTGCCATATGATTCCACGGAAACAATGTCGAGTATGGCAGGGGTTGCTCGGCCGGTGCGCAAGCCTTGATACTCGCGCTTCAGCCATTCTTCTGTTTCCTTTATCTTTGCGGTAAATGCGGTGAAATTATATGCCATGGATGCTTTTGGTTTTATTTTATTCCAGCTAATCCTACCAATTTTTAAATAAAGTTTCCATGAGTACGGATAAAATGAAATGGCGCAAGTCTTACGCCATTTCTAAATCACCGTTTGCCAGTTGCCCCTTTAAGGACTTGCGGAGCGCAGCTTGGCGCGAGCAGAGCAAAAACTCAGCAAAGTTGTATGCATGTCTTTTAAAGCGGACGAGTCTCTGCGATTACTTCTTCTTCGGCTTCTTCTTCTCTTTCTTGTGGGTTTCTCCTTTGGCCATATGTGATCAATTAATTAATAAAAGCAGCACGCTGCTGATAATTGAATTCTATCATGTCTCGCATTAAATTTTAATTATGCACCCTTATTTTCTGGGGAAAATTCCCTGCAAAGCTAATGATGGTGCTCGAAATGCTCCACTATTCTTTTTTCTTCTTCCATCACTCCCGCATCTTTTGTTTTTTTCACTTTAACCAAGATAAATACTGCAAGAAAAGTGGTTATAGGAACTGCCATGACAAGCCCGATGCTGCCGACGAGTATGCGAATGATCTCGGTTGCGAAGACTTCCCTATTAAG
>DAIPMQ010000023.1:0-3136 GCA_036768625.1 Parcubacteria group bacterium
ATGCGGGCAATAGTAATCGGATCGGCTTTGAAGCTTGCGGAGCGGTTGAGGACGGTGACGCTTTTGGCATATGCCATGAGCTGGGCTGCGCTCTCAAAGGCAGCATTGCCGCCGCCGATAACCACAGTGTCCTTATCGGCAAAGAGCGGCCCGTCGCACGATGCACAATAGGTGAGGCCTTTATTCTCAAATGTGTCAGCGCCGGGCACGTCGAGTTTGCGGCGTATCGAACCAGTGGTGATGAGGATGGCCTGAGCGATGTACTCGGCTTTATTGGTTTTGATCTTAAATCCGTCTTCAGTTTTGGCGACAGCTTCGGCGCTCTCGCCATTTTTGATATCGACGGAGTCTCCGGCGTAAGCCTCAAGGTGCTTTTTGAGATTTTCTGATAATTCGGCGCCGGGAATTTTTACCGTGCCGATCCAGTTTTCGACGCCTTCGGAAACTGTGCTCTGGCCTTCGAAATTGGCAGTAATAAAAACAGTCTTCAAGCGCTTTCTTGAAGCATATACGCCCGCAGCAACGCCAGCCGGGCCTCCGCCGATTATTGCAAGATCATATGTCATACGAAGAAGTATATCAGTAATGAATAACGCATATCAAATATATTACCAAAGCATCCATCAAAGCCAATTTTTCAATGCAAATAAAGAGTAGGCTTCAACTCAGCCATTGTAATAAAACAATAAACATTCTATATTTTATATGGAGGCATCATATGATCCCTGAAACTGTACGAGAGCTGAAGGAGCGGCTTGCAATTCGCTCCGCTCGACTCGAGCAATTAGTATCTCTCTTGGAGAAGAGTCCGAATAAAGAAATTCTCGAAGAGGTGGTTATCAACGAAATCGCCATGGTATGGCAAACCGCGAATCGCCTCTATGGCGCCAAGCTTTTAGCAGTTCTTGATCAGATTGAAATTGAACATGTTCGCCATAGCGTTGGCAACTGCGTGCTGTGCCAAAAACCTGCGGGGGAATTCAACTTGTGCAGAGGCTGCCAGCTTCTTGCGGCGCTCGATCTTCAAAAACCTGCGCATTCAAACGGGAATGGGGGCTGCAGATAACAAATGGCCGAAAATCAAACCGTCTGTCGTGCAATGCATGACAGACGGTTATTTTATTATGTATATTTTTTATTTCAGCTTCGAACGGCGGAGGAAGGCAGGCACTGCGCCCCAGTCATCGTCCTCATCGTCCGGAGAAGGCTTCTTGGCTTCTTTTGCCGAGGGCTGCTGAGGTGTCGAGGATGGGCTGCCGAAGGTATTGAATATCCTGCCACGCTTCTCATCTTCCTTTTTCTCAGGCGCGCGCTCCGCTTCGTGAAGGCCTGCAGCTGTGTCTCCGCCGAGAATCGTCTTCTTGGCGAGAGCCTCTGGGAAGCCCGATGCGATAACGGTGATCTTCACTTCGCCCTTCTTGAGCTTAGTGTCTCTGACCGTTCCGAAAATGATGCGGGCCTGCGGATCTGCAGATTCGGTGATAACTTTCGCTGCGTCTTGGATCTCGAACATTGTGAGGTCGTCGCCTCCCGCTATTGAGAAGAGGACTCCTGATGCGCCGTTCATTGAGAGCTCGAGAAGCGGGGAATTGATGGCCATTTTTGCCGCTTCTTCGGCGCGCTTGTCGCCGGTAGCGGATCCGATGCCCATAAGGGCGGGGCCGGCATTTTCCATGATGGCGCGGATGTCCGCGAAGTCGATGTTGATGATGCCGGGAGTGGTGATGAGGTCTGAAATTCCTTCGACAGCGTTCTTGAGAACGTCATCGCACATGGCGAAGGCGTTTTTCATTGTTGTGTTCTTGTCGATTGTGGAAAGAAGCCTGTCATTGGGGATGACAATGATCGCATCCACGGATTTCTTGAGCTCGTCCAAACCTTGCTCCGCAAGCTTTGCTCGCTGCACTCCTTCAAATGCAAATGGTTTAGTTACGACTGCAACGGTTAGCGCATCCAACTCCTTTGCGGAGCGGGCAACAACGGGAGATGCGCCCGTTCCTGTGCCGCCACCGAGTCCGCATGCAATAAAAACCATGTCAGCACCTTTGAGCGCCTCCTGGAGTTCTTCTTTTGTTTCTTCAACCGCTCGCTTGCCGAGCTCTGGGTTCATGCCGGTGCCGAGGCCGCGGGTGAGGTTCTTGCCGATATGGATTTTTTTCTTGGCGAGCGAATTGTGGAGGTCCTGCGCGTCGGTGTTTACTATGATAAATTCAACCCCTTTAACCTTGGAGTTGATCATGTGATTGATAGCGTTCCTGCCCGAGCCGCCAACCCCGAGGACTTTAATGCGTGCGAATGATTCTACTTCTGGTTTTACTTGTGGCATGGTAATGGATGGTAATGGATTGGTGATTCCTTACTTTCTAAATTCCGCTTTCCCGATTGGTTTTCATCATCATAGCATAAGGGGAGAAAATAGAAATGTCTTGCGGGCAATATAAAAATGTGTCAAAAAATATGATTTTACATGCTGAAAAATAGAATAAATACAAAAAAATAACCTCATTCATAAGAATGGGTTATTGGTGGTGAGACAGAAGTCTCGGGAAAAAAGAACTGCATGTTCTTCGCGGACAAGATGTCTTTGAAGAACTACTCTCATATCTTAGCAAAGCGGAAAAAGAAGTCAACTTGTAATTATATTAATAATGTGTTATATTACAAACAGAGGTGGCAAGAGAAATGAGAAGCGTTTCGATTTTGCTGTGCTGCAAAGGTTCCTATTTCGAGCAGCTTATAAACATATCAGTACCTGCTCTCGATGAACTCGAGAGGACAAATTGCATCACATTCCCGGTGCTTGAGCATTTCTTCCTTTTCAATCTTCTGCAGAAGGAAAAAGACGCCGAAACCGAGATAACTCGAATTTTCATCGAGTTCGCGAAATTTCAGAAGTATCCACAGAGCGATCTTTATCAAATGCTCCGCGATGATCCAAAGTGGAAAGGCTCTCGCGCAAGAAAATAGGATAAAAAAAGCCCGCAGCGTGCAAGCGCCCGGGCTTTGTTTTTTTAAATGAATATATTTCTTATGAAAGTTTGAGGGAGGATTTCATTTCGAAAAGCAGTGCACAAGGCCGGAAGCCGTCGGGCCGAGCAGAGAGAAAACTCAGCAGAGCTTTATGCACATCTTTTAA
>DAIPMQ010000023.1:3146-4696 GCA_036768625.1 Parcubacteria group bacterium
TTTTTGAAGCTGCCTTTTGAGAAATCCATTCCCGAGCCTGAGCCTTCGCTTGCATCGTGCAAAAGCCCAATAATGCAGAGTCCGTATGCGACAGACCATGTCGAATCCCTCATCGCCCCTTTCTTGTCCGAAAAAGTGATCAAGCCGACTTTTGAAGGAAGGCGAAGAGCCGCCTTGGCGTAATCGTCGACGGAGCCAATGCCGGAGCCTCCGCCGGTAATGATAATGCCAGCCGGAAGCAAGCCTGAGCGGCCGATCTTCTTGAGGTGGGCTTCGATAAGTTCGAAGATGTCTCCGAGGCGCGCCGTGATTATCTCGTCGAGCTTCTTTTTCGGCACTGATATCGTCGTAACTGCTCCGAGCTTTATCTGCTCCGCTTCATCGAGCGGAATCTTGAGGCCGAGGGCGATGTCGTTCGTGATGTCTGTTGAGCCGATAGGAAAGACTTCGAGCGAAATGGGGATGTTGTTTTCATAGACGACGATCGATACGGTCTCGGCGCCGATATTAGCGAGCACGCAGCCGGCGATCTTCTGCGTCTTTGTGAGAGAAACGACAGCCGCAGCAATAGGCGATGCGACTACATCCACAACTTCAATGCCCGCTTCTTCGACAGCCTGGATGAGATCTTTGAGGTGCGGCTCGAGGCTTGTGACAAAAAGCATCTTGGCTTCGAGGCGCATACCCTTCATGCCCAAGGGCTTGCCGAGGACTATTTTGCCGTCGATTTTATATTGGATGGGGATCGCATATATGATCCGGCGGTTTGCCATCGCAGAAAGGGGAATTTCCGCTTCGGATGCTTCCTGGATCTTTGTCATGTCGAGATCTGAAATTTCGGAATCGCCGCGCGAAACTACGACTGAGCCCTGAGACTGGATGCCGTTTAAGCCTATGCCGCCTACTGAGAGGAATGCATTGCGGACTTTCAATCCCGAGGCCTTTTCCGCCTGTCTAACCGCTTGAAGTACGCAGCGGGTCACGTCGCCGGAATTGATAATGTAGCCATGGCGCAATCCTTTCGATTCGGAAATGCCGGTACCGAGAATGACAGGCTGGGCTTTGTCGTTTTCTTCTGAGCCTTCAGCAACTACCACTTTGACTTGGTATGTTCCGATATCAATTCCTACTGCTATGTTGCGTGACATTTTGAAAGCGAAAAGATTAAAAAGAAAAGCGCACTGCTTAAGTGAAAATAAAAACGGGAGAAAAAAGAAACAAAGCTGCGCCAGTCCAACCCTCGCAAAGAGATTTAGATTTTGAAACGCGCGCGCACTTTACTTTCCTCAGACTCCATTCTACTACCATGGTCCATTCCTTTCAAATGAATAAGACCGTGGATAAAGAGAAAACCGATAAAATTATCGAAGCTGCGGCCGAATTCGGGAGCTTGCGCGCGGCAGAGCCGAAGGTCGATGAATATCTCGCCTTCGATTTTATCGAGGGGAAAGGAGAGGATGTTCGTCGGCTTGTCTTTGCCGCGATGCTTGAGGTTGAGCTTGCGGCTCAACTTATCTCCGCAGAAAACGAGAGACAGAGAATAGCTTTTT
>DAIPMQ010000023.1:4706-5521 GCA_036768625.1 Parcubacteria group bacterium
ATGATTCGTCTTTCATAGCTTGAAAAGACAGCTTTGGGAGCTTTTGGCGCGTAGTATTTCGTATCATAAGCGTTTCTGATGCCACAATTAACATACTAAGCTCTGCTTTGTATTTATACAAATAAAATGAGCCCGATGTGTACATCGGGCTCGGATTTAAGCTCACGCAAAATTATTTCCAAGGAATTTGACTCTCAGGTACGCGCAGAGCTCGTAAGAATAGGATTCTTTAAACGGTTTTTCCTGAAAATCAAATTCAATGATATCCGAATGTTGCAAACCGGAGACAAGCGAGAGATTGGGGTGAAGAGGTCGGAAGGGAATGACATATTCCATCCTTTCTCTGCTCGTATTCTGTATTAATAAAACAGTTTGGTGCGGTTTGATATCTATATCTTTCACATACCATGTGACAGCTGAAATTGCTTTTGCGCTTGCAATTATTCTATAGCGGTAAGCATCCACATATACCCGAGCGATCCATATAAGGAGCAGCAAAAGGGAAATGCTTCCGACAATAAAACGAACAATTAACAAAAAACCGGTGAGAAGTGAACTCATTCTATTATCTCCATTTTTAAAATAAACTAAATATGAATATTTGTCAAGTATTTATTCACATAAAAAAGAGCCAGACGAAGGGTCGAGCTCTTAAATAAAGCAATTGGCCGATATTTCGTTTCTCAGCACCATGCAGTCCAGGCGATGACGAGGGGCGTATGGTGGTCGATCAAGCCCTTTCTGATTTCCCAGCCTTTTGCGCCCGTTTCGCTCACTGAATCGTAACGCGCTTCCTCAATGCCGAGGCGAATGAG
>DAIPMQ010000023.1:5531-9113 GCA_036768625.1 Parcubacteria group bacterium
CCGGTAAGTATGGGTGGCCGAGGTCGACAGCTTTCTCGAATGGCAGACTGCACATTACTCTTCCTGAGCGATCTTCGCCGGTAATTGGCGCGATGTACATGAATGCTTCGTGATTCGTACCTTCCAAGCAGGCAGTAAGGCCTATTTCTATTTCTTTCGGATGAGCGCTTTTAACAACTAAGCAGGAGGGGGGAAGTTCTGATTTGAGCATGAAATTTCTCCACTACAAATATACGTTAAGAAGATAATAATGTCCAAAAAAACCAGCTTACGCTGGGTTTTCAAGGAATTTGATTGCATGCGAAAAAGATATTATTTGCTGCGGGTTCCCGGAACTTTTTCCGCCATTCTGCCAAGCTTGATCTCCTCTGCAATGTGCACTTTCTGCTTGAGGTATTTGAGAGTCCTCTTTTTCTTAACATACTCGGAAACGCTTCGCGAGCTGTAGCGAAGCGAGCGCTTCTTAGGGAGCACTCCGGATTTCTGCACTTTTTTGGTAAATCGGCGGATGATCGCGAGCGAATTTTCCTTGCCGTTATTGATTACTTCTACGTTTGTGGCCATGGGTCATAGGATAGCATGGGGGATAAAAATGTCAAAATATTAATGTCCGCTATGGATAAAGAGAAATGGAATATGCGAGCAAACAGCAGAAAATAAAAGAAAAGGCAGCCCTGATGAGGCTGCCGCATTGCAAATGATCATAAATGGATTCGTCCTATTCGAATGCAGTATCCAATCACCATGATCAAGAATCCGACAATCAAAATTCTTAGATTTCCCTTTATGTAAGCTGGGATTGCTATGAACAATCCGAGTAGAAACAGTATCAATCCAAACCATATCATGGTGCTTGCCCTCTCTAGAAAAAATTAACATACCTGAGCGAGCAAATCAATTAATTAAATTCCGACCTTCGATACTCTTGGAAAAACCGCCGGGACTTTCGTCGAGGCGGTTTTGAGAAGCGGAGTTTGGACATGTTGCAGTTCATTGTGAGACGAAGGGCGTGCTCTGGATCCGTTCGTAATAGCCAGGATTATCATTAATATGCAGATAAAGAGGCATATGGGATAAAAGAAGTTGTCCCTCTGCTTTTTGTAGATTATCCTATGCATGACGATTATTCCCGCCGTAAAACCAAAAAACATCACGACTCCTACATTAAATGGCGAAATGTACATTTTTTTCTCTGTTCCTCCACTAGATATATCACCATATTCAAAAGAAAATAACAAGAACAACCCGGATTTTAAAAAAAGCTGCCGCATATCTGTGGCAGCCAGTTTAATGTTTGATGAGGAAATATATCCACAAAGTTGAGATGGCTCCGATCGCGCAGCCTATTTTGAAAGAAACTGAAAGATTGGGAACAAGACCGCGATGAATGAGGGCCCCGGCCCAGATCATCATAAGGCATGGCAGTATGAACATTTATCCCTCCTTTTCCCAGTATGACCAAAGAAGCGATATCGAGCAACTATTTTAATTTTTTCAAATAGCTCGCGAGTTCATGGAGGCAAACCGTTTCTTGGGCTCGGGTATTGATATTTCGGACGACAATCGTGTTTTCGAGCGCTTCTTTCTGTCCCATTATGAGAATATAGGGCACTTTGAGGTTTTCCGCAGCGGTCATTTGAGGCTGCAGCTTGTCATGGGTCAATGCGTGATATACAGAAATTCTCTCTTTGCGGAGCATTTCAATGAGTTTCATGCTCCGAAGCCTTGCGTCATTGCCGAACTGTATAAAATAGAATTTCGGATTGGTTATAGTTTTGAACGACTCATCGAGGGACTTTTTCTTGAAATGGATCGATATACCGACCGCAGGAAGCTCTTTTTTGAATCCAAGCTTCTTTGAAAGTGCATTGTAACGGGAACCGATCGCAAGCGTAGTCTCCTTGTCGGCTTCGATATGCTTGATTTCAAAGACGGCGTGGGTCGCAAGAGCTCGATTGCCGAGAAGTCCGTGATTGATGCGATAGGGAATATCGAGCATTTCGAGATAATTGAGAACTTCCATGAAATGCTTGCGGCCTGCTTCGCCGAGATAGCTCACCGACTTCGGCGCGCTTTCGCGGAAGATCTCGCAGCCCGCCTCGTTTGCGGTAAGAATATCGAAAATGTTCGCTTTGAATGCCGCACGAAACGGCGGAGGAAGGGAAGCGGCATGCTTCTTGTAATAATTGTTGAGTTCGCGCTCATGCTTTGCCATCGCATCGCGGTCGCCAATGCTGTTGATCTCCACAATGAGATCCTGGAAGCCTTCGTCGCGGAGCGCCGCGACCGCTGTCTGGATTACCAGTGCTTCGCAGGTCGGCTGCGCCGCGCCGAATATCTCGAGGCCGAACTGCACTTCGTGCGATTGCTTGCGCGCGCCGGATCCCGGGAAAGGCTTTTTGTAATAGACCTGGATCGGCTGAGGAAGAACGTGCATTTCGTTTTCTGCGTAGGTGCGGAGCATGGCAATGCGCTCTGAAGCAATCCATGCCGGCCGAAGCTCGCTTTGAGAATGCGCCGGTCCTATCTCTCTTCCGTCAAACTGCTCCGCCCTGCCTATGTCTTCCTTGGTGCACGTCGGGGTCTTGATCGGAGTGAATCCGTAATACATTGAAGCGTTCGCATGCTTGTCGACATCGCCGAGCAAATGCGGAAATTTCTTTTCCACATGCTTTACGAGCATGAGATGAATAGTATCGTCCTCTGGCAATGCCTGCTTGTTCTTCACGTTGGTGCGAATTTACTTATAAAATTGCTAAAAAACCAAAATTATTGCGCTCAATTTGCAGATGCACCCGTTTCTTGAAATCTTCCAGGAAATATTCCCAATGTGCTCAGAGGAAAGAGCCTCAGGAACGGTCTTCCTACGAGAAGGCTTTTATCCACAGGGCCCCAGGCGCGCGAATCCGAACTTCCGATCCTATTGTCTCCCATCATGAAGTACTGGGACGGCCCCAAAGTAATGGAAACTTCGTCGTCTGTCTTTGGGAATTGAATATAAGGCTCATTAAGCTGAAATCCTTCGGGATGAGCGTTGTTTACGATGGTGACCTGCGAGCCGTGAATGGCGACTTTTTCGCCGGGAAGGCCGATGATGCGCTTAATGAAATATTTGCTGGGGTCCTTGGGATATTTGAAGACGATCGGGCTGCCGCGCTGCGGGTTTTCGAATCGGTATGAAATTTGGTCAACTATTAAGTAGTCGCCGCTTTTGAAAGTAGGATCCATCGATGCGCCGTTCACGATGAAAGGCTGTGCGATGAAAATTCGAAACGGCAGAACAATAAAAAGTGCGATGAGTGCGAACTTGAAAAGCTCCGAAAAGAAACCGCCTTCCTTCTTTTCCTTTCGTGGCTTTTGAGCGCGAGGAGTTTGGCTAGAATTCAATGTGTGATTTTCTTCCATGTGTATGGCGAAATGATGTTACAAAGAATTGTAGTATGGAAATATCATTTGACGCAATAGAATGAATCGTGTTTGCATGAGGAATTGATGAAAATTGTTTTTCTGAAAGTGGATAATTCTCTGTGATACAATTACAGCCAATAAAAAAGATGAAATATATTTTAGTGGGCCTTGGAA
>DAIPMQ010000024.1:0-9110 GCA_036768625.1 Parcubacteria group bacterium
GCGGAATACGAATCGACGCGGCATAACGCCGGACGCATCGTGCTTTCGCAGGTAATGAAAAAATTCGGATTTTCACCGCTGGAAAAAAACAGCAAATACAATGCGCTTGTCTCAAAAGGGGAGATTGCAGGCAAAGACGTGCTCGTAATTGAGCCGGAAATATTTATGAACAAGTCCGGCGCAAGCGTCGCGCCCGCAGTGAAGAGCGCAAAGGACGCAGAGCGGACGATCGTCGTTTATGATGATCTCGATCTGCCGTTCGGCACGTTTAAAATAGCTTTCAACAGAGGCTCGGGAGGGCATAAAGGGCTTGAATCGATCATCAAGCATTTGAAGACCCGCGAATTCGCGCGCATCCGGGTCGGCATCACACCAGTGACCCCTGGCGGAAAGCTCAAAAAGCCGCAGGGCGAAGAAAAAGTGGTGGATCATATCATCGGGCCGTTCAAAGCGGCGGAACTCGACGAGCTTAAGAAGCTTTCTAAAAAAATAAGCGACGCGATCGAAGTGATGATCGAGTTCGGAAAAGATCGGGCGATGGGGCAGTTTAATTGAGAATTTCAAATTATAAAATACCGCCGCACAGAAAAGTGCGGCGGTTTTCGATCATGCCTTGAGCATTCGTCTGTCCGGCATGGGGAAAGTTTTCAAGGCATCGGCTTGGTTCTTCTTCGATTCCAGCCATTCCTTATAAAGGTGTTTGGGCGGATCGCCAGGGCATGTATCGTCAAAATCCTCATAAGGATCTCGCGATCGTCCGAGCCAATATGTATGAGGCACAAAATCGCCTGCAAGAATGTAAACGAATGCGCTGTATCCTTCCGGGCACAACTTCTCAATGAGTTCGCTATACAGTTCGCCGACTTTTCCTCCGATCCAAATTTCACCTTTGCTGGTGATGAGCGTATAAATGCCGTTCGTATCGCTCCATTTTCCGAGATCTGCAATGCGGGGGATGAGGGGAGTCGCCTTTGTCGAAGTGGTTTGTTGGATATGTTTGAAAACTGGGAAATTTGTAACGTTTATAAGTCCAAAACGTTTCAATTCATCGATGAGCGGGTCATTTTGGGGGATGAGTTCTCGGGGCATTGTCCCTCCTTGGAACAGTTCTATCAATAAATTACCATTTATTTATTATAAGTCAAAGACCGCACAGGGATAATTCAGTGCGGTCTTTGAAGCAATTGACTGTTCAAATTGTGCTTAACCTATGTAGGAAAGCGTCATCTTTTGCTCCTTGGGTTCAAAGAGCGTGATCTTGAACTTATATGTTTTTCCGAGCTCGAGCTTTTCGCGGAGCTTCTCTTCGCTGCCGAATTCCGAAATATGAACCAATCCAGCGATGCCTTCCTCAACCGATGCAAGGGCTCCATGCTTGTTGAATTTGATGATGACTGCGCTTACTTCCTGGTTTTTTTTGTATTTGCTTCCGGCCTCAACCCATGGATTTTCCTTGAGAGCCTTGATCGAAAGAGATATTTTGCCTTCCTTAATCTCGATGATCTTCACTTTGACCTTATCTCCGACTTTGAAGAGCGCGCGGGGATTTTCAACGAGCGCCCAGTCGATCTCAGAGATGTGGACGAGGCCTTCGAGGCCTTCTTCAAGCTTTACGAAAATGCCGAAATCAACGATGCCAGTGATCTCGCCTGAAACGATTTCATTGAGGTCGTACTTGCCGATGATCTGCTCTTTGTTTTTCTCCTGTGGGCTCTTTTCTGAGAATATGAGCTTGCCTTCCTTGGGAATGACAGCAATGATCGAAACAGTGATCTTTTGTCCGACCATTTTGCGGAGCTCTTCAAGGATCTTGTCTTTGTCGCCGTCAGCTACTCTCGGGTAGTGTTCTGTCTTAAGCTGGGATGCAGGGAGGAAGCCCTGAATGCCCTGCCAGGTAAGGAGAAGGCCTCCTTTGTTGGCTTCCTGAACCGCGAGCTCGTAGACTCGCTTGTCCTTGATGGCATCTTCCGCTTCCGTCCAGATAAGCGCCTGGCGCGCCTCTTTGATTGAGATTTCGTAATAACCGTCTTTGTTGTCTGTTGAGACGACTTTGCCAGCAATTTTGTCGCCGATATTCAATTTGCGGACAATATCTCGCGCGCTCATGAATTCGCGGCCGAATATTATGCCCGTGCCGAAAGGCGACATGTCTATATAGACAGCCGTTTTATCGATGACGATG
This sequence comes from Parcubacteria group bacterium, assembly GCA_036768625.1. GTDB lineage: Bacteria > Patescibacteriota > Minisyncoccia > Phycocordibacterales > DASZYS01 > DASZYS01. Next base: position 2,183 of record DAIPMQ010000024.1, read on the forward strand.
ACTGGCCCTTCGATGAGATCGTCAACTGCGGGTGGATTAGGGGAGTCAGCGATCAGCTTTGACATCATTGTGTCCTTCTTGACCTTCAAAGCCTTTTCCTCAGCATCTTTTTCGTCGTTATCGGCGGCATCTTCTGTCTTAATTTCGTCTTTTTCGTCGTTTGCCATTTTATTTAAACAAAAGGGCCTTGCGGTCGCAATGGAAAGGGACTCCAAGGCGGGTTAGCGCAAAGCGTTGCTTATTAAAGCCAGATTTTCCGCAACGCGCGGCAACCTGGCAAGTTAAAGATATATAAAAAGCCTCTAAAAGTCAAAAAATGCTGCACGAATATATTCGTGCAGCAGAAGGTCCCAGCTGATTTTTCCTGTTCAGGTTCAGGCGATGATTTCGTTGTCGTTCGCGGGGTCAAATTTATCCCCTTCAAATAGCACATTGCATGCATTGCATGTGAAAGTCTCATACTCGAAATTGCCCCGACGAACTCTCACCTTATGTTCGGTTAAACTGGGGCTTTCGCATTCCGGGCACCTGCGCTTAGATCGCAGCATGCACATAAGAAAGACCACCACGATTTCGATGATCAAAATTTTGATGATTATTTTCTCTACCATCAATTCCCTCCATTATTGATTAAATTAATTTTCCAGTTTAATGTCAAATTTCGGCTGTGGCGTAGAGAATAATTTTTATGTTAGACTAATGCCATGATCCCGTTAGAGGTCACTTTGTTTGTATAATTTACTTTAAATAAATTTATGATTCGGACGGTGGATACAATTATCAGTGGCATAACTGCGGAAACGGCTGCCGTTTCCTGCTTCTAACGCGAATGATAATCACATACGGGGGGCTCGAGTCCTTCAAGCTTCAATTTGGAGATACTATACTTGCGTTCAATCCGGCTTCGAAAGATTCGAAATTCAAAACGCCGGCTTTTGGAGCGGATATCGTATTCACAAGCCTCAATCATCCTGATTTCAATGGAACTGAGACAGTTTCCCGCGGCGACAGGCAGCCATTTTCAGTAACGGGGCCGGGCGAATATGAGGTCAAAGGAATATTTATAAAAGGGATGGAGTCGAAGTCTTCCTATAGCGGCAATGAGCAGATAAATACGATATTTACAGTGAACCTCGAAGGCATGAACATCTGCTTTCTGGGCGCATTAGGGAGCGCTGATTCCGCAAAAGCTGCTCGGGAAAATATTGATGACGTTGATATTCTTTTCGTGCCGATTGGTGGAGAAGGCGTCTTAGCGCCTGCAGACGCATATAAATTCGCGCTGTCTCTGGAGCCACGTATTATTATTCCGATGCATTACGGGGATATCGGAATACATGACGCGCTGAAGATCTTCCTTAAAGAAGGAGGGGGTGAAAAGACAGAAGCACTCGATAAGCTTACTGTAAAGCGAAAGGATCTCGAGGGCAAAGAGGCGGAGATAGTAGTTCTCAAAGCCTCATAATATGTTATAATTGGCTAATAAAATATGGGAGTCAAAAGCCACATCACGCATTTGCGTAACCAGCCGGATCATAAAAAGAAGCGGATAGCTCTTCTTTATTCTGGCGCTGTTACGGGAGTCATATTCATCGTCTGGCTTTCAGTACTTGTGCCTCGAGGAAATGGTCCCGCGGTGGCGGATTCTCAGCCGAGCCTTGAAGCCTCTTCGTTTGCTGCGGATACGAGTGACATTCAAAAGCAATTCACCGATATCAAGCAGCAATTCAGCAATACAGAGCAGCAGTTCCAGACTGTCGGGCAGCAAGCTGCGGCAGGAAGTGCAGGAGGCTCCGCTGATGCGAGCAGCACAAATAACGGAACCAATTCCGGAGCCAGCCAGCCTACGTATGATTTCGGATATTAAGCGGAGTATTTAGGCGGCGCGCCGGTGCGAGCTCTGAACTTTCCTATAAAAGATAAAAAGCTGCTTCGAGCTTCTTCTATGGTGTTGCATAAGCCCACAAAAGCTCTATACTGATCGATTGGGCAAATTAAAAAAATAAATTAGAATTGATACGCAATGGCCAAATCCAATCCTGAAAAACTTCCTTCTGAAGCTATTGTGCGCCAATCAGTCATCCAAGCGCCGATAACTACCGAGATGAAAGAATCTTTCATCGATTATGCTATGTCGGTCATTACGGAGCGCGCTCTTCCAGATGTGCGCGATGGCTTAAAGCCAGTGCATAGGAGAATTTTGTATGGAATGCAAATAATGAATCTCACAGCTTCTGCGAAAACTCGTAAATCAGCGGCGGTAGTGGGAGAGGTACTTGGAAATTTTCATCCACATGGTGATGTGGCGGTGTATGATTCGATGGTCAAAATGGCCCAAGATTTTACAATGCGTTATCCGATGATAATTGGCCAGGGAAACTTTGGCTCAATCGATGGCGATCCTCCTGCAGCAATGCGTTATACAGAAGCGAAAATGTCCCGCATGGCAGCAGAAATGCTCCGCGATATCGACAAGGAGACGGTGAACTTCATTCCAAACTACGACGGCACCAAGAAAGAGCCGATCGTTTTGCCTGCAGCCGTGCCGAATCTTCTTTTAAACGGCCAGCTTGGCATCGCCGTGGGCATGGCAACCAATATTCCGCCGCATAATTTGGGAGAACTCGTGGATGCGACAACGCACCTCATAGATAATCCCGACGCGACGACTGAAGATTTGCTACAATTCGTCAAAGGACCGGATTTTCCTACTGGAGGGATCGCTTTTGATCAGAAAGAGATAAACCACGCTTACGCAACAGGGCGCGGCGGCGTTGTTGTGCGCGGCATTGCCGAGATTGTTGAAAACAAGAGCGGCAATTTCCAGATCATAATTACCGGCATTCCATACCGCGTTAACAAGGCAAACCTCATTGAAAAGATCGCAGAGCTCGTCCGCGACAAGAAAATAGAAGGCATCAAAGGCCTCCGCGACGAATCAGCGAAGGATATCCGCATCGCAATTGATCTTAAGGGCGGCAGCCACCCGCAGAAGATCCTTAATACGCTTTACAAGCATACACAGCTCGAAGAAAGCTTCCATTACAATCTCGTCGCGCTCGTCGATGGCGTGCCTCAGACGCTCTCACTTAAGGGAATCTTGCAGGAATTCGTAAAGCATCGCTTTATCGTTGTGAAGCGCCGGACGGAATTCGAATTAAGAAAAGCGGAAGCCCGCGAGCATATTTTGCTCGGCCTCAAGAAGGCGCTCGATCACATTGACGCGATCATCAAACTTATCCGCGCTTCGAAAGACGTCCAGACAGCTCATGCGAGCCTGATGAAGGAATTCAAATTTTCCGAACTTCAAGCTACTGCTATTCTCGAGATGCGCCTTCAGAAGCTTGCCGGCCTCGAGCGAAAGAAAGTGGAGGATGAATTGAAGGAAGTCCAGGGTCTCATTGCAGAGTACAAAGCGATTCTCGGAAGCAATAAGAAGATATTTGCGATCGTCAAATCCGAAATGGGCGAAGTTAAGGAAAAATACGGCGATGAGCGCAAGACCAAGATCGTCAAAGGCGGGGCGAAAATCCTTTCTGTAGAAGATCTCATTCCCGATGAAGAAAACGCTCTCGTGCTTACCTCAGGCGGCTATATCAAGCGCACCAACCCGGACGAATTCCGCAAGCAGAAGCGCGGCGGCGTGGGCGTCGTGGATCTCGAAACGAAAGAAGAAGATTTCGTCACGCATCTTCTTATTGCCTCGACCCATAGCGATCTTCTCTTCTTCACTGACCGCGGCAAGGCATACCAGATAAAAATGTATGATATTCCTGAAGGCCGAAGGGCTACTCGCGGCAAGTCGGTCATGAACTTCCTTTCGCTTGAGCAAGGGGAGCAGATCACATCCATTCTCGCAATGCCGAAGGCTACCCGCCAATCCAAGCTTTCCATCATGATGGTCACTAAGGAAGGAGTAGCAAAGCGCGTCGATGCTGCAAGCTTCCATGACGTCAGGCGCTCTGGAATCATATCGATCAAGCTCGAAGCGGGCGATAGGCTCATTTCTGCATCGTTTGTTGCAGCTGGAGACTCCACGATCATAGTCACTGCGAAGGGCCAGTCCATACGCTTCAAAGAAGCTGATGTCCGCGAGATGGGGCGCAATGCAGCGGGAGTTCGCGGCATCAAGCTCGATAAAGGCGATGCTGTTATCGGCGCGCATACTGTGGGGAAGGATTCGACTTCAGCGGAAATTCTCGTGCTTTCATACAATGGCTACGGCAAGAAGACAGCGCTCGATGAATATAAGATCCAAGGAAGAGGAGGTTCGGGTATAAAAACTGCGCAAGTGACTGCAAAGACCGGCGATCTCATGTCGTCTCAAGTCGTGACAGAAGAGGAGGAAGTGATCGCAATGTCTAAGCAGAGCCAGGTTATTCGCACTGATCTCAAGAGCATTCCGTCATTGGGCAGGCAGACGCAGGGAGTTAGGGTCATGAAGCTTCGCGAGGGCGACTCCATCGCTTCCGTCATCTGCTTATAACACGTACAGTCGGCGCGCTTCTTCGTTACTCCTTCCGCATGCTCCTGCAATGTATTATTCATACATTTTAGTCACATTGCTCAGTCGTGCCTTGAATCGCATCCAATGAGCGTGTTCTAAATTCATAAGCTTTCTTAAAAATCCCCAGAAATGGCGGTTTTTTGATGTATTGACTTTTAATAAAAAATTGATATAATATTACAAAGGAGATTAAGAATGTTCTTTATTGCACCGATTACCGCATTAGCCTCGGGGATTGCTTTGGCTTTTTTCGGAAAGGGAAATTTTTCCCGCGGTTTAGGGATTGTTTTTGCATTAATCGGATCCTTCGGCATTGTAGCCGGGATAATCCTGAAGACTTCCTGATTTAAAGCAGTATTGCTGATAAGCCTGATCTAAATGGTCAGGCTTTTTGTTTTGTGTCATTGCGAGCGGAGTCTTCGGAGCGAAGCAATCTCTGTATTTCCATCATCCCGTAGCAGCAGGATCCCGGACTTCGGTGTGTTTTTCTGAAGATATGGATCGCGCGTTCGCGATGTAACAGAGATTGCTTCGTCGTAATGACAATCTCTTTTCTGATCTGTTGTGTACAATCTACTATCTTCTCCTGTGAGTAGCTTTCTTGTTGATGGCGGTGCAATGAAATATACTTAAGCAATAAGGAAATCGCCGCTCAATTTCGGAATTGGCGGAAGTTTTGATTACATGTTTGCAGATCCTAAAAAAAATATCGAGCAGTTCGGACTTGAGCCGGGACAAAAAGTGGCAGATCTCGGATCGGGTTCGGGCTTCTATTCTCTTGCTGCTGCTGAAGTTTTGAGGGGGAGCGGGGCTGTATATGCAGTTGACGTGCAACAGGATCTTCTCACTACACTCTCAAATGCCGCACGCGCTGAAAAACTCGGCGTTATACAAACTATCTGGGGAGATATAGAAAAAACTGGCGGCACCAAACTGGCCGATAAGTCCGTGGATGCGGCTATTGTTTCCAATGTGCTCTTTCAGGCTGAAAGCAAGGAAGGGTTGCTGAAAGAGGCGTTCCGCATCCTCAAGCCACGGGGAAGATTGCTATTAATAGATTGGAGTGATTCTTTCGGAGGAATGGGCCCGCATCCGGAAAGCGTAGTGAATCGCGAAGCGGCGGAAAAGCTCTTGAGCGAGACCGGATTTCAGTATGAGCGGGAAATTTCCGCAGGGGAGCATCATTACGGACTTATATATAAGAGACCCTAATTTCAATCAGACATGTTTAAAGGGATGAGCACATTTCAGATCGTATTTACCGGACTTTTTGCTGGCTTTCTTGTGCTTGGCGTCATATTCTTTGCGCTTTATAAAAGCGGCGGAACAAGCGGCACGAAAGAACCGATAACAGTATGGGGGTCGATGGATGCAACCCTTATGAATCAAATTCTTTTAAAAACAGGCCTGTCAAACGATGGGGTTACTCCCGTCACCTATGTCCAGAAAGATTCCGCGGCATTCGATCAGGACCTGCTTGAATCCATAGCAGAAGGAACGCCTCCCGATGTAATCATGGTCTCAGAAGAGCAGGTTTACAAAGAAAAGAAAAGACTTTTTCCGATTCCTTTTGCAAATTTGGATGAGTATACGTACAAAAGCACATATATTCAGGAAGCAGAGCTTTTTCTTGCTCCGGAAGGCGTGCTTGCAGTCCCTTTTGCCATTGATCCGTATGTCATGTTTTGGAATAGGGATATCTTTCAGAATAATGCGATCGCACAGCCTCCTCAATATTGGGATCAGTTTTATGAGCTTGCTTCGGCATTGACGAAAAAGGACGGGGCCCTCAATATCACGCAGGCAACTGTCGGGTTCGGAGAATACAAAAATGTCACTCATGCGAAAGAAATAATTTCGGCTCTTATCATGCAGGCCGGAAACCCCATCACGATGCTTGATCAAGGAAATCTGAAAAGCGTGCTCACAGAACAATTCGGTAACCCGACTTCTCCTGCAGAAGCTGCTGTAAATTTCTATACTGAGTTTTCGAATCCGGCAAAGGATGCCTATACGTGGAACCGGTCGCTGCCGGAAACAAAGAACATGTTTCTTTCAGGCGACTTGGCAATGTATTTCGGACCGGCCTCCGAGCTTTTTGAGCTTCAGGATAAGAATCCCAATCTCAATTTCGACGTAACATATTTCCCTCAATCGCGCGATGCAAAGAATAAGATGACTTACGGCGCGCTAAGTGGCTTGGCAATCGTAAAGAGCTCCAAGCACATTGCCGCGGCTTTCAAGGTGATAACTGCACTTACAAGCGAGAATACAGCTTCGTATATCAATTCGCTCACGAATCTGCCCCCAGCGCGGCGCAATCTGCTCGCAGCAAAGCCGACGAACGCTTATGGAACAGTTTTTTATAACAGCGCCCTCATCTCGCAAGGATGGCTTGATCCCAATGATACAGAGTCGAAT
>DAIPMQ010000025.1:0-8978 GCA_036768625.1 Parcubacteria group bacterium
GTACAGAGCTTCGCGTGGCGTTTAAGAATGGCTTGAAGCTATCTCTACAGGACGAGCCGGATGAGGTTGCGCCTTATAAAATTATGAAGCGGAGCGTTCTTGAAATGCAAAAGGTGGCATTGGAGCGACTTAAGCTTTTCAATAAAATTTCATGACATGCAAATTAGGCGCGTTTCGTCGTTGTTCACAAAATTTAATCCCGCAGAGTATTATTCATGCACTTTGGTCTTAAATTTTGCTCACGCCTAGAACCGCATCCGAATTTTCACGCCATTACATGTTAATCAATTTAGCTACGTAATAATTATGGAAACAACTGAAATCGAAACTGAACCAACAATAGGAGCGGCACAGGCGTCTATTTCAAATTATGCTGATATAAAAATTGAGCTCGCAAAGATTTTCCAAGGAGATATCGATGACAGCAAGGAAACTCTGGATAAATACAGCCGCGATGCGAGCCTTCTCTCCGTCCAGCCGAAGCTTGTTGTATTTCCGAAGGATAGCGCCGATATACAAGCGATTGTTAAATATGTTTCGGAGCATAAGTATCAATACCCTGATCTCTCGATAACCGCGCGCTCCGGCGGCTCCGATATGTCTGGCGGACCTTTGAACGAATCGATAATACTCGATGTATCCAAGTATATGCATGGCTTTACATTCGAAGGGGATGTCGCGACTGTTCTTCCGGGCACTTTTTATCGCGATTTCGAGCCGGAAACCCTGAAGCGGGGACTGATTCTTCCGCCATACACAGCATCAAAAAGCCTCAATACTCTCGGCGGCATGGTTGCCAATAATTCCGCAGGAGAAAAGACCCTTTCATATGGCAAGACAGACAGATATGTGCTTGAGATCAAAATGGTCTTGGCAGATGGAATCGAGTATGTTTTTGCGCCCCTCACAAAAAACGAGCTTGAAGTGAAAGTCCGCCAAGGCGGTTTCGAAGGCGAGGTGTATCGCAAGATGCAGCTTCTTCTCCGCCAGCATCATGACGAGATAATTGCTGCCAAGCCGGATGTTTCTAAAAATTCCGCAGGGTACGCTCTGTGGGATATTGAACACGATGACCTTTTCGATCTTTGCAAGCTCATTGTGGGCTCGCAAGGCACTCTTGGAATTATTACTGAAGCTAAAATAAAACTCGTCCCTGTGAAGTCGAAATCCAAGCTTCTGGTTATTTTTCTTCGGGACATAACTTACGTAAGCGACTTAGTGAATGAAATTCTGCCTTTTAAGCCTGAGAGCCTTGAATCATTTGATGATAAAACAATGGAACTCGCTATAAAATTCATGCCAAGCATGGCAAAGAAAATGAAATCGGGATTCCTTAAAATGATGTGGAGTTTTCTTCCCGAGGCAAAAATGATACTTACTGGAGGCCTTCCCAAACTTATCATCCTTGTCGAATTTGCTGCAAATGATGATAAGGAAATCGACGATGAAATGAATGCATGCGCCCTACAAATAAAGCATTTCGGCTATAAAATGCGCGTCATGCATGATGCGGCAGAAGCGGAAAAGTACTGGACCATCCGCCGCGAAAGCTTCAATCTTCTCCGAAGCCATGTTCACGGCAAGCGCACAGCGCCCTTTATCGACGATATTATCGTTAAGCCGGAATATATGCCCGAGTTCGTGCCGCAAGTGACAAAAATTCTCGACGACTACAAAATGGTATATACGATAGCCGGCCATGCGGGCAATGGCAATTTCCATATCATTCCGCTGATGGATATGCACGTGGCGGAGAATAGGGACGTGATCATGGAGGTATCAGAAAAAATCTATGACCTCGTGATCAAGTACCATGGCTCAATCACGGCAGAGCACAATGACGGCATCGTTCGAACGCCGTATCTTTCGAAAATGTTTGGCCCAGCTGTTGCTGAACTTTTTAAAGAGACGCAGGATATTTTTGACCCGCAGGACATCTTCAATCCTGGCAAAAAATCTGGCTGCACGCTGCAATATTTTCATGACCATATTGCGCTTGAAAAGTGAGTGCGACGAATATGAAAACAGGAACAATTATAAAAAGGCTATATTGGAAATGGGAAGACAGCCGCTTTCGCGACCCCATTCATTGGCTACTTTTTTTCCTGATTGGAATTTTTCTCGTAATTCATCTTGTGGAATCGATTTCACGAACCGCTTCGCATGTCGATCGTTTTGGAATTAATTCGTCAACCACCCAGGAGCTGCTCAATGAGAAATAGTTGATTTCATTCCTAATTTAGGTAAATGGAATTTAGATTTGCATTGGCAGTCCATATTTGATTTGATGTTATTCTTCAAATATGCTTCTCACGAATTTTAAAAATATCCCGGCAGTCCAGAATGTGAAAGAATGGTATCTCAAATTCGAGCGGCCGCTTTCTTCGATTTTCATGCTAAACGGTTTCGTGGTCGATATTTTTGCTCTTAAGCGCGTTGATGAGCCGCTTGAAAATTTTTTCGTGGCAATTCATTTATGCGTTGCGGCGCTGGGCATTCTGCTCCTTCATACTGTTTGAAGAAGGGGAAGCTGAAGGAAAAAAGATGAGCGAAAGAACTCGAGGCATCGTGCGGTTGTGGGCTTTGCTAGCGGTTCAGTTCGCGTTTGGAGGCCTTCTGAGCGTATTTCTTGTTTTTTATTTCCGGAGCGGTTCTTTTATAACAAGCTGGCCTTTCTTTGCGCTTCTTCTCGCAGCGTTCATCGCGAATGAGAGATTGAAAGAGTATTATTCACGGCTGGTTTTCCAGCTCAGCATGCTCTTCCTCTCGATTTACGCTTTCGCGATATATATTGTGCCTGTGCTCCTGCATCGCATCGGACAAGATGTGTTCCTGCTCTCAGGCGTTCTAAGCATTATTTTAATCGCGCTTTTTACAGAACTCCTCTGGCTCATCGCGCGCGAGCATTTTGCGCACAATCGAAAAGCTTTAGCAGGGACGATATCCGGCTTGCTTATTGTCATAAATGGGCTTTATTTCCTTAATCTCATTCCGCCTCTCCCGCTTTCCCTTGAGGATTCAGGTGTATTCCATTTGTTAAACAAGGAGGGGGGAAGCTATGCCGTGACGCATGAGGTCAAAGATACGCGCTCATATTTTTCGCTCTATGAGCCTGTGCATATAGCCCAAGGCGATTCTCTGTTTGTTTATAGCGCCGTCTTTTCACCGGCCGATCTTAATCCTGGGATCATTCATGAATGGCAGCATTATGATTCCGAGAATAGAATATGGATAATGGAGAGCCGCATTCCGCTCTCTGTTATAGGAGGAAGAAGCGGTGGTTTTCGAACCTATTCAGAAAAATCAAATATTCTGCCGGGAAAATGGAGAGTTAATGTTGAAGATGCTAAAGGGTAAGTTATCGGGAGGATAGGTTTCAATGTGGAATTCGTTGACTCCGAACCGCTCCTTATCTCCTCCATTAAATAATTTATGATATTGTAAGCGGACGCATATTAACCGTGGTTCACAGGCAATTTAATGGAGCAAGAACATATAGATAAAAACTTTCTTTTAAAGGTCGTCCAGCCTGGCCTTGCGGGGCTTATGGACGGCTCCGTTTCAACGCTTGCGCCAATATTTGCGGCAGCTTATGCAACTCACAATCAGCACATTGCATTTCTGATCGGCCTTTCCGCAGCAGTAGGGGCTGGCATAAGTATGGCATTTGCCGAAGCGCTTTCTGATACTGGCGAGCACACCGGCAGAGGTCATCCGGCAACTCGCGGCCTTATTGTCGGAGGGATGACCTTCCTGGGCGGCATTCTTCACACGCTGCCTTTCCTTTTGAATAATTTGACTACTGCGCTTTATATAGCGTATATCATCGTTGGATTTGAATTAATTGCTATAGCTTTCATCCGCTATCGCTATTTCAAAATGAGCTTCTGGCTATCGTGCGTTCAAGTTATTTTCGGCGGCTCGCTCGTTCTTATTGCAGGCTTGCTGATCGGAAGCTCATAAACTGATGCTTGTTCCCGCATTATTGCAATAAAAGCGATCCAATTGACATAATATGTCTTTTGGTATATACTTATTCAGTAAGTCATTCTCACTAGTTTTAGTAGAACTTACGTAATTGGTGCATTTCAAAGTGCATTCGATTGCGCAACTTCTACAGTTCGGTAATTCCGAAGCTCAAGCTAAAAACTTTTCGAGACCCTCGTCAGTCTTACGACATTTATTAAGACGAGAAAAGCTAAGTTTTTAGCTCTAAAATAGAGTATACAGGTGATTAATTCGGGCTTGGTCCGGATCTCTCTTTATACTCTTCAAATACATAATGTTTAGAAAAAACACTTTCGGAAGCAGGACGGATCGTCCTTCTTCCTTCAGAGGAGGCCGCTCGCAAGGCGGGAGGCCTTCTTATGGCGGTTCACGCGGCGGATATCGCAAAGGCGGCAATCGCTCATTCGGTCAGAGGATCGATGTATCAAAATTTATCAATAAGGCAGTCATAACAGAGCAGGTTGAGCATTTCATTCCTGAGCATTCGTTTATGGATTTTGCCATCGACCAAAAGCTCAAGGTTAATATCCTTGCAAAAGGTTATCAGGCGCCTACTCCTATCCAAGATAGGTCCATACCGCACATTCTTCGTGGTAGCGACATTGTTGGCGTTGCAAACACCGGAACAGGCAAGACAGCGGCATTTCTTATTCCGCTCATCAATAAAATCCTCTTGAATCGCAGCGAATCGGTGCTCATTGTAGTGCCTACGCGAGAACTCGCAATCCAAATCGAAGACGAGCTCAAGGGATTTGCGGCTCTTTTGCAGATCAATTCAGTCGTAGTCGTCGGAGGAGCGCCCATCGGCCGCCAGATCTCGCAATTGAGGCGCCACAATCATTTCATCATCGGCACGCCCGGACGCCTTGAAGACCTCATCGAAAGGCGTGCTCTTGATCTCTCCAAATGCGGGACGGTCGTATTGGACGAGGCGGACAGAATGCTTGATATGGGTTTTATCAATCCGATCAGAAACATGCTCAAAAAGATGCGGGCAGAACGGCATACTCTTTTCTTCACTGCAACTTTCAGTAAGGAAATCGAAGGGCTTACAAAGGAATTCCTCAAAGAGCCGGTAATGATCAGAGTTCAAAGCAGCCAAACTCCTTCGAGCATTGATCAGGATGTGGTCCGAATCCAAGGAGGCGACAAGCTCAATGTGCTCCATGATCTTCTTATTCAGCCTGAATTTAGCAAAGTGCTCATCTTCGGCAAAACGAAGCATGGCGTAGAAAAGCTTTCAAAAACTCTCTTGCAAAAAGGCTTCAAAGTCGAATCAATCCATGGCAATAAGAACCTCAGCAAGCGCCAGAGGGCCTTGGGACTCTTCAAGGATAGCCATATCCAAGTGCTTATTGCGACTGACGTAGCAGCACGAGGGCTCGACATCTCTGATGTCAGCCATGTCATTAACTATGATATTCCTGCAACATACGATGATTATATTCATCGCATTGGCAGGACAGGGAGAGGCGGAAAGAAGGGAAAAGCCTTAACATTCATCGATTAACTAGAACTTCCGCATGTAGCACATTTCTTCGCCGCTTCATGCGTCTCAAATGGTGATTAAGTTCGAAAGTTCTAGAGACGGCATTTAATCAATTTAAATTTTAACCAAACTTATATGCTTCAAAAGCCCTCAAAGACGTTTCAGGAAAAAGGAAGATGGATAGAGAATCCAAGCGCGACCAAGGTTGCAGTTTGTGTTTGCGGCGCCAAGTATATAAAAACAAGGCTGAACCAAGTTACGTGCATTAAATGCATGATTTCCACTCAAGATCGGTAGTTTTAAGATGCACAGATAAAATTCTACTGAATTTTTCATATGCTCGCGCCGGCCTTGCACATTGGGTCCCAATGCTCACTGCGCAAACCTTGTAAAACTACGAGCCTTCGCTCGCGTATTCCGGTTGTATGAATTTTGGCTTTGCAAAATTCATACAATAAAAATAGGCCCGGCAGGATTTCTCCTGCCGGGCTGTTTTTTTATGCTTCAGATGCTTGACGTCCGACTTCCGTATGCCGAAGCCATTCTTCGTAAATGTTATAGCAGTCCTGTGCTTCTCGTGCTTTTTTGCGGATAATCTCGAGATTGCCTGTTTCAAGGGCTCGGAGCAATTCATGGCATCCGAACCTAACGTCTCCCTTTCCATTATGCTCCAAAAGAAGCATTTTTCCGGCCGCCGCGCCTTTTCCAGAAACCAGCAATTCAACTATACATTCTGCATGTGGCAGGCTTTTAACTTTCTCAATGAAGTCAAGAGGGTACGCAATTTCTTCCATAACAATCCTTCCAGAAGTACTTCATCCAGAATAATTGCATATTATTGCGAATTCTTCAATTAAGCGGGAATTTCTTGTATTTTATTCCAATTTAGGTTATAAGTTATAGGTTGATTTTTACTGATATCCAATTATAATAAGCTCCAATGATTACGTTACAAGCTGAAACGCGCGACAAGGCCAAGGGCCTTAAAACCTTGCGAAAGGCTGGCAAAATGCCAGCGATCTTTTATGGCAAAAAAGAAAGCTCGACCCCGATCACGATCGCGGTGAAGGAGTTTATGAAGGTATGGAAAGAGGGAGGTGAATCTTCCGTCATCACTATTGAACGCAGCGAAGGCAAAGTGGAAGCTTTGATCAAGGACGTTGAGTTTGATCCTGTTACTGGGAATCCTCTCCATGCTGATTTTTATGTGTTCGAGAAAGGTCATGCACTTGAAATCAAGGTTCCTCTTTCATTCGAAGGAGAAGCGCCTGCAGAGAAAGAACTCGGAGCAATCGTCGTCAAAGTTCTCCATGAAATCGATATCAAAGCTCAGCCCCAAGATCTTCCTCATGAAATCAGCGTTGATCTTTCTGTGCTAGTCAAACTGGAAGATCAGATCACAGCGGGCGATATCAAGCTTCCGAAAGGAGTTGAGCTTATGCAGCTGCCGGAAGATGTCGTTGCGCTTGTAACCATGCCTGTAGAAGAGAAAGAAGAGGAAGTGCCTGTAGATCTGGATAGCATTGAAGTCGTTGCAAAGGGCAAGGAGGCTAAGGAAGGCGAGGAAGCTGAAGCTCCTGCAGAAGAATAAATTAAAACTTCTGAATCTGGCATTTTTTACTGCTTCGCCATACAACCTCCTCGCCGTATAATAAATGCGGCTCGTTCGATCCTCAGGTTTGCGCTCAAATTCAAAAGTTTTAAATGTTGCCTGTACATCGAAAAAAAATTTTATTTGCGCTTAGTCTCATGCTGCTGCTTTGCGGAAGCATAGGCATCCGTGCGCCTTTTGCGTCTGCTCAGGTTGATGCGGCGCGCGAAGCAGAGCTCCAGGCAGAGCTTGCCCAAGTAGAAGCCGAAATCGCGCAGAACCAGCAAACGCTTTCGGATCAGAAATCGCAAACCGCGTCATACAGCCGCGATATTTCAATTTTAGATACCCAGATCAAGCAAGCGCAGCTTCAGATAAAAGCGAAGACGATCCAAATCGCGCAGCTGGGGAAGGATATAGATCTTAAAACTCAGACTATTGCCCAGTTGACGGGAAAAATCGATGCGGGAAAGGAATCGCTCGCGCAGCTTCTTCGCAAAACAGATGAAATCGACGACTTTTCTACTGTCGAGGTAATGCTTTCAAATCAAGATCTCTCCTCTTTTTTCCAGGATCTTGAGACATTCGATTCGATTGAGAAATCAATGAAAGTTTCATTTGATCAGATAACTACTGCAAAAACCAATAATGAGCAGCAGAAAAATACTCTGCATACCCAGCAAAACGCTGCAGCGGATGCAAAGGCAGCAATCCTGGCCCAGCAGGCGATAATAACCCAGAAAGAGGCTGAGAAGCAGGTCCTTTTGGCACAATCTAAAAACCAGGAGAAATCCTACCAGCAAGTTATCAAAGATAATCAGGCAGATGCAGCGCGAATTCGCGCCGCGCTCTTCGCTCTTCGAGATACAAAAGCCATTCCGTTCGGCGATGCTCTTACGTTTGCCAATCAAGCGTCAAAAATCACTGGTGTTCGTCCGGCATTCATCTTGGCTATTCTTCAGCAGGAATCGAATTTGGGAGCCAATGTAGGCCAATGTTATCTCAAGGATGACTCTTCCGGCGCTGGAGTCGGAAAAAATACAGGAGCGCCGTTTCCTAATGTCATGAGTCCTACGAGAGACGTGCCTCCATTCCTTGCACTTTCAAGCCAGCTCGGCTTTGATCCGCATAATCAGGTCGTCTCATGTCCTCAAGGACCGGGATGGGGAGGCGCTATGGGTCCTTCGCAATTTATCGCATCAACGTGGTCTTTGTATGTTCCGCGAATAGCTTCTGCCACGGGAAGTTCTGTGCCGAATCCCTGGAATGCCCGCGATGCTTTCATGGCAACTGGGCTTTTCTTGAGCGATCTTGGAGCATCGGGCGGAACCCCAAGCGGGGAACTTGAGGCAGCAGGGAGATATTATGCAGGAGGGAATTGGGCGACATTAGGAAGGAGCTATGCGCAGAGTGTTGCGCAACGGGCTGCTACCATCCAAACTACCATGATCGATCCATTGCAAGGCTTGTAATTTGGGCGCGCGTTGTCGTTGCGAGCTTTGCGTTTGAGCCTAAGCTGTATAGAAATACTGCTTAGGCTCAAGCCGCACTCGCGCCTAACCGCGCATCCCAAATTTCAAGTCTTGAACATCCTTTCTGTCTAAACTGGCCTCAAAATTCCACTCCTGGTGCTATCTCGATTTTATATGATTTCTTAAAAATGGCTCTGTTGAGCTATTTTATAAATAATACCAAAAATGAAATTAAATAAGTAATTGACTTTTAAAATAGTAATGCTATGATAATCATAATCGTGATATAGATTGTAGTACCCCGGAGCCGTCCAATCCCGCATGTTAATGCGCGCAAAGGATGCTCCGGTTTTTATTTGCACAAAATTACCAAGCCTGATATAGTTTTTGGGCACTGATTCAAGCTGTAGGTTCCTAT
>DAIPMQ010000026.1:0-2359 GCA_036768625.1 Parcubacteria group bacterium
ATCTTAAGTTCTGGTGATTTGACGCAGAGGTCACACCCGTTCTCATTCCGAACACGGAAGTTAAGCTCTGTAGTACCGATGGTACTCGTCAAAAACGGGGAGAGTAGGTAACTGCCAGAACTAAGCATTTGATTAAATAAAAAGACTAGATTTAATAATCTAGTCTTTTTATTTAATCTATATATACTATCAAGCAGAGGTCCCGATCAAAGTCACTGACTGGAGACAGAACCATTGCCAAAACTTGGGGGGTTGTCAGCTGACATTTGATACTCATCCATGCAATCGCATGCATATGTCGAGGTGGGACAAATATTGTCTCCAAAAAGCCGGATTCGCAAGTTTCCGGTTTTTTATTTTATCCCCGAATTCTCTTTTCCCCATACTCATACACCATACACATACTGTATACTTCTTATATATGGTCGCCTGGGCTACGAAACGAAAGATCACTTATCTCTCTATTGCCGGAGGGGTGCTTTTACTTTTCATCATCGTGCCGCTTTTTTTGATTTTTTACCAAAAGCCGACATGTTTCGATGGGAAACGCGATGGAGACGAACTCGGGATTGATTGCGGCGGCTCGTGCGCTATTCTCTGTAGTTTTGAGACGCTTGATCCGATTGTAGATTGGGCGCGAGTCTTTAAGGTGACTGACGGGGTTTATAGCATCGTTGCATATGTAGAAAATCCTAATATTAGTTCGGAGGCTTCGGATGTTCCATATTCATTCAAGCTCTACGATGAAAACAATTCGCTCATAATGGAGCGCACCGGTAGTACCTTTATTCCGCGCAACAAATCATTTGCAGTGTTTGAAGGAAAAATACCGGTGAATGGGCGCATTCCCAAGAGCGTTCAATTTTCTTTTACAGCAAAACCAATCTGGAAAAAATCTCTTATTCCTAATCCCGAGATTCAAGTGACGAATAAGGCTCTTTTGCGTCCAGAAACATCTCCTCGCATAGAGGCAAATCTTCTTAATAAGTCACTCGAAGATGTTACCCACATTGAAGCAACTGCCATTGTATATGATGGAAATAACAACGCAGTTGCCGTATCCAGAACTTTCGTTGACAGTATCCCAAAAGGCCAATCGATTCAGGCAGTGTTCACGTGGCCGCAGCCTTTTGCTACGCGATTGGACGTGTGCGAAGTGCCGGATGACGTCATGCTCGTTCTCGATAGGTCGGGAAGCATGAAAGATATTATTGATTCATCGCAGCAATCAAAGCTCGATGGAGCTAAAAGTGCAGCAATTTCTTTCGTAAATAACCTCAAATCAGGTGATCAAGCTGGATTAATATCATTTGCCACAAAGCCGTCAGATCCGATAGATTTCGAGCTCACCACCAGCCATGCAAAAGTTATCCAACAGCTTCAAGATCTGGCGATCAAGCCTTTGCCGGACCAAAATACCGATCTGGGAGACGGCCTCCTCTCCGCATTCAATGAAATGTCTTCCCAGCATAGAAGTCCTGGATCGACCGGGGTCATCATTGCGCTTACGGACGGTATTGCAACTGATCCGATAAAGGCTGGAGATGCTAATTATCCATCCGAATACGCATCTGATGCTGCTGCAAAGATCCGCCAGGCAGGCTTGCAGCTTTATACCATCGGCCTCGGAAAAGATGTTAACGCTTCGTTTCTTCAGTCGATTGCTACCGACAAAGACCATTATTTTTCAGCTCCGACCAATGCTGAGCTTAAAACGATTTATGATACTATTGCGACGCAGATTTGCGTAAAACGCCCGGCTATCATCGAGATTATCACTCGCGTTCTGCCTCAGTAAAAATTGTCCCAAATTTAACGCATTTCGGCGTTGCTGCGCAAAATTCATTCCCTCGCAGTATTTCTCATATAGCTTGGTTCTAAATTTTGCTTGCGCCTAAAACTGCATTTAAATTTGAGACAATTTAAATTTTGCATTTACACTGACTCTGATTTATTAGTATATTCGTACTGGGAGAGGGGATTTGGTAAGATATCGGGATGAGTTTAAGGCAAACACTGGCTTCGTGGTTTGGCAGTATCGATTGGATGCTTTTTGTATCAGCACTTCTCATTTCTCTTGCAGGTCTCGTGACCATGAATTCCTTTACGGGAACCGACCGCTTTTTCCAGCGCCAGATTATCTGGCTCGCAATATCGATTGGAATTTTCTTTATTTTCAGCTTCATTGATTGGCGTTTCCTTCGGAAAACATGGGTCATTGTGATGCTGTATTCCATTTCATGCGCAATTCTCATTTTGCTTTTCATACTCGGCTCTGTTTTCAAAGGGGCGAGAAGCTGGTTCAGCCTCGGCGCGGTCGCATTCCAACCTTCTGATCCCATCAAGCTCGTCATTATTC
>DAIPMQ010000026.1:2369-8966 GCA_036768625.1 Parcubacteria group bacterium
AAATATTTTACCCGCAGGCACGTAGAGATCGCGCATATTCGCCACATCATCGTGTCCGGCATTTATGCATTCATAATGTTTATACTTGTCCTCTTGCAGCCGGACTTCGGTTCCGCTGTAATTATTTTCTTTTTGTGGCTCGGGATGGTGCTTGTATCGGGGATATCAAAAAAGCACCTTTTTGCAGTTTTCGCTTTGGGCATCATCGCGTTTTCCGGCCTGTGGTTCTATGTACTCCAACCCTATCAAAAGGAGCGCATTCATTCATTCGTAAATCCTCTCGCTGATGTGCGCGGCACTGGCTACCATGCATACCAAGCTATGATAGCCGTCGGCTCAGGCCAGATTTTCGGCAAAGGAGTAGGGTATGGCACCCAGTCGAAGCTCCGCTTTCTCCCTGAATACCAGACCGACTTCATTTTTGCCTCCTTTGCTGAAGAATGGGGATTTGTCGGCGTAGCGCTCCTTCTGCTTGTTTTCGCTATTCTTATCTGGCGGATACTTAAAAATGCGATGTACGGCTCGACTAATTTTGAAATTCTTTTCGGAGCGGGGATTGCCATCCTTTTCATAACGCAATTCATGATCCATGTCGGCATGAATATTGGCCTCTTGCCGGTGACAGGGAAAACGCTCCCCTTCATGAGCTACGGCGGCTCGCATTTGCTTACAGAATTTGCTGCCCTCGGCATTCTTGTGGGCATGCGGCGGTATAAAAGGGCAGTGCATAAGAGCAGTGCGGAAAATGAATTGGTGGGGATTAGTTGAGAAAAGTATATAGTATATGTGTGAGGTACGCTAAAAAAGCCCTTAAATTAAAGCTTTTTCTGCTTCTTTTACCTATACCTTATACTTCCTCTTGGTATATTTTCTCCGTCTCCTCTACCATCCTTTCTACTCCAAATTTTTTACTTACAGTTCGTGCCAATTCCTTGCCAAACTTCATGCGAAGATTGGGCTTTTCAATAAGGTATTCGAAAGCTTCTGCAATCTCATCAATATTTTTCGGTTCAACCAAAAGTCCGCTTTTTTTATCTTTGATTATTTCAGGAATGCCGCCTACACGACTTGCAACAACTGCTATTTCAGCTCGTCCTGCCTCCAGAAGGACATAAGGGAGCGCTTCAGTGCGCGAAGTAAGAGTAAATATATCAAAGGCGGGAAGAAGCATTGCTGCGTCTGGGATGCTTCCCATGAAATGCACTTTCTCTTCGATTTCAAGTTTCTTAACAAGTTCTTTGAGTGCTTCTCCCTCGCCTTTTCCCTCGGCAGTTCCTCCGCCTCCTATGATGACAAAAGCAATGTGCGAATATTTGGGTACAAGCTTCGCAAAAGCTCTAAGAGCAAAATCAATGCCTTTGTTTTTGTGGAGCTCGGATATTGTCCCGACCCAGACTGCTTCGTGAATTTGCGGGGCAAGGAGCGTGCGGACTTTTGCTTTTGTTTCGAGTGCGATCTCTCCAATGCCGTTATGGACAACTTTCAGCTTATTGCGCACTCCAGGAAGCGCCATGTCGTCCGCGGTTTTTTGCGAAACCACTATTGTCTCATGAGTGAGGAGAATGGTCAGCCAATGAAGCAATTTAAAAATCATTTTCTCGACCGCGCTTCGCTCTTCGTTCGAGGCCCATCCATGCGCAGTAAAGATTATTTTCGGTACTTGGGCAATGCGGCCGGCAAGGGCGCCCAAACCGCCAATCTTTGAGCTGTTGAGGTGGAGTATGTCCGGCTTTTCTTCGCGCAAAAGCGTTATAAGGGTAAAGAGAACTTTGAATTCTTTAAAAAAATGTATGTCCCGCTTGAGGTCGGGAATGGATATTGTGCGATATCCTGCATGGTCGAGCATTTCACCCAGTTCGCCTCCTTCACCGAAGGCAACCACAGGGTTGTACTCATTAAGAGGGAGATTTGTAGCCAAGTCGAAGACATAGCGCTGCGCGCCGCCTGGTACGCCCTTCGTGATGAGAAAAAGCACTTTAGTTCTCGACTCAGTCATATAGCTCTATATTTACTTTACTACAGATAAAGTCAATAAAGACATAGTTCTCCACTATGTTTTTGATCTTCTATTTTTGATCTCTTATAATTTGCAATCGAATAAATTTCATGGTTTAATCCTTCCATATGCTGAACGGCAGGAAAGAAACGATGCTTCTTCTTATCGGTGATGCGGTATGCTTTTATATCGCGCTTTTTGTGGCGCTATTTCTCCGGTATCAGGAAATTCCCGGAGGGAAGCTTCTTTCTATCCACCTCGAGCCGTTCTCTATTCTCTTTGCAGTATGGCTTTTGGTATTCTTCATTGCGGGATTGTATGAGCATCAGACAACTCTGCTCAAGCGCAGATTGCCGAGCCTTATATTGAATGCGCAGCTGGCAAACAGTCTTGTTGCCGTGCTCTTTTTCTATTTCATTCCAACATTTCAAATTGCGCCGAAAACGAACTTATTTCTCGATCTTGTTCTCTCATTCGTTCTTATTTTTTTCTGGAGGCAAAGATCAGGTTTTATTTTTCGAGCTCGGAGCAGAGACAATGCGCTCCTTATCGGCAGCGGCAAAGAGCTTTTAGAACTTCAAGCAGAAATTAATAATAACGACGCTTACGGCCTTCATTTTATTGCCTCAATCGATCTCGATTCGCTTGAAAATTCAGAAATCGTTTCAAAAATTTTGCAGAGCGTAGAAGAGAATAAGCCGACTGCCATTGTTGCAGATTTCAGCAACGACAAGCTTGAGCCGCTGTTGCCCGAGCTTTACAATCTTCTGTTTGCGAATGTGCAGCTCATCGACATGCAAAGCATTTACGAAGATCTTTTTCTTCGCGTGCCGCTCTCACTCGTGGGGCATTCATGGTTTCTAGAAAATATTTCGACTGCGCCGAAGCGAGTGTACGATGCTCTGAAGCGAATAGTTGATATCATTGCGGCAATCATCCTTTTTATAATTTCTCTGCCGTTCGATCTCTTTGCAATTATTGCCATCAAGCTCGATGACGGCGGCCCAATCTTTATCGTTCAGGACAGGATTGGAAAGAATGACAAAATCATCCAGACATATAAGTTCAGATCAATGACGCGGAACGAAACTGATCTTTCTCATGGAGAAGGGAACAAAATTACCCGAATTGGTCAGTTTTTAAGAAAAACAAGGATTGATGAATTTCCGCAATTTTGGAATGTGATAAAAGGGGATTTGTCGCTTGTGGGTCCGCGGCCGGAACTTCCTTCAGGTGTAAAAATTTACGAGAGCAAAGTTCCGTATTACAGGGTTCGCCATCTCATTAAGCCCGGACTCTCCGGCTGGGCGCAAATTTATCATGAGAATCATCCGCATCATGGCGAGGCAGTGGAGGAGACGAAGGAGAAGCTTAGCTATGATCTCTATTACATCAAGAATCGGTCGTTTGTGCTTGATTTGAAGATTATGCTGAGGACGGCGCAGACACTTCTCTCTCGGACAGGGCGTTAGAAATTTCAAAATTGGCGCACTTTCTCTGGCATCACTCGTTTGATTTCTCAGCGTATTCTTATACGACTTGGTCCATTTTTATTTTGTGTCATCGCGATAGGCCTTCTCCTCAGCAGAGGGACGCGATCCGGGGCTTTTGTGGTTCGATACTGGATTTCGTCTTCATGAGAATGACAAGCGGGAGCGGGGATGACTGGTTCCCGTACTCGGCATGACAGAGGGGAGAAAGAAGCAAGGCATTTTCTACTCACTACCTCGACAAATCGTTTCTTGCTAGAAAAGCCGCGAGCCCGCCTCAGGCCGCCGGCTTCCGCAGCAACTACTTCCGCTAATGCGACTATCGTTTCATGTGTTGGCGATTGTACCGCTCCGAGCGCCACAATTACCAATCCGGTAAATGGTGCCACAGTTTCCGGCTCTTCGGTAACTATTCAGGCTTCGGCAACCGATAATGTGAAAGTTACCAAGGTTGAACTCTATATTGATGGAGGATTAAAAACCTCTACTACTCGCTCATCAGCCATCTCGTACAAATGGAGCTTAGGTAAGATAGCAGCAGGGGCGCATACCATTACCGTGAAAGCCTATGATGCGGCAGGGAATATGGGGCAGAAAAGTATCACGGTGTATAAGTAAGGAAAACTCCACTGCCAAGTTCAGATGAAATCAATGCATCAATTATGCGTTGATTTTCTATCCATTCTAGGCTAGTATTGCCGTTGTATACTTGAGTTATCACTATGATCAAACACCGCATATTTTCCATATTTCTGGTTGTCATTCTCATAGCTTTGGGCTTCTTTATCTATTCGTCCGAGCAGCCTGGGAGCGCATTTGCGGGGTTCCCATTCCGCTATGGCTTGGACCTCAATGGCGGCACAGAGCTTACTTATAATGCGGATATCTCAAAAATAACGTCTGCGCAAGTGGGGGATGCGATGGCGAGCCTTCGCGATACCATTGAGCGCCGCGTAAACGCCTTCGGCGTATCCGAAGCCTCTGTAAGAGTCGAGGATGCAGGCATTATTTCTGGCAACCAGGAGCATCGGCTTGTAGTTGATCTTCCGGGCGTGACGGATACCCAAAAAGCGATCGGCATCATTGGCGCAACCCCGACCCTTGAATTCAAGCTTCTGCCGTATACTTCTGCAGAGCTCCAGACAAAGCTTGGAAGCAGTACGCTTGCAGAACATCCTGAGCTTTTCCAAGCGACAGGCCTTACGGGCGGACTTTTACAGCATGCGCAACTTGAGTTCGCATCTCAGGGAACTGGAGCTCTAACCAAGCCAACAGTAAGCCTGACCTTCAATAGCGAAGGCAAGGACCTCTTTGCTAAAATCACCCGCGAGAATACCCAGAAGGTGCTTGGTATTTTTCTCGATAATAATCTGATCTCGGCGCCCGTCATTAACGAAGAAATTCCGAACGGCCAAGCTCAGATCAGCGGCAATTTTACACCCGACGAAGCAAAAACTTTGGTACGCAATCTAAACTACGGCGCGCTTCCTGTTCCTATAACGCTTGCTTCCACGCAAGTTGTAGGCGCAACGCTTGGCGGCCAAGCAAAAGATCTCGGCCTCAAAGCCGGCCTTTTCGGACTTCTCTTCGTCGTAATATTCCTTCTTGCTCTCTATAGGCTACCCGGCTTTCTGGCTACGGTCGCGCTTCTTCTCTACGTAGTATTATCGCTTTCCGTTTTTAAACTGCTCTCTGTGACGCTTACTGCAGCGGGAATTGCCGGGTTCATCATTTCCATAGGTATTGCGATTGATGCCAACGTCATTATCTTCGAGCGCATGAAGGACGAGCTTCGCCGCGGCCGCAAGCTATATGCTGCAATACACGAAGGCTTCCATAGGGCGTGGGCGCCGGTCCGAGATGCGTCGATCTCGAGCCTCATTACTTCAATTATCCTTTATTGGCTCGGCAATGCGGCAGTCAAAGGCTTTGCGCTCACTTTCGGCATAGGCACGATCATCAGCATCTTCACCGCAGTCTCCGTTACTCGTACATTTCTCTTTGCGATAGCAACTGACACAATGAAAGAAACACCAGCACTTCGATTTTTGTTCGGAGGAAAGAAAAAATTAGAGGAAACTCATTAAACCATTATGTTTGTAATCAATCATCGAAAAATATTCTATTGGGTTTCTGGAGCGCTTGCTTTCCTTGCGATTCTTTCTATTGTTTTCATTGGCTTCAATCTCGGGATCGATTTTAAAGGAGGCTCAAATGTGGAGGTTTCCTATGCGGCAGGACGGCCCGCTATCGAAGATGTTCGCGCAGCTCTCGTTGCATCTGGTTTCACTTCGTATACGCTTCGCCCGTCTGGCGCTAATAAATTCGATCTCCAGACACTTGAACTCGATCCTACAAAACAGCAGCGAGTATTAACCGCCCTTTCTGTGAACGGAAAGGCTCCCGTTACAGTAGAAAGCATTAATACGATCGGTCCTGTCGTAGGCAAGGAGCTTGCAAGCAAGGCTTATATCGCGCTCGGCTGCATTATTGTAGCTATAATGCTCTTCATTGCCTTCGCTTTCAGAGGGGTATCCAAGCCTGTTTCTTCGTGGAAATATGGATTTGCGACGATCGTCGCCCTGTTTCATGACGTGCTCATTCCTACCGGAATTTACGTGATATATAGCAAGTTTACCGGAGCCGAAGTGGACATTTTGTTCGTGACTGCCGTGCTCTTTATGCTTGGCTATTCCGTTTACGACACCATTGTCGTCTTTGACCGCGTCCGCGAAAACCTTGTGGAAGCGAACAGCGGCCGGAGCAAAGAAACATTCGAGGAGACGGTGGGGAAGAGCCTCAAAGAGACTTATATCCGCTCCCTCAACACTTCCTTCACGCTCTTCCTCGTCCTCATTGCCCTAATCGCTTTCGGTTCTCCAGCGACCCGCAATTTTATATTCGTACTTCTCATTGGAACTATCGTCGGGACATATTCTTCAATCTTTATCGCTTCGCCTATGTTGGTAACTATGCAGAAATTCCAAAAAAGGGGAGTATAATATTTGTAGCCCTTCCGTATTTGGCGAACTTCTTTGTTACGAAGGAAATTTGCTTCCTCAGAATATTCCTCATCCGCCTTGATCGCAAATTTCCTTCGCGCCTCGAATT
>DAIPMQ010000027.1:0-7530 GCA_036768625.1 Parcubacteria group bacterium
GGACTATGAGCGTGCACCAAATAAGAGCAAAAATGAGCGCCGAAATAAAGAGATGCGGCATATAGAGGGTCCCATTAAATACTTTTTCATAAATTCCTACGAAGCTAAACCCTGTGACAAGCTCGACAAGAGGATATTGGATAGAAATAAAAGAAGAGCATTTTCGGCACCTCCCTCTCAAAAGCAGGTAGCTTACAATCGGAACAAGCTCTTTCCAGCCAAGGCTCTTGCCGCATGAAAGGCACATCGATCTGCCGCCAAGAGAAAAGCCGCTATTGAAGCGATAAATCAAAACATTCAGAAAGCTGCCGAATACCGCGCCCAAGATAAACATGAGCGCAAGTGCCATAATCTCCATATCTGAATTATACCGTCAACATGGAATTTCCCCCAAATAAAAACTGCCCGCAAATGCGGACAGTTTTTATTTGGTTTAGCTTAGTGAAAGCTTAATTAGAGGCAACCAAGAGCACCCGACGCAACTTGTGCTCCCTCAACTTTTGAGTTTCCATTATTATCTACGCACCAAAATAGTGCAGGATTAGCCTTGAGTTGAACCGAAATAACATAATAAGATCCCCCTCCAATACACGTTGCATTTGCAACATTTCCGCTAGCTGTTGATGCATTTGCGATCTGCGCAATAACTACCGGGTCATCAAATATTACTGCACTAGCACCTTGACGGGTCGTCGGGCACTGACCAAAAGCAAATGTTCCGTAACTATTTGGAATAGTATTGTCATAAGCGAGCTCTGCCTGAGCGCGAATATTCGCTAAGTCCGACTTGATAGCTGCATCGGCACCCTTTGCGCGAGCGGTGTTGAGGCTTGCGAGCACGACTGCCGAGAGAATTCCGATAATGGCGATGACGACCAGTAATTCGATAAGTGTGAAGCCTTTTTTATACTGACGTTTTATATAATTTTTCATAATAATTATTATTTTTTAATACTTTTCAAACTGCTCTTATGACGACCAGCAATTCGATAAGCGTGAAGCCTTTTGTTTTGTATCTTTTTAACATAATGATAATTTAAATAATGTACGACAATTCCTTTATAGATGTGCCGTTTTCTCTTTATTTTTTAAGTATATCACGTTCATACATACCGTATCTGCCGGTGTGGATAACTCGTGATTTTTAGAAAGATGATGCGATGTTGTAGATCGGCATGAGGACAGAAGCGAGAAGGACTCCCACTCCGACCCCGAGAAAAACGATCATGACCGGCTCAATAAGGCCGACCAGAGTCTCAACAGCATTGATGACCTCCCGCTCGTAAAAATGCGCCAGAGTCTTCAGTATTTTCCCCAATTCGCCCGTCTCTTCGCCCACCTTAACCATTTGAACGAGAATTCCGGGAATTTCGGGATATTGCGAGAATGTAGCAGAAAGCGAACTACCGCCCTTCACTGCGATAATGCTCTGTTCTAAGATGTTTTTATAAATTTCATTGCCAACGATAGAGGCCGTGATTTCAAGTGAGCGGAGCATAGGAATTCCCGAGCTGATCATCGTATGAAGGTTATCGGCAATACGTGAAAGATACAACTTCTTGTAGAGATCGCCCAAATATGGAATTTCTAGCTTAAAACTGCTCACGGATAGCTTACCCTGTGGTGTTTGAGCAAATCTCCACAAAGCAAAGCCGCCTATTACCGCGATCACGAGGAGAATGAGACCGTAATGAATGAAAAAACCGCTGAGGCCAAGGACAATGCGAGTATATATCGGCAGCGTCTGTCCTGATTCGGTAAGAATGCCGCTAATCTTTGGAATAATGACCGTAAACATGAGAATCATTACACCGATAAATGTCAGCACCACGAACGCCGGGTATATAAGGGCATTTTTTGCCTTTGAGGTAACCTCGTATGTTCGGTCAAGATAGTCAGCCAAATAGCCGAATATTTCATCGAGACGTCCGGACTCTTCGCCAGCCTTAACCATGTTCACATAAAAACTTGAAAAAACATTTGGATGTTTTGAAAGCGCTTTCGAAATAGAGCTTCCCCCTTGAAGATCGTCGCCGATCTCGAGGAGGGCTTTTCGAAGAATGGCATTCTCCATTTCTCCCGACATAAGCTTGAAGACCCGCAATGCGGAAACTTGCGCCTCAAATAATGTTGCAAGCTGGCGCGAGAGGACGACGATTTCCTTGTTGGAAACCCTGTTGAGAAATGGGAGCCGCTTTAATATGGACGGATTGGCATCCTGAGGATTTATAGAAGAAATTATGAGATCCCTCTTTTGGAGAGAGCTAATGGCAATATCGATATTGATAGCATCTATGACGCCTTCTTTCGTTTGTCCCCCTTTATCAATGGCTTTATAATCAAAAAGCATTTTAGTAGTTCAACTATAACATTTTTTCAAGCGTTTTTGGATTGTTCGATTGATTGAAAGCGTTCTCGACGGTGATTTCCCCCGCCCGAACAAGATCCACCAGTGCGCGATTCAGATCAATCATTCCTTCCTGCATTCCAGTTTCAATGACCATAGGAAGTTCGTGCGTCCTGCCCTCTCGTATGAGGTTGGCAACAGCAGTGTTGTTGATGAGGAGTTCGCATGCAGGAATGAGGCCGCCGGAAATTCTGGGGATAAGTCTCTGTGAAAGTATTCCGATGAGGCTTCCAGCAAGCTGAAGGCGGATCTGATTCTGCTGGTCTGAAGGAAACGAATCGATAATGCGGTCAATGGTCTGCGCCGCGCTATTCGTATGCAAAGTAGATAAAACGAGGTGGCCGGTTTCAGCTGCAGTTACCGCAGTGGCGATGGTTTCAGGTTCGCGCATTTCCCCGATCATGATGACGTCGACGTCTTGCCTGAACGTGCCATTGAGAGCTGCTTTGAAGTTCGGAGTATCGACGCGGACTTCGCGCTGGTCGATTATGGATTTCTTCGGCGTAAAAATATATTCGATGGGATCTTCGATGGTTATGATCCTCTCGAGCCTTCTCTCATTGATCATTTCAATCATCGTCGCAAGAGTTGTCGACTTTCCCTGCCCGGTAGGCCCAACAACAACGAAGAAGCCTTGCTTTTTATCGGCAAACATCTCAAGGCTCGGCGGAAGATTGAGTTGTGATAAAGTCCTCGAATCCTGCGGGATGAGCCTCAAGGCAATAGCAATCTTTCCCAGATGATTATAGGCATTGCCTCTGAACCGGTACTTGTCATTATGCGTATATGCGAAATCCACCTCTTTCCTTTCTTCAAAAATTTTGAACTTCTCATCGCCTATCATCATTTTAAGAATGGCAAGGATATCAGCTTTGGTATAACTCGGCTTTTTAACAAGAGGAATAAGAAAACCAGAAACGCGCAACGTCGGCTGGCGGTCTTCAGATAAATGAATATCTGAGCCGCTCTCTTTGACAATTGCGATCACGAGCTCATTAAGTTCGCTTTGGGGGCTGATAGGATTCATAAAATAAAAATACTACAAAATAAATAAATTATGCGCGCTTTTCCAAAATTTGCGTTACTTCTTTGACAACCTCCGACGGAATGATTGTTGCCTTCACAATGTAGCCGTCAACCTTGAGCTCCTTGATCCTGTCGATTCCATCGCTTTGATTGGTGAGCATTACGATCGCAGCATTTTCAGCGAGCTTTTCTTTTCGTATTGCCTCGAGGATCTGATACCCGTCCATGCCAGGCATAATTACATCAAGCAGGATGATGTCGGGAGCCAATCCTTCTCGGAGCTTGCTCAATGCTTCTTGGGGGTTAGTGGTCGTCGTTACGACATAGTCATTCTTGCTGAACTTGAGCGAGTACATGTTGAGCAGGAATTGGTCATCATCCACAATCAGTAATTTATACGCTTTTTTATTTTCCATAATATATAGTATACCCTAAAATTATAAGCTGTTTACCTCCTCGAAAGGAATTTCTTTCTGCATCGCTTTAATCATAGCGTCTTCTTTCATTGAAAGCATTCCTTTTTGCCGCGCCAATGCTCCAATAGCAAGTGCTGTTGGCTCTTTCAAAATTACCGATTCGAGATCATGATCCATTTCAAGAATTTCCATTACCGCTACGCGGCCATGTATGCCTTTCGGGCAATCACTTGTTGGCATTGCTTCATAAACCTCTCCCACTTTCGGAATAAGGCTTTTATACTGCTCCGGAAGATCGGCAAATTGCTTTTCAAATATCATTCCAATGCTACCTTCAATTGGAAGCGGCTTGCCGGCTCCAGGGCATAGCGCGCTCACTAAGCGCTGGGCAATCGCTATTACCAAGGTCGGCGCAATGAGATACGGATCGATTCCCATATCAACAAGCCGGGGTATTACTCCGACGGCGTTGTTGGTGTGAATGGTCGAAAACACAAGATGTCCCGTGAGCGCCGCTTGTATCGCTAGCCGAGCCGTCACTTTGTCGCGGATCTCGCCCACCATGATAACATCTGGGTCCTGGCGGAGCGTGGTTCTCAAGCCGTTTGCGAATGTGTAGCCGATATCTGCTCTGACTTGAGACTGGCTCACGCCCTCGATCGCATACTCGATCGGATCCTCAAGCGACAAGACGTTGAGGGAATTTCGGTCGATTTCATTGAGCATCGAATAGAGCGTCGTGGTCTTTCCTGAGCCGGTCGGACCTGATATCAGAATGAGGCCGTAAGGCCGCTGGAGCGCTTTTCGTATTATGTCCACATGGCGCTTTGAAATGCCTATCTGATCCAGTGCCTTGACGCCTTTTTCATGATCGAGAATGCGCATCACCACTTTTTCTCCGAAATAGGTCGGAAATGTCGAGACTCGAAAATCGATCTTTCTGCCTTCTATTTTTGCAGAAAAGCGTCCGTCCTGCGGCTTGCGCTTTTCATCGAGACGCATATTGGAAAGTATCTTGATGCGCGCAATGACAGCAGAATGCACCTTTATAGGCAGCACGAGGCTTGTATTCAAAACCCCGTCCACTCGAAAGCGCACGCGTATGTTCTCTCTCATCGGCTCGATATGAATGTCTGATGCGCTTCCGTCTGTGGCATAGCGAAGGATTGTCGCAACGATCTTCGTCACCGGTGCATCCTCGATTATCCGTGTATCGAGCTTTCCATCCTTGGAAGAGATAACATCTCCTCCGCTGTCGGTGTTATCAAGAGAAATCTCTTGCTTATCTTTTGTCTGAGTATCGAATTCTGAAAGCGCTTCATCGACTTCGCCCGAAATTCCCTGGTAAAGATGCAGGACTTTTTCAAAATCCGCTTCGCTTATCATGAAAATCTTGAATGGGAGATTTATCTTGGCTGATATGAAATTGAGAGCATCGCGAGCCTCGATATTGTCAGGGTCGACGACGCCGACTTCAAGAACGTTGTCGACAAGCCCGATCGGCACGATCTTATAATGATGTGCTGATTCTTCGGGGATATAGCTCAGAATCTCCTTTTTAATCTCAATGTTTTCAAGATTGCGAATGGGTACGCTGAGATCTTCGCCCTGGCTTTCAAGGATGACCTGCTTGCTTATGCCATGCTTTGCGAGCGTTTTTTCGAGGCTCTCGCCTGAAGCTGTAGCCTCATTTTGAATGGAAACGACTTCTTCGTGGCTGATGAAGCCTTTACCCGCTAAAATTTCAAGTATGCTCATAATACAAACTAATAGTGCGGACGAGCCGCTTTTCTACAAAAAAACACAGTGCAATCTTCTTTTAATGAGCTGCTTTAACTGTTCCGGCCGGCTTTGAACCGCTGTTTGAAACAGACGAGGTGCCTGTTTGCACGCTTGTTATCGAACCAGTCGTAGGCGAGAAGCCGCTATCATGCCCAATGGGAGCAAACGGATTGCTTCTGCCGATCGGTTCGCTTAGAACAGGAGTGGTTTCATCGCGAAGCGATGCAAATTGCGGAGAATCGAATATTGCCCCGTTCATTTTGAGGCCCTGAAGCTGTGCGAGAAGTGCGATGAGTTGAGTGCCCGCTCCATCTGTCGCGTCAGTAGCTGCGGCCATGTCAGCAGTGCTGGTGCCGCCGGAAAAGCTGGTATAGGCGAAATATCCGCCGCCGATGAGTATAAGAAATAAAATTATTACAGCGCTTTTATTCATGTTATTTGAGCCAATAAGTATTTACTACAAGCGTATAATCATACATGCCGCTTGGGGGAGCTTTGAAGCTGATTCCGCTCACATCGACAATCCGCAAGCTTTGTTCGATATCCATGACGTATTTTACGAAATTTTCATACGATGCGCTAAATGAGAACGTCACTTTGGCTTCTCCATATGGCTTGATTTGTCCTGTTGGGCCGGCTTGCAGATCATTAAGAGGCTTGTCAATTTTAATATCCTTTATATCGATATTGTATTTTTTGGCGACATTTGCAAGATCGAGCGCAAGACGGACATTATCTACATTATCAGGGAGAAGAGTTTGAAGTTTTTGCATATTCTCCTGGGAAAAATTATTATATTTTGTAAGGAGATTTGCTCTGATCTGCTGGATCTGCTGGGCTTTGTCGAGCGCATTCGAATATTCCGCTTCTTTTGCATTCAATGTGTTTATTTCTGTATATTGAGGATTAATATACAAGTAAAAAAGCCCGACTGAGAGAACTATGAGCAGTAATGGGGTTACATTGCTTTTCATTGTGATGTAGAAGTTAGCGATTTGATCGTATTTCGCTGGGCAATGAGTTCGGGGTCGATTGTGGCTTTGAGCGTGAACTGGACTTGGCCTTTCTGATCAAGACTCATATCTGAAAAAAGAGCATTCTTAATATATTTATTATTATTGAAAATGCTTGCTTGAAGGGCGATTGCATTGTAGCTCACAGCTAATCCTCTCATATAGACAGTGACAGCGCCGGTGGCTGGATCAGCTTGATAGGTCATATCAGAGAATTGAATATTTTTAACTGTCTGATTTTGGAGAGTTTCAAACAGGAGCGAGGTTGCAATGTGGCCTTGAAGAAGCTCTTGCGCGCTCTTCAAACGCGAATCGAGACGGATGAATTGATTGATGAGATCATCTCGTATCTCAGCTTGCGCAGCAGTGAGCTGTTGATTCATTGAGACAAGCTTGCTGTTTATATAATGCTTGTATGCAAACTCGCCTCCCATTGCAAGTATAGCCACGATAAAAATGAAAGTGGCGATAATCGAAAGTAGATTGAGCGGCTGCTTTGCCCGTAATGGAGCCTCTCCAGCAACAACTGGGCGTTTTGGAATGAACGATGTTTGGAATTTGGTATCCATGAAAAGTGCCTACATCGAGCAATGCTCGGTGAAAAAATCAATTGATACAATAAGTATACATTTAATAAATTATGCGCACAATGCAATCTGTGCAAAACAGTGTATAACTTTTTTAAAAAAGAGATGTTCCGTATTGCGCTCACTATCCGAGTTCTTGGAGCTTGCGAATTGCTACACCCACCGCCACTGCAAATTCAGGCCCGGTGGATTTGAGGACTTCTTCAAGAAATGCGGGTGTTTGAACTTTTGAGTATGGGTCTCCCGCTACGACTTCAGTATCAAAGCTCTCCTGCGCAACAGCAGTAATGCCTTTAAGT
>DAIPMQ010000027.1:7540-8958 GCA_036768625.1 Parcubacteria group bacterium
TGCCGCACCGCCGCCGACGAGAACTATCTTCGAAAGATTTTTTTTGCTCTTGCGTTCATAAGCAAGTATCACTTGGTTGGCTTCTGAGAAGATATAATCAAGCGTAACAGAGAGGATGCCTTTCAAAGGGCGATCCTCGTGCGACCCTGAAATCCCCTGCTCCCTTTTCAAAATTTCGGCTTGCTGCGTGGAAATTTCCATCGATTTGGCCAAAATTGCGGTTACATCCTGTGCTCCTTTATTAATTGTATGAGTATTACGTACGATGCCTTTTTCGACAATATACAGCTTCGTGGAAGACGCGCCCATATCCAACACTGCGACAGGAACAACGCTCTGATCAAGGATCGCCCGCATTGTGCTGAAAATCTCGACTTCAAAGAAGCTTGCCGCAAGCTTCGACTGATCAATTATCGATTTATAGTTATTGATGACATCATTGTGGATTGCGATAACGAGTATATCGAGCTTGTCGCTTTTTGGAGCCTTTATTGCTTCTCCATCAACCTCGTCATTGAATTCAAATTCATCTTTTGGGATAACCATCCAGTCGAGAGCAACTTCAGCAATAGGCACCGGAATATATTTTCTCGCTTCCATCGGCACCATTTGCGCAAGCTGCTTATCATCTGCTGCCGGCATTTCGATAAGGCTCATGAGGCTGGAGCGAAACGGAATTGCGATCCCGCAATTGCGCGTTGTGATATTTACTTCCTTCTCGTTCAAAAGATCATTGAGCGCTTCAACGATTTTATCAACTGGAAGGTTGGTTGCCTGCCCTACTTCTGCGCCCGCATAAGGGCCTAATGCCAATTCGCCATATGTTTCAAGAATCGCCTTGCTTCCTTGGCGTTTAAGCTGCACAATTTTAATTGCAGATGATCCGATGTCGACTCCCAACACGCTCACCTCCTGTTTTTTGAACAAGTTTCCTAACAAACCCATATTATTTATGAGTATATCATACAAAAAATCTATGCGGATAAAAAATTTTCTCGAAAGCGCCAAAAAAATATGGAATTATTTCCTCGATGCTCTTTTCCCCAAAAAAGAAAGCATCGCTTCGCTCGAACAAGAACAATGGCAGAGCTTTAGAAAAATACTTCCGCGAGCAGGCAATGAACTCTCCGCCCATAATATATTCCCGCTCTTCGATTATCGAAATCCTAAGGTCCGCGCCATTGTATGGGATATCAAATATAAGAGGAATACTCGATTGGCAGAAGCACTTTCAAAGCTCATGCATGAAGAAATGCTCGAATCATTGGCTGATATCGAACTTTTTGAAGGAAGCGGCCCGTTTCTTCTGATTCCAATCCCGATGTCTGCAGAGCGCAGGCGCGAACGGGGCTTTAATCAGACTGAGCTGTTAGCTTCGCTCATTGAAAAGCAAAGCGGAGCGGCATTCTCTTATAATC
>DAIPMQ010000028.1:0-7244 GCA_036768625.1 Parcubacteria group bacterium
TTGATAAGCACCTGCCCAATGCGGTCCCTGTCGCCATAGGCGCTTCTTTTTGCCTCAAGCTTTTTTATTATTGAGTGCGTTGGAATCGTACCTTTAAGCATTTCAACTATTTCCCGAACAAGATCGTCAATTTTAAAATTCGTTTTGTTGAATTCAAGCTTCTCAGCCTGGATCTTTGAAATATCCAGAAGATCGCTTACGAGCTTGGTAAGCTTATCGACCTGCGAATCCATTTTCTCAAGATGCACCCCAATTTTGTTGCTCTTGCCGGATTCGACCATCTTCTGGAGAAGTTGAAGATATACCTTCACCGTTGTAATCGGGGTCTTCAATTCATGACTTGCAATACCAATAAATTCATCCTTGCGCTGCTCGGCGACATGCATTTCATCTATGTCGATGCAGGCTCCTATATATCCTTCAAAACTGCCGCCCGGAGCAAAGCGCGGTATGCCATTGCTTAAAATCCAATGATAGCTTCCGCGAGCGGTCTTCAAGCGATATTCCAGCTTGTAGGGTTTGCGGGCATCAAAGCTCGAAGCATAGATCTTCGCGCATCTTTGCCTATCGTCCGGATGGACACCCTCGGCCCAGCCGTTGCCGATCTCCTGACCCAATGACTTCCCTGTGAAATCGAGCCAATTTTTATTGAACCAATAGCAAAGCTTGTTTGTACCTGCCATCCAAATCATCACAGGAGCCTGGTCGGCCATCGTGCGAAACCGCTCTTCGCTTTCCTTGATGAGATTTTCGGCGTGCTTGCGGTCTGTGATATCGCGCTTTGTTCCCCAGGCCCTGCTCCCGATTCCGTTTTCTACAACCCCGATGAAATTAACAAGAAAATATTTAAGATTGCCGTCTTTGTCGTATTCTTGAACTTCCGCATCCATCAATTTGTAGCCGGATTTTATGAAAGAAGAGATGATTTTCACATGCTCGGGATTTTTGGGGTTGAGAAAATGCGTTATGGGTGCCCCGATCAGATCCTCTGCTTTTGAATAGCCATACATTCGTGCCATTGCATCATTGCATTCTGCAACTCTGCCGTATTTGAGAAAATACTCGGCTTGCTTTGCGGCAGGAATGCTCGTTTTGACCGGCTTTGAAAGCTCGTACCGGCAAATGCCTTCAGTACTGTGCGCAATAAACGCCCGATACCTCTCTTCGCTTTGCTCTAAAGCATGGAAACGCTCTTTGCGTTCGCTGATATCTCTATTGAGCGCCACGAATCCTATCTGCTTTCCGTTAGCATCCTTCACAACAGAAATTGAAGAAAGGATCGCCAGCTTTGCGCCGCCTTTGCTCGATTGAATAACCTCGCCTTTCCAATTCCCGTGCTTGCTCAACAATACAAAAAAATTCTTCCGCGTATCACCGACGAATGCGGATTGGAGAACTGAAGAAGATGCTTTACCGATGACTTCTGTCCTTTTCCATCCGTACAGCTCTTCCGCTCCTCTGTTCCAGCTCACAATTCTAAAATCAATATCTGTCGAGACGACAGCATCAGATAGCGAATTGCCCATGCTCTCATAATATCTCAAACGATCCTCATCTGCTTTGCGGGCGGTGATATCCCGAAAAATCGAAAAAATCGAAAACAATGGCGCAGTATGAAGCATGTTGTTCGAAGTAATCTGGTACCAATGCCATGTTCCGTCTTTGTGCAATGAGCGAAGCTCATACGTTACCACTGCGCCGGGCGCGCTTTTCAAAATCTTTTTATGCAAAGCTGAAGCTGTTTTCACGTCTTCAGGGTGGAGGCGTATCAGCTCGCGCGTGCCGACGATTTGTTTTGTATGATAGCCGAAATGAGCGTACACTGCAGGGCTCACGTATTTGTATATGCCGCGCTCATCGCTAAGCGCCAGTACTTCAGAAGTATTTTCAAAAAGCTGGAGAAAGGAGCGTGCGCGAGCATCCAGCACAAAATCAGTTTGGAACAAATTAACCCTTTGCTTAAAAGGAGATGATGCGGAGACAGGCCTTTTTTTCTGGCTGCTGCTCATAAGCAGTATGATTAAATCACAATAAAATGATATTTATTTACTGCAAAATACATCACATTTTTTGTAAATATATAGCTGAGCGTGATAATTCAAAATGAATGATATTTAATGACATTCAGTGAATAACTTCCCTATGGCGTCAAGAGTACCTCAACTTGTAATAGATAGAGGCTTTCAAAGCACAATGAGCGCATTGCCCTGGCAAATTTACTACTTCTTCTCCCCTATAACATTTTTTAGCTGATCCTGGTATTTTTGGACCACTTCCATAGTTGCTCCCATCTGGTCCTTGCCTTGCTTCATTTTTTCCTGAACTTCGAGCGCAATTTTTTGGAAAAGTTCCGGATTTTCTTGCACGAGCTTCATCATTTTATCCTGTTCTTCTTGCGGCACGCCCTGCATTTGCTTCGCCATCATTTTTTTCATTAAGAAATCTTTAATTCCCATTTTTTTTAATTAATATGATAAACATCGCAAGTATATTAGAAAGGATTATTCTTTGAAACAATTATTTCATTGTTGATCAAAGCTAGCATGCCAGCCAATGTTTGGTCAAAATTGCCTTGAAAATTTTCTAGGATCGCATCGAA
The DNA here is from genome assembly GCA_036768625.1 of Parcubacteria group bacterium. Taxonomy (GTDB): domain Bacteria; phylum Patescibacteriota; class Minisyncoccia; order Phycocordibacterales; family DASZYS01; genus DASZYS01. Next base: position 2,600 of record DAIPMQ010000028.1, read on the forward strand.
ATGATTTGCCAAGCTCATTTCATATGCAGCAGTTTCAATGCGGGAAGCTATCTCTTTTTGCGGTACACCCATCCTCTCGCTTTCAAGGCGATTCTTCACATCATTAATTGAGCCGGGCCGTAAAAAAATGACAAACGCCTCCGGAAACACTTTTTTCATCGTTATTGCACCTTGAACGTCGATGATAGCAAAAACAAATGAGAAATCATCAAGAAAAGCTTCCAAAATTTTTTTCGAGGATCCGTAGAGATTTCCATACACTTCTGCGTGCTCGAAAAATTCTCCCTTATGGAGAATCCTATGAAAGATGCTTTGAAACGAGCTTGGTCATTTCAAACATGCTGACAGTCTTTTTGCCGCCAAACACTTTCTTCAAATTTTCATCTGCATTTATATTGCGCTTGTTCTTAGAGTCTTGCAGATCGTTCTTCTTGATGTATACCCAAAGCTTCTTCACCACTTCAGAGCGAGGCATAGGGCCTTTGCCGACGACAGGCGCCAACTCTGCGCTTATCGTCATCGGTTTCATAAATGCTGAATTCGACTTTCCTTTTGCAGGTGCTTTTGCCTTAACTGCTGCTTTTGCCTTAACCGACGGTTTGGATTTTGCCATATTTGTTTATTAATTTTGATATAAGTATACTCTTAAGATCGAATTTGTCCCAGGGGACTCCTTCATAACCTGGATTCATTCTTTCACATAAAGATAGATGCTGTCTTCGGCGGCATGAGGCTTCCAATGCGGGAACTCATAACGCTGGGTCACAATTCGCGCGCCGGACCGCATTTCCTCGATCATTTTTTTCTCAAGTTGAGGCATGATGCTTTGAATGCCGAAGATCGTAAAATCGTCATAATGCCCCATATCCTCTTTCCAAAAGTCAGTTCTGTGTATGAATGCGCGATTTCGAAGCCCTGCTCTTCGAATTTTAAATCTCGACCACCACGCCAGGATAAAATTGATTTCATGACCATGCGCTTCGGCGCCTGCTTCTGCAAGCGCGATCACTATCTTGCCTTCTCCGGAACCGAGATCAACTATTCTTCTTCCGGACACATCGCCCAGGATCCTGACTATAGCTTCAGTCTTCGCGTCGCTCGAACGCACGAACGGCAGCTTATGGGGCATTGCGAGCATGATCAAAATTGCTGTGTACGAAATAATAAGAAGGCAGAGAAAAAGCAGAAATAAAAGATCGAGGAATAAAATGAGCTGCATGGATATTCTATTGTTTTCCAATGATCTTTAAATATGCCAATGCGCCCCAGAGGCCGCCCACATCCGCGAGCTCCGCTTTTTTGATCTCGGGAATTTGGGGAATGATCGTAAGATACTCGCGAAGGTACTTTTGAGTTGCATCTATGGGGATTGCAGGATCGCCGGTTATCATTGACCCTCCGAGCACCACGACATCCGGTGACCAGAAATCAATCGCATTGTTGAGGCCAATTGCAAGTATTCGGGCGCATTCATCCCAAAACTCAGGATCATGTATTTCTTTGGGCAGTTTGCCTGTGCGAACATGCACCCCGGTGCCCGATATAAGATCTTCCAAATAAATTCCGGGAGCATCTTTCACAAGAGTTTTGTCGGGATCGATGATCTGATGGCCCATTTCGAATCCGAAAGATTTTTCATCAATAGCTCCATGCACGATCCGGGCGCCATTAACGCCAGTCGACACGGTAACATAGGTGACGATATCGAATCCCCTCCCCGCCCCATGATGCGCTTCACCTAAGGCCGCCATAATGCAATCGTTTTCTATATGCACAGGCGCAGCAAACATCCGCTCCAGATCTTTTGCAAAATGCTTTCCCACCCATCCGCCGAGATGAGGACTTGCGGAAAGCATCAAGGTCTTTTCAGAAAAAGGGCCGGCGATTCCCCCGACTACAGCCTCGGTCTTTTCTCCCTCCAAGAGCTCATTCGCCGCATTTTTAAAAGCTTCAATGCCTTCTTCGTAATTTTGCGGCGTTCTAATTATTTTCGGCTCGCCGAAAAATTCGCCGTCTTTCGAGACCGCAATCCGCATCTTCGTTCCTCCAATGTCGAAAAGTAAAAACATAATTACAAATTCAATAATCGCCTCATTTCAATTTTATAACTCTCCACTGCCGGCTGATCGAATGCATTCACATTCATGAGCCGGCCCAGGAGCATCGTTTCAATCATTTTAAACTGCATATATTCGCCTATGCTTTGTTCTGAAACATCCTGAAATATTATTTCTGAAAAAGGCAATTGAGCTTTTTCATATGCCGCCTTAACTCCGCCGTAAATTGCTGCCATAATCTCTCCGGCAGTTTTGTTTGCGATATTTGCATCAAGGAATGCAAAGCGCGCATCGTGAGGAATCGCAATGTCTTTGGAATTTTTTATGGTAATCAAATTCGTATATTTGTCTTGGGGGCCGCCAAAAGTAAGCTGGGCGATAGAATGGAGGTCCGTTGAGCCAATAGAAACCGTAGGCGTGAACCCCATATGTACGATTTTGCCTGCGCTATCTTTTTCTTTTCCGAGACTCTCCGCCATAAGCTGCCGAACCCATTTGCCAAGGGATTCCAGTTCGGATGCGAAGAAAAATGAATCGCTTATTACTTTGCCCTTTTTATAATTAATGAATTGAGAGGCTGCTGAAAGAAATGCGGGACTTTCGGTTATTTCTCCAAGCGAAGAATCAAGCGCTTTCCTCGCGCCGAGAAGGAGCTCTTGAATATTGAAGCCGCAAAGCCCAAGAGGAAAAAGCCCTGCGGGACTGAATACCGAGAACCTGCCGCCAATTTCATGCGGAATATGAAGAGCATCAATTCCCTGGGATTTTGCCCATCTATCAAGCTGAGAATCGCTGTCAGTCGTCACAATAATTTGCTTGCTTATATTTCCGAACTTGCGCGCAAAAGCATCGAGGACGATTTCTGAATTGGCGATCGTTTCAAGAGTCATTCCGGATTTGCTGACAATGTTTACAATGACTTCGCCAGCATTCCCGATCTGATTGTCGATCATTTTAAGAACTGCCTCAAGCTCATGCGCGGAAATGGTATCGAGAAAAATCATTTTAGGTAGCACATGCGAAGCAAACATATCATTCGGTCCGCGAAGCGCATCATAGAGGGCTTTCGCTCCCAGATTCGAACCTCCAATGCCAATGAGAAATACATGCTTTAAAGCATTGCTTTGATGCCGCTCAAGCATTTTCATTACCTCAGCATATGTTTCATCAGCGTGGGGCAAGCAAAGCGATGCCTCCGGCGCCGAAAAATCATGCTTATTAATAATTTCTTTCAGATGCAGGAAATATGGCTCAAGCTTTCCTTTCGCCTCTTGTATTTCATCGCCCGTTATTTGAGCTGTCTTTTGGTGTAAAAATTCCATGTTCGCTTTATGATATCATGCCCCGTTCTCTAGGTCAGTGCAGCTTATTTTCAAGCTGGTAATACACATTCACTAAGAAATATCAGTAAAAAGTACGGCATCCTTCATTTCCTTAATGATTCGAGCTGGCGTTTGAGCTAAACTGCCTTCCATATGCAAGACGTGCCCAAGCGCCTCTCTCTTATTCTCACCTGTTGCATAAACAATTGCATGATCCGCATATTCGCGAAGAAAATGATTGGTCACTGAAAGGCGCTCAAGAGAAAGAGTTGCATTATGGGCGTGATAGCCTACAACAAACTTATCGTCCTGCTCTAAAAGATATTTGAATTTCTCATCGTCTATATGCGGGAAAATCCCTGCAGTATGCCCATCTTCTCCTATGCCCATTGTTGCTAATATTGTGCCGCCGCTATTCTCTCGGATCCAGCTTTTGAGCGCATAATCGAATCTGATTTCTGCTTCGTTAAGCGATTCGCCATCTTGAATGCGCGTATCGAGGAAGCTTGCTCCAGCCGCGATGGCTTTCTTATAGAATTCAGTTTGAGCAAGCATTGCGAAATTATTCATAAGCTTATCTGTACTAAAACGCTCATCAAGCATGCTGAGTGTCACATGCTCAAACTCTATCGATGTATCAATAGAGTTTAGAATTTCAAATGCAGATCCGCCTGAGAGCATGAGAAGAACTGAAATATTTTTTGCTTCATTCAAAAGCTCAATGAGCTTTTCAGACGCTTTCTTTGCAGGATTTGGTGATGTATTAACTTTTAAGCTCATTTATATTTAAATTAAATTGGAGGAATAGAAATATGCTAGCTATTTGTTTACTTTGGCTAATTTCAACAGCTTTATCGGCGGTAATGACTGCATTTGCAACACATTCAATATCGATGGGTCTCGCTGTATTCTTTGCCCTTCTTTCGATTGAGGTAAGTTTTCTGCAGCATGAAAAAATCACGAATATGAAATGAGATTGCGCGGACTCGAAAGTCCGCGCTTTCATTTTAGCTAATTCACAGCATGGCCGCCAAACATGTTTCGAAGCGTTGAAAGCACCTTGCCTGTAAATGTTGCCTTCTCTGCGGAATGCACGCGAAAGTCAAACGACGCTTTTATAACCGGCACCTCAACACCGAAATCCTGAGCAACCTTCACAGTCCACTCTCCTTCGCCGGTATGAGCGACAGTAGGACTTATTCCTTCCAAATTTTCGCCGTATTTTTTGAATCCCTCTTCAAGCCAGCCAACAAGCCGCGACTCGAT
>DAIPMQ010000028.1:7254-7536 GCA_036768625.1 Parcubacteria group bacterium
CTCGATCACGCTTCCGTGCTGATACACTCTTGCGACTTTATCGAGATCCAGATCAAAACCGCTTTTTTGCATCACTTCGAAGCCTTCCCCAATGGCCTGCATCATCCCATACTCGATCCCATTATGGACCATTTTCACGAAGTGCCCTGTGCCATGGGAACCCATGTAGCCATAACCTCCGACAATACATAAGTCTTTAAGAAGAGGTTCGAGGCGATCGTAATCCTCTTTCTCGCCGCCTGCCATAATGCACGCGCCGTTTCGCGCGCCAGCCGGACCCCC
>DAIPMQ010000028.1:7546-8829 GCA_036768625.1 Parcubacteria group bacterium
AAACTCCGGCGTCCATGAACCTTATGCCCTTTGCCCGTAGCTCTTCGGAGCGGCGAATGGTCTCCTTAAAAAAAGTATTGCCTCCGTCGATTATCAGATCTCCTTGCGAAAGGAGCGGCGAAAGCTTCTCAAGCATTTCATCGACTGCGCTATTGGGCACCATGAGCCAGAGCGCCCGCGGCATTTCTATTTCCTTAACAAGCTCTTCGAGTGTTGCGGAAGTCTTGATGCCTGCGCGCTCTGCTTCCCTCCGCGGCTCTTCGCTCCTATTCCATGCCACTACTTCATGCCCTGTTTCATGCATTCGAAGCGCCATATTTAAGCCCATTTTACCCAATCCTATATATCCTATTTTCATTCCTTTGTTAAATAGGAACGGCGCTCCGTTCCATAATTAAATATTAATTATTTTTAAAGCTGTCTTTTATGGCTCTATTATTTTGCAAGATCTCCGAAACATTGCTTCCCCGCCCATATCTCTGAAGAGGAAGATCCTTCCACGATTCAAGAACAGACTCGATGAAATTCCATTGGCCGATTATTTCTTGGGTCGAGGGAAAGAGAGTCTGATCTCCCGCAATGCAGTCATGAAGCACTCTCTCATACGCGTTCGGCACTGCAGCTTTTTCCCCGCTATCTTCATATGCAAAACTCAGCTTTTTTGGCTCCATCTTATTCTCGAAGCCCGGGATTTTTATCCAGAAAAGAATCGAGATCGACTCTTCAGGTTTTATCGCAAAGATAAGCTGATTGGCTTCCTGAGAAGCAAACTGCTTCGGCATGAACGAGCCCGGGCTCAAGTCTTTGAAATGTATCTTGATCTCCACGCGCGATTCCTTCAGCCCTTTGCCGCTCGTTAAAATGAAAGGCACATCCTTCCATCGCTTGCTGTCTATAAATGCGGAAATCGAGAAGAAAGTCTCTGTTTCTGATCCTGGAACATGCAAAGCTTCCTGGTAGCCTTCATACTGCGCGCGAATTGCCTCTTCGTGCGCAAGGTCGCGAGTCATTTTTTTGAGGCGCATAAGCACTTCTGCCCGAGCTTTTCGCGTAGTATCAGGAATCTCCATATCAGGGCGCTCCATTGCGACGAGCGCAAGCATTTGGAGAAGATGATTCTGCCCGACATCCTTCAATGCTCCGGTTTCATCATAAAAGTTCGCTCGCGATTCTATAGTGTCGCGCTCAAGAAGATTGATTTCCACTTTTTCGATAAACTTGCCATTCCAGAGAGGCTCGAAAATGCTGTTGGAAAATCGAAATGCCAGAATATTCTGGAGCGC
>DAIPMQ010000029.1:0-8489 GCA_036768625.1 Parcubacteria group bacterium
ATATTTAGATTTTGTACTTATTGATGGTAATGATTTATTTAGTTAATAGCACTCGAATATGTGGTTTTAAGGGAATAAAAAATATTTTTATGGATGGGCTTCTGAGCCGCGGTGTTCGAGCGCACAAACGCAGTAAGTCCCCCCTCAAAATAGAATGTTATCGAGGGTACGTCGAGCCCGAAGTCTCTGAGATAAAACGCTTTGTCGAAATCAATCTTACCGACAAATTGCCTCGCATCGAGAATGGTAATGCGCAGGCCCTTTACCAAATACGCCTGCTGTTTGAGTCTGTCGATTATTTTGTTCCATTCGAATTCGATTCCCTCTTTGAATATTTCCGGGTCAGGCTGGAAGGTCACGACTGTCCCGCGAGCCTTGGACGTACCGACTTTTTTAACTGCGTTCTTTTTTATGCCTCTCGCATACTCCTGCATATGTCTCCCTCCGTCTTGATGAACCTCGACTTTCGTATATGTCGAAAGAGCATTCACAACTGACGCGCCGACACCATGAAGTCCGCCCGAAACTTTATAGCCTTCTCCCCCGAATTTCCCTCCGGCATGAAGGGTGGTCATGATCGTTTCAAGCGCTGATACCTTGGTGACCTTATGGATGCCGACAGGAATGCCGCGGCCGTTATCAACTACGCGTATCATATTGTCGGGCAAAAGCGCAACCTCTATATGATCGGCATGGCCGTTCATCGCTTCATCGCGGCTGTTGTCGAAAATTTCCCAAATAAGATGGTGGAGGCCATCGGGACCAGTGGTGCCGATATACATGCCCGGCCTCTTTCGGACAGGCTCCAAGCCCTCGAGGACGGTAATCGCGTCTGCGCCGTAGTCGTTTTTCTTTGTCGATTCTTTTGCCATGGGAAGTTTAAAAATTGCCAATATTAAAAGCGCTTACGCTCTTGTGTTTCTTATAGTATAGCAAATTTGATTGCCAAAACCAAGCTTAATAATCAGCAAAAATGAGCAGGTTCATTACCTTTTTACTTCAAAAATATGGCTTTGTTGCGCCAATATACTTTGAATATGTCAGCTTCGACATAGAGTGCCTTGCCCTGCTCCCTATCGGAGGACATCGGGTCGTGATAATAGAATCCTTTAAAATCATTTCCTTCTTCGCGATAGCCGATAAGAAGCACTTGATGGAATTTATGCCGGCCCAAAAGACGCTGAACAACTGAGACAACGACGAGCCCTCCATGCGAGAGCATTTCATACATTTCCTTTACTCCGGAAGTTGTGTCCATATCCTCTTTCCGCCAGGCATCAATTCCATATTCCTTAGCCACAGCAATGAGCCCGTCATGATACCACCCTGAGTCGCCGTACGCACCCATTGCCGCGGCTTTCGCAATCATCTCGTCGAGTTGAGGCGTCTTTGCCCCAAAGTAATCGAGAGCCATTTTAAGGCAGGTGACGCCGCAGCCGCGCAGCATCCAATGCTTGTCCTGTATATCCATATATTGCGAGTAAAATGGAACGGTAAGAATTTTGTCGTTTAATTTATCCATATTTTATCTGACTTCCCACCCATTTCTTGTTCCGATCTTATCATTTACCCGTTTCATAATCTCATTTACTTCATCGTCGGAAAGCGTTTTTTCGCTTGACTGAAACACAAACCGGAACGCGTACGAAGTTTTTTTCTCCCCCGCATCGAATTCCTTGGTGAAGGTATCGAAGAGCCTATGGTGAACAAGCAAGGGGCCAGAGCATTCAATAAGGATGGCCTCCAATTCTAACTCAGAAACTTCGGATGGCACCCATACTGCAATGTCTCGAAGAACAAACGGGTATGGAGAAATAGGATGGAATTTTGTTTCAATTTCCGGCACAGCTAATTCATTGCCATAGCCTAAAGACTCCGGCAAAACTTCCTTAAGGAAGGTGAGGGAAATTTCAGCTATATCATCGAAAACCAGCGCATTGATATCATCTTCCTCAAGCTCGATTTTGAGCGCAGAAAGCAGAGTGGAAATCTTCTGGTCTTCCTTGGTTTTGTCTTTTTTTATATTTCTTATTCCTATGCCGAGACGGACCTCTTCCTCCTCTTTCGTAAATACGGTACCTATTTCAAAAATTTTCACTTCATCAAGCCCCAACAGCTCAGCATTATGGGCATTCAGCTCGAGAGATTTTCTAAGACCTGCCCTGAGATCAGAGCGCAAGAATTTCTTATCAGATGCAAGCGGATTTTCGAGCTCGATTTCGCCTGTCTCGAGAAAAGCATATGTTTGCACTTCGTCGAAACCGCGGGAAGTAAGGATATTTCGAATTTTTTGCGAGTAATAGAAAAGCTTATTAATTTTTGCAGCATTTTTGGGTTTTTCCGGAAGAGTCGCCGGAATTTTATCGAAGCCATAGATGCGACCAATGTCTTCAATAACATCTTCTTTGAGGCGGAGATCGAGCCGGACAGCTGGAACTGTCACTATAAAGCGCCGCTCTTCTAATGCGGGGATTCTGCGAAAGCCGACGATATTTTTGAATTGCTTGCTTTCAGAAAGAGTTTCATTGCCAACGCTTCCTGAGCCGCTCGTGCGCGACGCGTGCAATACTTTCCCTTCACCAAGAAGGAGGCCGACATGGTCAATGCCTTCTGGGACTTTCTGGTCTTTCAGCCATTCTATTGATTCATAATGGATTTTTCCTTCCTCTGAGTTTGAAAAAACCAGGTCGCCCGCTTCCGCCTCATCTTGTGAGATTGGCTCGCCGAATACATACTGATCTATAGAAATGCGCGGAATGGCAATCCCGGCCTGGGCAAAGAGATAGCTTGTTAATGACGAGCAGTCGAATTCTCGGGGCGCATCGTAAGTGACGCTCGCGCCGAGCCTGTAGGGCGCTCCGACGAATTTATTCGAGAGAGCAAGTATCTTTTCTCGAGGATCGGCAAGCTCCCATTCCCAGCCGAACCTATCAAGAATCACCCCAGCCTCGTCTTCGGAAATGTCAGTGCCGAGCAGCCTGTTAATTTCTGAAAGTGAAACGCCCACTTTGTACGGATTCTGCTTGCGCGGATACACTTCAAAGCTTTCATGGATCACTGCTTCACGATTCGCATTTTCGACAATGAGAGATGTTACATATTCAATTCCCGCCTTTGCGAGACTTGGAGTAATCTCGTTTTCGAAGCGCTTTGATGCATCGGTCTTAATGCCAATTTTCTGAGAGGTTTTGCGGATAGCTGTCGAATTGAAATTCGCTGCCTCAAGGATTATGCGCTTTGTCTTCCCATCAACTTCAGCCCGCTTTCCGCCTTTAATGCCGGCGATTGCAATTGGTCCTTCATCATCAGCAATAACAAGTACCGTCTCATTGAGGACGACTTCCTTGCTATCCAGAGTCGTGATTATTTCATCCGATTTTGCAAATCGAACAGCGATTGGACCCTTTACTTTGTCTGCGTCAAACGCATGCATTGGCTGGCCGATATCGAACATAACGTAATTGCAGATATCGACGATGTTATTAATACTGCGCTGGCCAATCGCTTCGATTCGCTCCTTCAGCCACTCCTGAGATTCGCCCACAGAAATATTTTCAATCAGCCGCGCAATATACCTCGGACAAAGCTTTGCATTCTCAATTTCAATTTTGATTCCGGCAGATGCCTCTGCTTTCTCGTATTTCTCGAATCGCTTCGCGTTCATGGGCGTATCAAAAAGCGCGGCGATCTCTGTGGCAATGCCATGATGCGACAGACAGTCATGCGCGCGATTGGGCAATATTTTTACATCAAAAATCGTATCGTTTGCATGCTTTTTCATGCTTTCAATTTCAAAGGCATGCATGGTAATCGCTTCCGCAATCTTTTCGGGACTCGGCAGATCACTCTTGAAATATGAACTGAGCCATTTGTAGGAAATAAGCATAAATTAGAATTGATTTACAATGCGAAGATCGCCCGTATATAAAAGACGTATGTCATCAATTCCATACTTAAGCATTGCCACACGATCCACCCCGATAGCAAACGCATAACCCTGCCATTTATTTGGATCGATTCCGCATGACTTAAGTACGAAAGGATGAACCATGCCTGCGCCCATTATCTCAATCCAGCCTGTGTGCTTGCAGACTGAACATCCCTTACCAGCGCATTTGAAGCAAGAAACATCAACTTCGGCCCCCGGTTCTACGAATGGGAAATAGCTTGGTCGAAGCCTGATAGAAACTTCTTGGCCAAAAAATTTTTGAAGGAAATAGAGAAGTGCGCTTTTGAGATCTGCCATTGTTATGTTTTTATCAATAAAAAGGGCTTCGGTCTGATAGAATTGCGCATCATGTGTGGCATCTGTTGCTTCACGGCGGAAAACTCTTTCGCCTGGAACAATTACTTTGAAAGGCGGCTGATGTTTCTCCATATAGCGTATCTGTATAGCAGAAGTCTGGGTACGAAGAATTTCTTTTCTATTCTTTAAAAGAAAAGTGTCTTGCATATCGCGTGCTGGATGATCGCTCGGAATATTGAGCGCGTCGAAATTATAGAATTCAGTCTCGATCTCCGGCCCTTCTGCCACCTCGAAGCCGAGTTCGTCGAAAATAGCCGCGATCCGTCGCGTGACCTCCGTTATCGGATGCAAATGCCCTTTTTTAATATCCTGCTCTCCTTGCATCTGCCCATTATAAGGAGGAATGGCGCAAACAGCAATTCAGGCTATCTTTTGCGATTTGTATTGAATTTATAAGCCGAAAATGCTAGTATGTGCATTGTTGCCATACTATTTTCATGCCCGGACTTACCAATACAATAGTTTATACATTTCTCTTTTTATCCCTCTATTTCGAGGTTTTTTTGCTTATAACCTATTTTGAAAAGAGAGAAGAGATTCATAAAGCCAAATCGCCCAATCTCCTGGAATATCCCACTCTCACGATCATGGTTCCGGTATGGAATGAAGAAAAAACCGTATCCGGTACCCTGCATTCCCTTCTCAATCTCGAATATCCCAAGGAAAAATTAAAGGTGCTGGTTATTGATGATGGCAGCACCGATAATACGAAAGAAGTGCTAAAGGAGTTTGACGGCAATCCTCAGATCAGCATCATCCATAAGCAGAATGGCGGCAAATTCACTGCTCTTAATTTTGGCCTGGAGCATAGCCAGAGCGAATTGGTCGGATGCCTCGATGCAGACTCGTTTGCAGATCCGCAGGCACTCAAGGAGATAATCCCCCATTTTTCCGATCCGAAAGTCATGGCAGTCGTCCCGTCAATCAAAGTCCATAAGGCAAAAACAATCATACAGCTCATTCAAAAGGTCGAATATGCCTGGGGCGTATTCATCCGCAAGATTCTTTCTTTCATGGATGCCCTGTATGTGACTCCCGGACCTCTCTCCATATTCCGCCGCGACGTTTTCAAGAACTTAGGGCCTTACAAGCATGCTCACAATACCGAAGATCTCGAGCTTGCGCTCCGCATGCAGTCGAACCATTACAAAATCGTGAACGCCCACAAGGCTTACGTCTACACGGTCGCTCCCACTACTTTAAAAAAGCTTTATAGGCAGCGGCTCCGCTGGACGCATGGATTCCTGCAGAATGCAATCGATTATCGCAGGCTCTTTTTCAAGCGCGAGCATGGAAATCTCGGGATGTTTGTACTGCCGATGGCGACAATCACTATTTTTTCTGCCCTCTATTTCACCGTAATGACCGTCTACACTACGGCTAATATAATTATAAAAAAAATCATTCAGGTTAATACTGTCGGCTTCCATATTGGCTGGAGCTGGAATATCGAATGGTTTTATATAAATACCCAAGTTATTTCTTTTATCGGAGCATTTCTCTTCACCCTCACTCTTATTCTCATTTTCATTTCGCGCAAAATGTCTGATGGAAAAATAGGGTTTGGGCTGGATCTGATTTACTTCCTGGTGCTTTATTCATTCATCGCCCCTCTCTGGCTCGCCAAAGCTGTGTACAAGACCGCCTTTGCCCAGAAGACGACCTGGCGATAAATTTGCATGGAAAAAATGAGTACTAAAAAATACCTCTTTGCATTCCTCATAACTGCAGTCATTTTCGTACTGGCTTTTTTTTCAAGCAATTACCTGAGCGAGAAGCGCGTCTCCGAAATGCGCTCGATCCAGGACCAAATCGCAATCGATCTCCAATCTTCTGAAACTCAATTCGATCTCTTAGGGCAAGTTTCTTGCCAAGATTTGGGCAATTCAGCCCTCTCGAAAGAACTCAATTCAATTGCCGAACAGCTTTCCTACATGGAACAAACGCGAGGCGTAGGCGATTCGGAAGTGCAAACCCTTAAGCAATACTATTCTATTCTTGAAATTAAAGATTACATCCTTTTACAGAAAATTGCCGATAAGTGCGATGTAAAGCCGATATTCATTCTCTATTTCTATTCAAATAAAGGAGACTGCCCGGAATGCGAAAAAACAGGCTATGTGCTTACCCAGCTTCGCACAGATTATCCTGAGCTCAGAATCTACTCCTTCGATTACAATCTCAATATGAGCGCGTTAAAAACCCTTATTTCACTTTATAACGTTCAAAACAAGCTTCCGGCAATGCTCCTTAACGGAAAGGTCTATTACGGCTTCCAAAGCATGGATGATATCGGCAAAATAATTCCCGAGATCAAAACTCTTAGAGCAACGTCGAGCTCAGCTACAAGCACGACGGCGACATCGACCAAGAAAAAAATAACTTCTCCATAAAATTCCGCCATATAAAGGGCGGAATTTTTTAAATATAAAAATATTCTTAATAATTTCTTTCTCTGCAGAATTTATTTCTTAACTGAGGTCAAAGCAGCCGTGCTCTGTGTAGGAATTGCATCGAATTGAATACGCCCTTAATCAAATCTTCAGTATTGATTTGCTATTGTGAGCACATAAGGCGCTCTGCTCAACTGTTAAAAACTAATCGGTTATGAATAAAATTTTTACACTCCTTTCATCAGCTTGGAATGCTTTAGATATCGGCAAAGAAAGCGAGCCTGACGAATTCAAGGGAAAAACTTTGCTTGCTTATTATGATGCTGAAAATACGTTAGAAAGCTCTGCAGCAAATATGTGGACTTTTGTTACACAGCAATCAATTGTTTCCGGCACTGCAGTTCCTCATATTGTTCAACTGTCGGAATTTCCAGAAACAGAAAGGAACTCATGGCTCCTTGACCTTTCTCGGCCGTTACAGCAAGAGAATTCAAATATTTCGACTGGAACTCCGCTTTCAGCATAAATATTTTAATTTCTAAAATGAGCCACCTCCCAGACTCGAACTGGGGACCTTCGCTTTACAAAAGCGTTGCTCTACCAACTGAGCTAAGGTGGCGTCTTAATTTCCCTTGCCTTGGATATCTACAAAAACAGATAACAGGGCGTAAAAATGAGTATACAGGCTCAACTAAAAAATGACAACCATATTAAAAAACCCGCTTGAATAAGCGGATTTTTTAATATTTCAATTGTGTCTATTCCCCTAAACGGCTCCGTTCTTCACTCTCTACCGCAATGTCTACCGGTTCTTTATGCCGATTATTCCCATAATCAGAAATGTTAAGAAGAAAAAACGATACCGATCCTCTTGAGAGAGTTCGCTTGCCGCGAAGTGATTCCTGCAAATTGGCAACATATTCTGTGCTTCCTTCTTGAAAAGAATAAAACTTTTCAGCTAATTTCGTACGAATGCCTCTTACTACCTGGGCAATCGAAGCTTTAAGAGAAGCACCTAATGCAGGAAGCTTTTTAGCATGCACCCGAAACCTCTTTTCTATAGGCCAGCTTAAGTGAGCAAGAATGATAGGCCGTTGAAATCTGATTTCAAGGCTGCGAAGCGTAATCATTAAAAATATTAATACCGCCGAAACAATAAAAGTTAATTCCATAGTTGAAGCAGAAGAATACCCACGCATTCCTCTACTGATTATCGAATAAATTCTTAACGAATTTGATCTTTCATGATTATATCATGAAAAACACCCCTCAAGAGAGGTTTTTCCACTAGACCTAATTTTAATAAAAACGTCCAGATGAACCAGAACCCTAATAAAATGAACCCTCGAGCAGCGATTGCCTCTGTACGAGAGAAACTTATAAAGAGAATCTGACAAATTTGCTGATTTCTGTTTTTTCGCCGAACTTTTGAATGGCAGACTCGATGAGATTTCCGATTGTCACGTCGGGATTCTTTATGAAAGGCTGCTCCATCAGAACTTTGTCTTTGAAATACGAAGACATTTTTCCTTCCAAAATTTTTGATTTCATTTCCTCAGGTTTTCCGGCATTGGCAGGACTTTCCTCTATTTCCTTTTTCATTACCGCTTCGGCATTTTTTTTATCAGCCTCCGAGACGTCTTCAGACTTTATATATTGGGGATCGGACGCTGCAACATGCATTGCAATGTCGCGGGCAAGCGCTTTGAATTCGTCGTTACGCGATACGAAATCCGTTTCGCATGAAAGAAGCACCATTGCGCCGACTGTCCCCGTGGAATGAATATAGG
>DAIPMQ010000030.1:0-2176 GCA_036768625.1 Parcubacteria group bacterium
AATAAGACCAAGCGTAAGAAATATTTTTCTTATTTCATCTCTAAACGCTCGTGCAAGATATATTTCAAGCAGGCGCTCTACATTCGTGAAGAAACAAACTCCACACACAGAAATACTTGATAAGAATTGGAAACTACCGGCATCCGAAAAAATGACGGAAGCGGTCGGAGCATTCTCAACAATCGAACGGACGATATTTTTCGTGTTTGTCGGACTTTTTCTCATTTCCACCGTTTCGCTTCTCTGGAAGGTGGATCATGCATTTCTCGTTACAGTACCTCGCCGGGGCGGAACGCTCCAAGAAGGAATTATCGGATCGCCAAGATTCATCAATCCCCTTCTTGCCATTAGCGATGCAGACAAGGACCTCTCTGCTCTCGTTTACTCTGGCCTTCTCAAACTTACTCCGGATGGAAAGCTCGTGCCTGACCTTGCGGCTACGTACACCATTTCTCCTGACGGCCTCGTATATACATTCAATCTGAAAGATAATATTTATTTTCAAGACGGAAAGCCGGTGAGTGCCGACGATATTGTCTTCACTATTTCAAAAGCGCAAGATCCGAGCTTGAAAAGCCCTAAACTTGTTAATTGGGCCGGAGTTACAGTAACCGAACCCAATCCGAAACAAGTTATCTTCACCCTCAAGCACCCTTACTCCCCGTTTCTTGAGAACACAACGCTAGGAATACTGCCCAAACATATCTGGCAGAATATAAGCGCTGACGAATTTCCTTTCAGCACATACAATTCCGAGCCGATCGGTTCGGGTGCCTATAAGCTTAAAGGCTTGAAACGCGACGCTGGAGGAATTCCGACGTATTATCGATTCACGCCATACAATAAATATGCGGGAAGCGAGCCTTATATTTCCAATTTGATTGTGAAATTTTATCGGAATGAGGACGACCTCGTAAGCGCATACCGCAATGGCGATATTGAAAGCGTCCACGGCATTGCTCCTGAAAATGTGCCGGCGCTCGGAACAAAAGCAAATATTCAAACCGCCGATTTGCCGAGAATATTCGGAATATTCTTTAATCAAAGCCAATCTTCTATTTTTACCGACAAAATCGTTCGAATTGCATTGGATAGAGCGCTTGATAAGAAAGAAATAGTAAAGACGGTACTCAAAGGATTCGGGACGCCGATAGACGGCCCTATCCCGCCGGGGCTCAATGCTGGCTCGACGACTGATGCACTTCCTGCGACAACAACCGATCCGGCAACCCTCATTTCGGATGCGCGCCAAATGCTTCTGAATGATGGTTGGAAAGCCGGTTCTGACGGCATTTTGGTCAAAGATGGCACCTCGCCTTTGCGGCTTGCCTTCTCAATCTCCACTTCGGACACTCCAGAACTTACCGCGGCCGCGAATGCTGTGGCAGAGCAATGGAGAAAAATCGGAGCTGATGTGAGCGTGCATATCTTTCAGCTCGGAGATTTGAACCAGAATGTCATCCGGGCGCGAAAATACGATGCTCTTCTGTTTGGCCAAGCGGTGGGCCCAGACCTGGATTTCTATCCGTTCTGGCATTCCTCGCAGCGGAATGACCCGGGCCTCAATGTGGCAGAATATGCCAACGTCAAAGTCGACAAGCTTCTTGAAGAAGCCCGCATAACGACCGACGAATCGACACGGATAAGCGACATTGAAAGTTTTGATGCCGCAATCAAGCAAGACATGCCGGCAATATTCCTTTATTCCCCGAAATTTATTTACGTGCTTCCAGATAGTGTGAAAGGCTCCAGTTTCGGAGAAATAATCACCCCCGCTGACCGTTTTAATACGATACCGAATTGGTACATCGAAACGCATAAAGTATGGAGCATCTTCGCAAGCCAAAATTCAAAATAATTCAGCATTTTTATCATTTTTCAATCATCACTAACACCCATTAATCATGACCCCACAGCAAAATAACAATAATCGCGCAGGCGGAAGAAGATTTCCACGAAGGAATCTTAAGACAAACATGTTCTCCGCAGTAAGTTCTCAGGGAGAGCCCGCGGCAAACGGGACAGTGCCGCGAGAGCAATCCGCTTTGCCAATGCAGCAGCGTACGATGCCAATCATCAATAATCATCCTCAGCAACAGGGAGTTCCTGGCGCACAGCATCACAATGGAGGACAGCTGCGCCAACGGAGAAATAGGCCCCAAGGGGATCGAAATCG
>DAIPMQ010000030.1:2186-8384 GCA_036768625.1 Parcubacteria group bacterium
CTCAAGCTTCCACGCGAGAGAAGCGGCGGCCCGCGGCAGACGACAGTTCGCAAAAGGCCCGAAGGCGAAAAGCTTCCCCCCCTTGCCCCGGACAGCATCCGCATAATTCCGCTTGGAGGTGTTGAAGAGGTCGGCAAGAACATGACCGCCCTTGAATTTGGGCAAGATATCATCGTAATGGATGCAGGCTTTGCATTCCGAGATGAAGAAACCCCGGGCGTCGATTATATTTTGCCGAACACCACTTATCTCGAAGAAAACAAAGAGCGCATCCGCGGCGTAATCATAACTCATGGCCATCTCGACCACATCGGCGGCATTCCCTACATAATGGACCGCATCGGCAATCCCCCGCTCTATTCCCGCTCGCTTACGACGATTATGATAAAGAAGCGCCAAGAGGAATTTCCTCATCTTCCTCCTCTCGATATACGCATTGTAGAAAAGGAAGATACGATCCGCCTAGGAGCGCTCAAGATAAAATTTTTCAATGTAACGCATACTATTCCGGATTCGATGGGAATTATTATCGAAACTCCTTACGGCTCGATCGTGAATCCAGGCGATATCAAGCTTGAACATGTCGACGGAATTGTAAGCGATCGCGAAATCGCTGAATTCGACAAGATTGCGGAGCACAAAGTGCTTTTGCTTATGATGGACTCGACAAATGTGGATAATCCTGGATTCTCGACGCCTGAAAAGCTTGTCCATGAGAACCTCGAGGAGATAATCAAGTCAACGAAGAACCGCCTCATTATTGGAACATTCGCTTCGCAGATCGAGCGAATGATAGCAATAATCGAAGCTACTGAGCGCGCCAACAAGAAGGTCGTGGTGGAAGGCCGCAGCATGAAAAACAATATTGAGATCGTCCGCCAGACCGGAATGCTCAAAGTGAAGCCAGAAACAGTAATCACTGCAGAGCAGATGGACAACTACCCTCCGGACCGAATAGTCGTGCTCGCGACAGGCGCTCAAGGCGATGAGTTTGCAGCTCTCATGCGCATGTCGATGAAAAGCCATAAATTCTTCAAGATCTCGAAGCGCGACACGGTGCTTCTCTCAGCCTCCATAATTCCAGGCAATGAACGCGCCGTACAGAAGCTCAAGGATAATCTTGCCCGCCAAGGCGCAAAGATCATCCATTACCGCACTTCGGAGGTCTATATCCACTCTACAGGCCATGGCAACCGCGGCGAGCTTGAATGGATACATAGGCACGTCAATGAGAAGTTCTTCATGCCTATGCACGGCACTCATTACATGCTCCGCGTCCATGAGGAGCTTGCAAAGACCATCGGCATTCCGGAAGACCATATCATCGTTCCTGACAATGGCGCAGTGCTCGAAATCCAGAACGGCGGCGAGAAATTCGTCCGGCTCAAAGAATCCGTTGCCTCAAGCCCGATGATGGTTGATGGATTCTCGATCGGAGACGTCCAGGAGGTTGTCATGCGCGACCGTAAGATGCTAAGCGATGACGGCTTCGTCGTGATTGTAGCTTCAATCAATCTCAAGACCGGCAAGCTCAAGAAATCTCCGGACATTATCTCCCGCGGCTTTGTATATCTCCGCGAATCGCAGGATTTGCTTTCGCATGCCCGCGGCATTATCAAAAAGACGATCGAAGATACGACCGACGGCATGAACCCGATTAACTTCGATTTTGTGAAATCAAACGTCTCAGATGCTGTATCCCGCTATCTTTTCCAGAAAACAGCGAAGCGGCCGATAGTTATACCTGTGGTGCTTGGGATGTAGTTTTAAAGATAAAATTACAAAACCAAAAGTGAAAAAAACCGCATTTACGCGGTTTTTAATAATTGCATTAATTATTTTAATGTTGTATAATGCTAGCAGGAGGCAGTAATGGATTTCATCCAGCAAATTCGCGTCGGCGCCAGAACGACCAGATTTCAAAAAGGGAACCTTTGGCGAACGCATAGCCGCCAGATCATCGGCCCGGACGGCATGCGGAGCGATCTGAAATACCGATGCCGAAAATTTTTATTCCTTCATCTGGAAAAAGAGGAACAATCTTTTTCAATAACCGTGTATTGGAACACATTCCCCATCACACTCACGTTGGGGCCAAGTAGGAGGCATCGCCTCGTTTGACTCCCTGAGCAGGCCGTCCGGCACACCGCCAGACGGCCTTTTTATTTTTTCATTTACATTAACATCAAGAGGTGATAATTTTTTAGAGGAACTCGAAGGAGGCGTACATGGAGCAAGCCCGGGAAAAAGCCCTACGGATTTATCACAACATACGGATCAAGACGCTTGAGGAATACCAGCGGCGTCGAATGGCTCTTTTAAAGCGCGAGCATGAGCTTGCAGAAACTTTTATTTTCGACCAGGATATTCTCGGTCCCGAAAATAAATATATCCGCATCATTGAGATGATTACTACATCTCAGCAGATATCGGTTCGAACAACGCCGGTTACAAAAGGCGGCAAAGATATGTTCGCTTTTTCTTCTCCTCGCAAGAAAGGCTCAATTGGCTATTTTAGGACGCTCGTCGAAATAACTGTAAGCACCAAGGCCGTCAGCAAAATGAGCGTGAGCGTGCTCATCCTGCAGCCCTCGAAGAAAGAAGCCGAAAAAGCGGAGAAAAAACGGCATGTCTTGCACCAAGAAATAGCCGAAGAGGTGCATAATGGCATCGTTTCGATTCATCATAATGGAAAATGCCTTCTTGGGGAGTTGGAAAAATACGTGCACAAAGGCCCGTACAAAAAATTTCTGAGAATCGCATTTTCGCCATGAAATTTCGCATCATCTTGCTCCATATTTCAGGCCGCCATTCTGGCGGCCTTTTTTGATTTTAAAGCCGAAAAATTTGGTACAATAGGATTTCACGAAATACTATGAAAAAAGCCCGCCTTCTGCCTATTTATATAGCGAACCTCTTCCTTTCCCTCCATTACGCGACGCTTCTGTACATTAATTCATCCTATCTTAGCTTGTTCGTTTCTCAAAAAATGCTGGGCTTCCTCTATGTGATAGCAGCAGTCATAACTATCCTTCTTTTTATAAATATATCGAGAATACTTCGCAGCATAAGCGTCCGAAAGCTTTTTTTCACTTTTGCATTTCTCGACCTTATAGCAACGCTTGGATTAGGAACCTTTAAAGGCACTTATATTGTGCCCTTTCTTTTTATAATTTTTGATGTCTGTGCCCTCGGACTTCTTTTCTGCCTCGATATATTCCTCGAAAGCGGATCAGAAGACGAACGCACCGGCCGCATACCAAGCAGCTATCTTACTGTAACCAATGTGGCTGTTCTTTCAGCGCCGCTTTTCGCCGGGTTTGTAATTGGACCCAATGATTATTGGAAAGCCTATATCATATCAAGCGTTTTTCTCATTCTGATGATAGCGATTTCGCTCATTACGCTTACGGAAAAAATTCATCCTTCTCGACATAAGGGTACGATGGTCGAAAACATGAAATTGTTCTGGAAGGACGCCGCTGTGAGAAAGATCTTCGGGGCAAACCACCTTCTGCAATTCTTCTATTCATGGATGGTCGTGTATACGCCGATTTATCTTCATCGCTATCTCGGCTTCGAATGGTCGACGATCGGTGTGCTCTTTACTATTATGCTTGCACCCTTTGTGCTCTTCGAAATCCCTGTCGGGCGCATAGCTGATAAAATCCTTGGTGAAAAAGAATTTCTTATCGCAGGTTTTATCATTATCATCATATTTACCGCATTTATTCCTTATATCCCTCAAGAGCAGCTCCTCATTTGGGCATTCGTTCTCTTCATGACCCGAGTCGGGGCAAGCTTTGTCGAGGTTACGACAGAAAGCTATTTCTTCAAGCATGTAAACTCCAAGCAAAGCGGTTTCATTGGACTGTTCCGCCTCGCAGAGCCACTTGCCTTTGTGACAGGGCCCCTTGCAGCAATTGTTGCGCTCACGTTCATTCCTTTCCAATATATTTTTGTGGTGCTGGGAATTTTTATGCTCTTAGGCCTCCGCTTTGCCTTTGCTCTGAAGGATACGAAATAATAAAAACCGCCCTTATTCAAAGGGCGGTTTTTATTACTTTAATTAATTTTTATTCTCCTTGTATTGCTTAAATTCATCTTGTAATTGTTCCATACTGTTGGCGGAAATTGAAGTTCCATCCTCCATCGTTATACGAAAATTCTTTATTGCAGGATTTTTAAAAAAATCCTTAATTTCAGCGCTGAAATCACGAGGTTCCGACTCCTCCTGAGGTATTTCGTTCATATTTGTCATTGTACTTGACTTAAAATATTAAATGAGTTATTATTAAAAACTGTAACTCATAGATATTGTACCTTATAGAGGAAAGGAGGCAAGCCATTGAATCGTCTGATTCTTATTGAAGGCGAGCTTGAGACGCCACGCGTAGAGCAGTTGATCTTGCAGTATGCATCCTTTGCAATTACTTCCAATGATCCGATAACACTTCGATTCAACAGCCCGGGCGGCAATACGCATTCAACTTTAGAATTTGCCCGGCTCATAGAACGACGTGATGTAGAAACAATCGGAATCGCTGAAAAAGCAAGTTCAGGAGCTGCGCTTATTTTTATCACCTGTTCAAAACGGTATATTTGCAAAGGCGGCACTATCAGCCTTCATATGCCTCAATTTGATAACCACTTCTCGATTGTCGATTTTGACGACCAAGGAACTCTTGTCAACAAAGCTGACGTACGCGCGATACAAATTTGGCGCAAAGAAACGCTGCGGATACTCAGAAGCAAGCTTCGGATATCAGACGAGGAATTTAAAAAAATAACTTCGGAAAGGAGCCTGCAACCATTCAATCCCGAACAAGCTGTTCGTCTCGGCCTTGCAGACGAAATTGTGCCCTGAAATCTCAGTACGAGAAATCAGGGCATTTTTATATTGTTTACTCTCCTAAAATCGGCGGTTTGTGGCCCTCGACGGTTATGGCTACGCTTTTTATATTGGGAAACTGAAGGAGGGTTTGAACAATCTCAGAACGAATGCCGGCGGCTCTGCACGAGCCTTCGATGTTGTGAGTAAGTTCTTTATTGAAATCAACATACGCTACATTGTTCCGGAATGTGATGCTATTGAGTTTAATATCATGATTGAGGCTGGTGAAAAAACCATTTTGCGATTCGGGATATGCGGGCCCGTCAAGAAGCGCCTGGAGAGCGCTTTTGATCATTTCTTCAGATTTAGGGGCTGCCCTGTCCACCCCAAACACCTTGGTGCAGTCGAGCTCGGGGTCAAGCTTAGAATTGCCGAAAAAAACCTTTACAGGAACTGTCTCTCCCATATAGCGCGGTCTATTGGAAAGGCTGTGCAGAATAAATATGCCCAAAGAGCCTCCAAGCGCGGTAGCAACCGAAGCAATGATGAGAATTTTTAATGCAGATTTGTGCGGCCTCCTCATGAGCTAATTATTTAAAAAAAATTTCATTTCAGTTCAGCCTGCCTTTCTTGAATATATATTATTTTCATTTCCAGCTTAAAATCATTTTTTATAAGTAAGTAGGACTATGAATAAGTATAATGCGAATAGTGCTTTTTCGATAAGATTGGACATTTTTCACAAAAAGTTTAATATAGCAGTAAGTAGCCCAGGTTTAACTTGAATAAACTTGCTGAGCTCCCCGGTGCTGTCTACCTCCGAACGGCACCGGGTTTTATTATTGCTAAAAAACCGCCTCGTTGAGACGATTTTCTTCTAAAAGCTTTCGGATTGGGAAATTTATTTTTTCGATTGTGCTGCTGTTGAATGAGATGCTTGAGTTTTTGCCGATTTCGAAGCCTGCTTTCTTGAAGCTGGCCTCCTGGCTGCTGTCTTCTTGCCTCCTTTCTTTGGGCCTTCCATTTGCCTCCGGATGCTCGTCCAGTGCTTTTTCATATCCTGAGCAAGCAGAACAACTTCCGCGAGATCAACGCCTTTCACCTTTTTGTATTTTTCCGTAACTGCATCGACGATTTTATTATATGACTCTTCATTTACCTCCTTGAGGGTTTCGAGCTTTTCAAGCACTTCGCCTTTGGCCCGGAGCGTCCAGCCTTTTATTTTGGCCCTTCTCTTCGCTCCTTCTTTGCTGCCATAAAGATAATATGCCCCGGCGATTGCCGCTGCTGCCAATCCGATTCCCAATCCGACTTTTGCTTGAGCGCTATTATTGCTATCGTTTTTTTTCTGTTGTGCCATAATC
>DAIPMQ010000031.1:0-8139 GCA_036768625.1 Parcubacteria group bacterium
GTGCGAAAGTACTCGCTATCGCGGAAAGCGGCTCCTTTGATTATGCTGATGTAATAACGACCACGACGCATAAAACCCTTCGGGGGCCGCGCGGCGCGCTTATTTTTTCACGCATTGATGAAAGGGAGCTCAATAAAAAAATCGACAAGGCGGTTTTTCCGGGACTGCAGGGAGGGCCGCATATGAATCAGATTGCTGCGATGGGGGTAGCACTTAAGGAGGCAGATTCTGCGGAGTTTAGTGCCTATGCGAAGCAGGTGATAAAAAATGCCAAAACGCTTGCAGATGAGCTCAAAAAGCGAGGCTTCAGGCTTGTTTCCGGCGGCACCGATACGCATCTTATTCTCGTGGATACCTGGATGAGCGGGAAGGGAATCGACGGCAAGCGTGCAAGCACAGTTTTAGAGCGCGAAAGAATAATCGTGAACAAGAATGCTATTCCATTCGACACGCGCAGCCCTGTCGAGCCATCCGGCATTCGCCTTGGCACTGCGGCGGAAACGACGCGCGGCACGAAGGAGAAGGAAATGGTAGAGATCGCAGATAGAATCGATAAGATATTAAAAAAAGCAATTAATGCAAAAGATGAGCTTAGTTCTTAAAATTAAAAAACTTCATCCCGAGGCGATTGTGCCGGAGTTCGCTCATGCCGATGATGCGGGCATGGATTTTTATGCCATAGAGGCAATAACGCTTAAACCGGGAGAGCGGAGGGGAGTGCCGACAGGAATTGCAATGGAAATTCCTGAAGGTTATGCGGGCTTATTTTGGGACAAGAGCGGCATGTCGATACATAAAGGCATCAAGACATTGGGCGGCGTGATCGATGCGGGATATCGGGGCGAAATCAAGATCGGCATAATAAATCTTTCCGATGCCGAGTATGTGATTGAGAAAGGACATAAAGTTGCACAGATGCTTATCCAAAAAATTGAGCATCCTGGTATCATTGAAGTTGAGGAGTTGAACGATACAATGCGCGGGGAAGGAGGATTTGGAAGCACAGGAAAATGATATGGACATTCAAGAAAGAATAAAAAAAAGCATTGCTGAGGCGCTTCCAGAACTTGGACTCAAGCCGGAGGAGGTTTTCCTCGAGCACCCGACCGAGATAAAGCTCGGCGACTATTCGACGAACGTTGCAATGGCGAAAGCAAAAGCAGAGAAAGCAAATCCGCGGGTGCTTGCGGAAAGAATGAAATCTGCGCTTAACGGCAAAATTGAGAATGTAGAAAGAATCGAGGTTGCGGGCCCTGGGTTCATCAATTTCTTTCTGAATAAGGAATATTTCAATAAAGAGATCGAAGAAGCATTAAATAATAAGGAGTTCGGTAAGAACGAAACACAGAAAGGCAAAAAGGTTTTGGTCGAGCATACGAACCTCAATCCTTTCAAGCCCATGCATATTGGTCATTTGATGAATAATGCAATTGGCGAAGCACTTTCTCGCATCATCGAATGGAGCGGAGCGGACCTCAAACGCGCAAGTTACGGAAGCGATGTAGGCCTTCATATTGCAAAAACCATTTGGGGCATGATTGCGTTTGCTGGGGAAAGGCCGAAAGAAGATGCTCTAATTTCAGAAAAGGCCGATTTTCTTGGACGTGCTTATGTATTTGGCGCAACTAAGTACGAGGAGGACGAAGAGATACAAGTAGAAATTAAAGAGCTAAACAAGAAAGTATTTACTAGAAGCGATGAAGAAGTGAATGCCCTTTATGATTGGGGTAGGAAAGTCTCTCTTGATAATTTTGTCGAGATCTACAAAATGCTCAACACGCATGTTGACTATCATTTTTTTGAAAATGAGGTTTCAAATAGGGCGGTCGAAATTGTGGAGGAATATGAAAAGAAGGGTGTTTTCGAGAAAAGCGAAGGAGCGATTATTTTCAGAGGCGAGAAATATGGCCTGCATACTCGAGTGTTCATAAGTTCTCAAGGCATTCCACTCTATGAAGCAAAGGAAATTGCCTTAAACGAAAAGAAATTCGAGCTCGCTCCATGGGATGATTCGATTACGATAACCGCAAGCGAACAGAATGATTATTTTAAGGTAGTCATGAAGGCGCTGGAACTAATCCGGCCGGATATTGTAGCGCATTCAACGCATGTTCCTCACGGAATGCTCCGATTTGCGTCCGGCAAGATGTCATCGCGAACCGGGAATATCATCACAGGGGAATCGCTCATTTTGGCAATGCAGCAAATGGCCTATGAGAAAATGAAAGACCGCGAGCTTACGAACGAGGAGAAGAATGTCATTTCCGAACAGGTCGGCATCGCTGCAATAAAATATTCCATCCTCAAGCAGACTCCAGGGAAGGATATAATCTATGATTTTGAAAAATCGCTTTCTTTCGAAGGCGATTCAGGTCCGTATTTGCAATACGCGACAGTGCGCGGGAAGTCTGTGCTTGAGAAAGCAAAAAAAGAGGATATAGAAAGCTCTCTTGAACATCCGGATGAACAAATGCCCTTAGTCGTTAAGCTCCTTGCCAGATTTCCGGAGATCGTACTCTCAGCTCAAAACAATCTTGCGCCGAATCATATTGCAACCTATCTCATCGAGCTTTCCTCGAGCTTCAATAGCTTTTATGCAGACAATAAGATTGTCGATAAACATGATGTTCATTCGCCATATCGAGTCGCGATCACCGAAGCTTTTGTAAATATCATGCAAAGCGGCCTTTTTCTTCTTGGCTTGCATTCGCCGGCAAAAATGTAAAATAATTTTGACGGAGGAGCGAATTTTTGGCATCATGTATCTTAAGGAGGACGTGTGGGCCATCAATTACCATATTTCTTTTTCGGCGCTTTTGTAGCTTACATTGGCATGGCTTTCGTTGCTGGCTCATCGAATTACGTGGCAATTGGTGACATTGTCTTTGCAATAATAACCATCTTTGCAATTGCTTCCATGCTGGCTTTGATTTGCGTGCCGTTCTTTCCTAGGTTCAGGAAGTCGAGACTTATCGGGCTTTTGCTCGGCTACTTAATGGTAGTGATTGGCGTGCATATATACGCGCTTCACTCTCTCACGCTGCAATGGTAAGTTTTCGAGGCTAGACGCGAACTCCGCCGTTTAGCCTTTTATTTTATGTGAATATGCTATAAATGATAGAATAGCGAGTCATTGATTTTATGGACGAAATGAAAGAAACAACAAAGAGCAAAATTGCCGAGAGGGAGGAGGAAATCCTGAAGTTTTGGCATGAAAAAGAGATTTTTAAGAAGTCTCTCAATAAACCTGCGCCCAAAGGCAATTATGTGTTTTATGACGGCCCTCCTTTTGCAACGGGCTTGCCGCATTTTGGTCATATTCTCGGATCTGCAATAAAAGACGCTATTCCGCGCTATCAAACAATGCGCGGCTTTCATGTTGAAAGGAAGTGGGGATGGGACTGCCATGGTTTGCCGATAGAAAACAAAGTCGAAGAGAAACTTAAAATTTCCGGCAAGAAACAGATCGAAGAATATGGTGTCGCAAAATTTAATGAGGTTGCCCGAAGCACTGTGTTGACCTATGTAAGCGAATGGCGCGATACAGTGCTCCGCATCGGACGATGGGTTGACTTCGATGGTTCGTACAAGACAATGGATAATTCGTACATCGAGTCGGTATGGTGGGCCTTGAAGGAATTTTCTGACAAAAAACTTATTTACGAAGGCACTCGGGTACTTCCATATTGTCCCCGCTGCGAAACTCCGATCGCAAACTCTGAAATAGCTATGGATAATAGCTATAAAGACATCACGGATATTTCCGTGTATGTGAAATTCGAATTAATTGACGAACCAGGCACATATTTTATTGCGTGGACGACAACGCCATGGACGCTTCCTGCAAATACCGCTCTCGCTATAAATCCTGAAGCGGCGTACGTGAAAGTGAAAGCCCAGGAAAAAAATGGAACCCAAGGCGTATATATATTCGCAAAGGATCGGCTTCCGAAGCTTGAAGGAATTTTTGCAACACTGGAGGTGCAGGGCGAGCTACGAGGTAAAGAATATGTCGGAGCGCGCTATAAACCTCTCTTTGATTACTACGCCTCAACAAATATCAACAACAAAGAAAATGGTTGGAAAGTTTATGCTGCTGATTTTGTAACGCTTACCGAAGGTACCGGCATTGTCCACATGGCTCCCGGATACGGCGAAGAAGATATGGATCTCGCGAAAAAAGAAAATATTCCCGTTGTAATTCATATCACTCCCGAAGGAAAATTCAAAAACGAGGTGACAGATTTTGCCGGGCTGCCTGTTAAGCCAAAACCCCATGCGGGCGAGAAAGACGGTCATCAAGTCACAGATATTGAAATCATAAAACACCTTGCACATGCAGGGATACTTTTGCATAAGGAGAAAATCGTACACTCATATCCGCATTGCTATCGCTGTGAGACTCCTCTCTATTACACTGCTCTTCCTGCGTGGTTTGTCAAAATTCAGGATCTTAAGCCAGAACTTCTTGCGCTTAACGAAAAGATCCATTGGGTGCCGGAGCATTTGAAATCGGGCAGGTTCAAGAAAAGCATGGAAGGCGCTCCGGATTGGAATATCTCGCGCAATCGTTTCTGGGCGTCGCCGTTGCCAATATGGAAATGCGAAACGTGCGGCACGACAGAATACATTGATTCACTTGAGCGTCTGGGCGCCCGCACAACCCGCAGCAATACAATTATCGCGTTTCGCCATGGCGAATCAGAAAATCTTATCACTGGCATAACGAGCTCAGATGACACAACGGCTGCTGCCTTGACCGAAAAAGGGAAGCAGGAAGTTCGTGAAAAAGCTTTCCAGTATAAGAATAGAAAAATCACAGCGCTCTATGCGTCGCCTCTTAAACGCACTCAGGAAACTGCCAAAATCATTGCTGAAATAATTGGTTTTGATCCAAACGATATTATTACCGACGGGCGCATCAAAGAAATCCAAACAGGAATTTTTAACGGTAAGCCGAAAAGCGAATACCATAATTTTTTCAAAACAGGTCTGGAAAATTTTGAAAAGGCTCCCGAAGGAGGTGAGACGCTTCAAGATCTCAAGAACAGAATGGGAAATTTCCTGGAAGATATAAATAAAAAGCACGACAATGAGGAAATCTTGATAGTGAGCCATGAAGATCCCATATGGATGCTTGTTTCTGCAGCGGAAAATTTAAGCAAGGAACAAGCCCTCGATCTCAAAAAAACCGGCGTGTTCATTAAGCCTGCTGAAACGAAAGAATTCTTTTTTAAGCCGCTTCCTCATAACGAAAATTTTGAACTTGATCTCCATAGGCCATATATCGATGAGCTTGTATGGAAATGCGAATGCGGAGGCAGAATAAAACGAACGCCAGAAGTGATCGACTGCTGGTTCGAATCGGGTTCGATGCCATTTGCACAGAATCACTATCCTTTTGAAAATAAGGAATGGTTCAAGAATAATTTCCCGGCTCAATTCGTGTCTGAATATATTGCCCAAACACGCACGTGGTTTTATTACATGCATGTTGTCTCAACGATTCTTTTTAACAGCGAGCCGTTTGAACATGTCGTAACCACGGGAAACGTATTGGCTGAAGACGGGCAAAAAATGTCGAAGTCAAAAAATAATTTTCCTGATCCATGGAAGACATTCGACAAATATGGAGTTGATGCTCTTCGGTATTATCTTCTTTCTTCTCCTTTGATGAAGTCTGAAGATTTGAATTTCTCTGAAAAAGGGCTCGATGAGGTTTACAAAAAAATAATCCTCAGGCTTTCAAATGTGCTTTCTTTCTATGAGCTCTACAAAGATGAAGGAATAGCAGTGTCTGACGCAAGCGTTCATCCGCTCGATCGATGGATCGTATCAAGGCTTAATCAGTGTCTCTCTGAAGTAACAGCCGGGATGGAGAGTTATGAGATTGACCGAGCGCTTAAGCCGATAGATCTTTTTATCGATGATCTATCCACATGGTATGTGAGGCGTTCGCGAGAAAGACTGAAAGAAGCGGGGAATGACAAAAGCGCCGCGCTCGGAACTCTTCGGCATGTTCTTGTCGAGCTCTCTAAAATACTCGCTCCCTTCGCGCCGTTTATTGCGGAACACATATACAAAATAGCAGGCGAAGGAAAGGAAGAGAGCGTTCACCTTGAGGCATGGCCGCTTGCGGCTCATCCGGACGAAAAGATATTAGCCCAGATGGAAACAGTGAGGAAGATCGTGGAGTCGGCGCTCGCGCTTCGTGCAGATTCAGGCATCAAGGTGCGTCAGCCGCTTTCTATGCTTACGTATGAACTTCCTAATGACCAATCTCCATTGGAGCCAGACCTCGAAATTGTTATTGCTGACGAATTAAATGTCAAAGAAGTAAAAGCGGGAAAGTTGGACGCTGTGCTTGCCAGCGTAATAAGTAAAAATGGCTTTGAATCAAGCATTGAATCTGGGGGAGTGAAGCTTATGCTCAATGTGGGAATCAGCCCCGAACTCAAAGAAGAAGGACAGGTGCGCGAATTCATACGCTCGATTCAGGATCTCCGGAAGAAGGGCGCCCTTAATCCGAACGATAGAATAATATTGCATGTAAAAACAGATGCGCGCGGCGAAGATTTTTTGAATCGGCAACAAAACAACACAGCAATTAAAAAAGCTGTTCTTGCAGAAGAGCTCGTCTTTGGTGCGCCAGAAAATGGAGTTGAAATCGGTTTTGACGGGCTCGTTTTTGCCGTGAGGGCGGAGCCGCTTTAGAAAAATGTCTCATCATATTTACAAGACTGAAGCCATAATCCTTCGAGGTTTGCCCGACGGCGAAGCGAATAAATACCTAAATGTGTTCACGCGCGAACTTGGACTCGTGGGTGCGGTAGCGCGCAGCGTTCGCGAAGGAAAGTCCAAGCTTCGATATGGGCTTCAGGATTATTCCATTTCGCTGGTCTCGCTTGTTCGAGGAAAAGATGTCTGGAGAGTCATCAATACCGTGCCGATTTCAAATATTTATTTCGATCTTCATTCAAAGCCAGAAAATCTTTCCGCAGCAATGCGCGCGCTTTCCCTTCTAAAAAAGCTTGTTGCCGGCGAAGAGAGGCATCCCGAGCTTTATGATATCGCAATCACTGGCATGAATTTTCTCGCTGATGCCTCAATTTCTCGCGAAGAACTGAGCGCCTTTCAGCTTGTATTCACCTTGAGAGCTTTGAGCTTGCTTGGTTATGCAGTTGCCGAACCGCATTTGCTCGCTGCAACCGAAGGAAATGAATGGAATCAGACAGTGAATGAATTTATTCCGTTTATAAACGAAGCACGAAAAGCAATGCAGAAATCGCTTCAAGTTACTCAACTTTATCAATAGCAGGCCATCTCCTTCGTGATATAATTTTCCAAGGACTTCCTTAATTCCAAATGGCAGAATCATAGTGGCGCCTCTTTGGGAACTTAAGAGCAGTTCAAGTTCTCTGTTTTCCCGGGTTATCTCTCTCAAGCAGGAAACACGCTTTCAATAATCAAATGAATAACGACGATCAAAGCAAGCTCAACCGACTCCTCAATAATCTGTATTCGCGCAAGCATCCTCCAGGCTTGAATAGTGAACGATCGGGAATCCATGAAGGGGAGAAAAAAATTGAGGTAGGTTGGAAATCGGAGCAGGAAACGCCACTTCGGGAAGCTTTTCAAAAAAACGAAGCAGTGAAGAAGGATCGCTTTCTCGGCAAGCTTTTTGTTTTTGCTATTCTTTTTTTCATCATTTCGATTGGGATCGCCGCAGCAGTTTTCTTCGGAGGCTTTAATCGGATTTCTCCCAATAATGTGAATATTTCGGTTCTCGGTCCTCTCTCTGTTGCCGCAGGTGACGAGCTTTCCCTTGATATTATTGTAAATAACGGAAATGCGATTGATTTGAGCAATGTAGTCTTGACGATTCATTATCCCGACGGTACTCGCTCAGCCGCAAATACAACCCTTCCTTTGACGATCGATACTGAACAGGTCGGTGCCATCCGCGCTGGGCAGAGCGTTACAAAAACAGTAAAAGCCGTTCTTTTTGGCGAAAAAGATGCAATTCAGAACATTACCGTCACTGCCGATTACAATATACAGCTTTCAACTTCTCCCAACCACAAAGAGAAGCAATACCAAATAGCGATCAAATCAGCGCCCGTTATAATGACCGTGAAC
>DAIPMQ010000032.1:0-6863 GCA_036768625.1 Parcubacteria group bacterium
GCCCGACTCTTAATCATAGCGACATCAGGCTTAAAAACATGATGGTTGATGAGTCCGGCAAAATTGTCTCAGTGCTTGATTGGGAAAATTGCAATTCTAACATGGCTCCATATTGGGAAGTTTCAATTGCCCTTCATGATCTCACGACCGACGAGAAGCAGATGTTTCTCGATGGCTATGGCATCCGCGAAAAGGATTTCAGGGAAATGGCTGCCGGAATCAAAACGCTTAATATCATCAATTATGCTCCGTTTATTGGAATGATGGCTGAGAAGAAAGATGTGCGGGGGATAGAGCATTTCAAGTTGCGGCTGAACGGCAGTCTTGATCTTTATTCTCTTTAAATTTTAAAAATTTCTTATAGAATTCAAAATGAATAAAAAACCATTGATTTTAATCGGTGCAGGCATTGCGGTGATTATAATTTTAGCTTTAATATTGATTGCGATTCCAAAGTTGAATCCCGCTATTCCAGCAAACATACCGGAGCAGCCCAGTTCCACAGCCACATCGACAGCGGATAGTTCCGTAGCGGCTTCAACAACAAAAATGCTGCAGGTCGTTTCTCCAAACGGAGGCGAGACGCTTGTTTCAGGCCAGAAATATACTATTGCCTGGAAAGAAATTGGAGTAAAAAAAATATACTTAAGCCTTGTAAATGGAGGAAAGGAATTCGGTATGATTGCAACAATTGAAGCGTCGGATAAGAAATATGAATGGACGGTTCCGGATATGAGCGGCTGGGTTTCTTCGGGGCTTGATCCGACAAAATTTAAAATATTCATTTCAGAAAATTCTGCACTCGGAGTGCGCGACGAAAGCGATGCGACGTTTGCTATTGCCGATGCAAGCTCAAGCCGAAGCGCAGGGGCGAAAGCCTCAACGTCGGCCGCAGTGAAAGTTTCTCTTTAAAAATCGGTAAAAGCTCTATTTTTTGCTTTTAATCAATTCATCATTCATATCTGCTACCCTAAAGCTGATCGAAATTATTATAATTAATTTCAAGCATATTTATGAATGATCGCAAAGGTTTAATTTCAACATACGCCCATGGCATTATCGATTATGTTGTGGGGGTAGCGCTTTTGTTCGCCCCAAATATATTTGGTTTCGCAAGCTTGGGAGGCGCGCCCGATATAATTCCTCGCTTTATGGGAATTGCCATCATTGCTATGGCGCTTCTGACTCAGTATGAACTTGGCCTTTTCAAGCTCATACCGTTCAAAGCTCATAAGACCATAGATATTATCGCGGGCCTTTACCTTGCATTATCGCCTTTCATACATGGTTTCGCGAGTGAGCCAGCGAATGCATGGGTTCCGCACCTCATTGTAGGCGTAGCTATTATAGCTGTCGCCTTCATGAGTCAAACGAAGCCGGCATCTCGAAGTTTGCTTCGGCGCGCATATTCGTAGATTCAGAGGCAACATATAGGTGCAAAACCGCATGAGGGGGTTCATGCGGTTTTGATATAAAAACTTACTGTGAAATTTTTGGCAGAATTTTCCATTTCATCTAGTCTTTAAATAGCAATGCTATCGTAGTGAAATGTCATATCACATAACAAACAATCACGAGGAGATTCGAACATGGATTGAGGGCAATAATGGAAAGCCGGCAGTCGCCCGAGGAGCAACGGACCCGATTACTTCTTTATCGATTGCATGGCACGGAAGAGACATTCCGATCAATAGGGAACTCGAGGAAATCTCATGGGAAGAATTTTTTGACGCGTTTGAAACGGGAAATTTTTCTTTTAAATTTGACAGAGCTGCCAAAGGCGGCACCGAAGAGTTTTCATATAACTTCATAAACCGGGATAGTGTTCCAGCACTGGATAATAAGGAATTCATTTTGCCTGAAGACAATGAAATGGCTCGTGAAAATATGTTTCCAAGCGCGCCGAGCACGGAAGAAGGGGATACGCATCCGGAAGGGTGACATGAGTAAGTAGTTTAATTCCATGGCAAGTAAAAAGATTAAAATAAATAGAGGTGCAGCAAATCCTTAATATGTAAGCTCAGGTTCCCGCGTTCTTCATTGTTGAGTACGATACTATTCTTTATGCGAGTTAAAAAAATCGGCCATTGCTGCATCGTTATAGAAATCGATAATAAGCGGATTCTTTTTGATCCCGGAGCTTTTAGTACGGGACAAGAGGAAGAGAGGGATATTTGTGCAGTGATCATCACTCATGAGCACGAAGATCATTTTCATATAGGATCGCTCAAAAAAATTTTGGCTGCCAATCCGCAAGCTATTGTCGTTACCAATCAATCTGTCGGAAAGCTTTTGGAAGAAAATGGTATCCATTATATAAAAGTAGAAGATAGCCAGAGTGAAAATGTAAACGGCATTCTGATTGAAGGATTTGGTACAGTCCATGCACTCATATATGATCTCATTCCTCCCGTTGCCAATACAGGATATTTCATCGACAATAAATTCTTTTTTCCCGGAGATGCTTTTTACAATCCAGGAAAGCAGGTAGAAGTTCTTGCTCTTCCTGTTGAGGGACCGTGGATGAAATTGTCAGAAGCTCTCGATTATTTAAAGCTTGTAAAGCCAGTGAACTGCTTTAATGTCCATGATGGGCAGATCACGCCGGAGCGCGCAACCCTGCTTCATAAGCTTCCAAAAGATGTTTCCTCGCAACTGGGCATTAATTTCACATATTTGGGCGAAGGGGAGAGTGTGGAGTTTTAAGATGCGATAGAAAAGCCCGTCTGGTTGGCGGGCTTACTGCTCTTGCAAATTGATCGGAATCAGCACATCAGCCGAAACAATCTGTCCATTCAGTTCAGTGTATGCACAGATCACTCTTGCTTCTTTTAGCTGCTCTAGGTAGTCGATATCTCTCGCCCTTTCTACTTCGAGCCTGTATTTTATATAGTTCTCACTGAATATTTTCGTAAAGAACATGAATATGTCTCCGTTTAAATTTTATCATAGGAATTAATTTTCAGCTGATTAATGAGATGCTCTAATTTAAAGGCTACGAGCATGCATTTCATGAATTTTTTCCAGTATTGAATGGGAACTTCCTACATTTAAATCTCATATTTGAACATTAAGATGACAAAATGGTCAATACTGAAGAAATACACCAAATTTACAGCATTCCTGAACGTTCTGCAAAAGAGGCCGGCCTTCATTATTTGCTTGATGATATGCCCGGCTATTCTCGAATGAGGCGGGGAAGAGGGTTTATATATAAAGACCACAATGGCGGAGCTTTAAAATCCCCAGATGAGGTTTCATGGATAAAATCCCTGCGCATTCCGCCAGCATGGAAGGATGTATGGATAAGTCCGATCCAAAATGCCCACCTTCTTGCAACCGGCCGCGATGAGCGCAATCGCAAGCAATACATCTATCATCCGAAATGGAATGAACTCCGAACTCTTTTGAAGTTTTACCGCCTCATACTTTTTGCAGAGGCTCTTCCGAAGCTTCGGGCAGAAATCAAGCGAGGGCTTCGCCGCCAAAGTTTAACAAAGCAAAGAACCCTTCCGCGAGAAAAGGTTCTTGCTGCCGTACTATCTCTTATTGATAAGCTTTCGATTCAAGTTGGAAATGACGAGTATGCCAAAAGTAATAAGACATATGGGCTTACCACTCTTCTTGACAATCATGCTGAAATAAATAACGACACTGTTGTCCTGCATTTTGTAGGCAAATCAAACATACGTCAGCAAATGAAAGTGAAAGATCGCAACATAGCTCAGGTGGTGAAAAAATCAAAAGACATAACGGGTCGCAGGCTATTCCAATATATAGACAAAGAACAGAAGCGCCATCCCATTACTTCAAATGAAGTTAATGAATATATTCAGGCTATCGCAGGATATGACTTTACTGCGAAAGATTTTCGCACCTGGTCTGCCTCCGTGCACGCATATGAGCTCATGAAAAAAGAATGCGCAGCTTGTTCTCTCGCAAATGCAAGCCAGAAACTTCGAAACTCAAAAGCGCGGGAAATCCTGGCGATTGTAGCAGAAAAGCTCGGCAATACCGTCGCGGTCTGCAAGGCGCATTATGTGCACACTGACCTCCAGGAAATATTTTCAAAAGGGGAGTTCACCCATCGTATCGGGGGATTGCCAAAGCTCAAAGCCATCAAAGGACTATCGGCGATCGAAGTGGAGTTTCAATATCTCCTAGCGGTGCTCTATCGCGAAAAAGTCGCTTCGTTTTTGTCATAATAATAAAAGGCTTTGCTGCCATGCAACAAAGCCCCTTAACTCTTCTCCTCAAATTTTAAACTAATTGTAATACATGGGCCACGATTCCTAGACCTCCTAGAACCATAGCCACACAAAAACAGAGAGGAATGAAGCCAACTCCCTGATCGAGGATTTCCCAATTATTTCGCGCCCATTTTGATCCATAGCGGATTAGTAGCGCGGCAATAACAAT
The DNA here is from genome assembly GCA_036768625.1 of Parcubacteria group bacterium. GTDB lineage: Bacteria > Patescibacteriota > Minisyncoccia > Phycocordibacterales > DASZYS01 > DASZYS01. The sequence goes on from DAIPMQ010000032.1 coordinate 4,420, forward strand.
CTGAAAAATTATTTGAAGAATATGCATTCACAACCTCCTTTTATATTATATATTAGTTTAAATATTTGTCAATTATTAAAATAACATAATCATATCTTCCTGCATGCTACAATAAACACATCTATTAGGAATTAAGGAGTTTTTTATATGGCGAAAATTTTCGTAACGCGGAAGATCCCGGATATCGGTCTGCAAATGCTCCGGGACAAGGGATTTGAGTTGGATGTGAGTGGCTGGGACCATGCTCCGTCAAAGGACGAGCTTATCGCCGCATTCAAGGGCACGGAATTCGACGGCGCGATCACGCTGCTTACCGACATCATAGACAAGGACGTGCTCGATGCCGCTCCCACCGTGAAGGTCTTTGCGAACTACGCGATCGGCTTCAATAATTTCGACCTTGAGGAAGCGAAGAAGCGCGGCGTCATCATGACGAACACACCCGGCAATTCCTTCAGCTTCTGCATCGCCGAGCATGCGATGGCTCTTATGCTCGCGCTTTCGACACGGATTGTAGAGGCAGACAAATACGTACGTGATGGCAAATTCCAGGGCTGGGATCCGAATATTTTCGTGGGAACAGATCTCAAGGGTAAAAAGCTCGGTCTATTGGGCGTAGGCCAGATCGGCGCTCAGGTAGCCCAGCATGCGGCACAAGGCTTCAATATGGAAGTCGATTATTACGATGTAAAGCGAAACGAGCAGATTGAGAAGGACTTTGGCGCGAAATTCTTCGAAAATCCTGATGAGGTTATTAAGAATGCGGATTTTCTTTCAATTCACGTGCCGCTTCTCGATTCGACGCATCATATGATCAATGCCGATCGGTTAAAAATGATGAAGCCGACTGCTTTTCTTATAAATACCTCCCGCGGCCCTGTTGTCGACGAGAACGCACTTGTAGCAGCACTCAAGGCTGGCACGATTCGCGGCGCAGGATTGGATGTCTTCGAATTCGAACCAAAGCTCGCTGAGGGGCTCTCAGCGCTTTCGAACGTTGTCCTTACGCCTCATATCGCTTCTGCCCGCGAAAGTGCCCGCGACGAAATGGCTCGTCTTGCGGCGCAGAGTATCATTGATGTACTCGAAGGGAGAGAACCGGTGACCAAGGTAAATAAGTAAAATATTGTGAGCATAAAAATGCGCCGGACTCATTCTTCGCAATGTTATTAACTTAAAATATATGTGGGTTACTTTTTCCCTCCTATCTTTCCGCCCTTTTTCATCGGGCTTTTGTTTTGAGTCTTATGCCCGGAGCCGCCCTTAATGCCGCCTCCATACACCTTATTCACGGTAGCCCAGGCACGCTTCTCGGCTTCCTTCTTTGGAGTGCCGCGCTTTTCATAGCCTTCCTCAATGTGCTCGGCTTGGCGCTTTTGCTTGCTTGAATATTTTGCTTTGCTGCCTCGTGGCATGGTATTAGATAATTTAGCTGTTAATTGCTATAGTACAATTTTAGTAAAGGGCCGTGAAAAGAAAATGAACCAAAACACTCAATTCCGTAAATACATACTCGCTAGGAACAAAATAAATGAAAAACTTCTATCAATATATCCGGAAATATAAGAAAATACTCATTCTCGCGCTTTTCCTTGCAGCGGTGAATCAGATATTTTCTATGCTTGATCCCCAGCTTTTCCGGCTCATTGTGGATAATTATGCATCTCACGTCCACACCATGCCTGTTCCCGTTTTTGTCAAAGGAGTAGGACTGCTTCTTCTCGGCATGGTAGTGGCAGCATTCGTCTCACGGACGGCTAAGGCTTTTCAGGATTATTTTGTGAACGTCTCCGTGCAGCGCATAGGCACTGAGATGTATTCCAACGGCGTTTCGCATTCGTTTTCGCTTCCATACGCGGTTTTCGAAGATCAGCGTTCGGGCGAGCATCTCTCCAAACTCCAGAAGGCGCGCCTCGATTCTCAGTCGTTCATAATGAATGTCGTGAATGTTTTTTTCATTTCTCTTATCGGCATCATATTCGTAATCATCTATGCGACGTATGTGCACTGGCTGATCGGTCTGGTTTATTTTTTAATGATCCCGATTCTCGGCACCGTGACATATTTTTTGGGCCGCAAGATTAAGGAAGCACAGACGAGAATTACCCGCGAATCAAATGCGCTTGCAGGCTCAACCACCGAAACGCTTCGGAATGTTGAGCTTGTAAAATCCCTCGGCCTCGAAGCTCAGGAAATCAAACGCCTCAACGAAGTCAATAATAAGATCCTCCATCTCGAGCTCGATAAAGTGAAATACGTTCGCAGGCTCGATTTTATCCAGGGCACGCTCATAAATGCGCTCCGCGTCAGTCTTTTGCTTCTCATGCTCTGGCTCATGGCTCTCGATAAGATAACTCTTGGCGAGTTTTTCACTTTGATGTTCTATTCCTTCTTTATTTTCGGTCCACTTGCGCAATTTTCGCTTGTTGCGACTTCGTATTACG
>DAIPMQ010000032.1:6873-7427 GCA_036768625.1 Parcubacteria group bacterium
AGGCAAAGACGGCAAACGAACAGCTCGAAGAAATACTCGCATTAAAGCCGGAAGATGATCCTCGGGATCTCAAGAAATTAGGTAAGCTGACTTCGGTCACATACGACGATGTCGGTTTCTCATATGCAGGTGAGAAGCGAGAAACGCTGAAGCATATCGATATAGGTATTAATTCAGGAAAAACCATTGCGTTTGTCGGACCCTCCGGCTCTGGCAAGTCTACATTGGTCAAATTGCTTGCCGGTCTCTATCGCCCTGTAACCGGTAGCATTCTTTTCAATGGAATTAACGGCCTTGATGTGGATTTCAATAATCTTCGCAATCGGATGGGAATGGTTGCGCAGGAAACTCAGCTTTTCGCAGGCTCGATCCGAGAGAACTTGCTTTTCGTAAATCCAAAGGCAAGCGATGATGAATGCCTGGAAGCATTGCGGCAATCTGCAGCTATTAATATTATAGAACGGAGCGGGGAAGATCTTGATACGAAGATCGGAGAAGGCGGAGTGAAGCTTTCTGGCGGCGAACGCCAGCGCTTGGCCATTGCGCGGGCGCTT
>DAIPMQ010000032.1:7437-8083 GCA_036768625.1 Parcubacteria group bacterium
TTCTTATTTTCGACGAAGCTACCTCAAGCCTGGATTCCTTAACTGAAAAATCAATTATGGAGACGATTCGAGGAATTGTGAAGGAGCGGCCGGACCTCATGACAGTGATGATCGCCCACAGACTTTCGACTGTAGTTCATGCTGACATCATTTATGTCTTGGAAAAAGGAGAAGTTGTTCAGAAAGGCAAGCATTCTGAGCTTATTTCTCAAGAAGGGCTTTATGGCGCCCTCTGGCGCCAGCAAACTGCAATGGATGAGATAGCAGGATAATTTTTACCTAAAATTAACAAGAAAACTGAGTATTCCTTCATACTTACGCCATATATTGAGCCTATACTTTTGAAGTATTTGTGGTAGTCATTTTATGTTTTCTTTTACTTTGCGCCTTTAAATTATGAGTGAAGATAATAAAAATCGAATCAAAAATGGCATTTCAGATCAAAATTTATTGTTGCAAAAACCCTCCGTATCTTCAGCATCCTTAGTACTTTCCCTCTCGCCGATTCTTGCCTTTACTGCAATTGCTTATGAAAGCATCAAACAACCATCCTTGTCGCTTTTGACCGGAATGCTTGAACCGGTTGTTTTTATACTATGTATTTCGTACGCTGCACTTAAAACCGGCCGTAAAACCGGCCTATTGG
>DAIPMQ010000033.1:0-3629 GCA_036768625.1 Parcubacteria group bacterium
CCATTACATAGGGCCTCACTTGAGCGAGCACATAGAGCCCCACTGCGCTTCCGATCACCATAAGGGCGATATACGCCCAGGAAGCGCCCGCAACTATGTAAATGGCCAACCCAGCTGCAAATGTAACCGCAAAAGTCCCCGTATCCGGCTGCTTCAAAAGCACTGCGCCTGTTATTGCGACAATGACAATAAATGGAACAAAGCCATATTTAAACGTGTTCACTTTATCCTTATGCTTCGCCAGCCACGCTGAAAAGAAAATTATGAATGATATTTTTAGAAATTCCGAAGGCTGAAATGTCGTGATGCCCAAATTTATCCAGCGTTTTGCCCCTCCATGCGCGAATCCGATATGCGGTATGAAAACGAGAATCGTAGCGAGCAGCGAAAGAACAAAGAAGATGAACGAGTAGCGCCTCCAAAAACGGTAATCGATGCGCGAAGTTATGACAAAAGCGATCGTTCCCAGGAAAAGGCCAAAAAAAGTTTGATTGAATGCGACGTTAGAAAACTCCGTGGTCTGATTGGCTAAAAGCCCGAGCGATGCCGAGCTAAAAATAAAATACCCGGCAATAACGAGAATTATGACCGATATAACGAACGGTTTGTCTACTTTTCCTGCTTTTGCCATTCCATACTCTGATTAACGGATTATTTCAAGAATATTATACCTTAATTTGAAGAGTAAATCGAAAAAAATATTCTTTAATGATGCTTGAGCAGATTTATTCGACAAAATATACATAAAGTTTTATATTAGATAATGGAGGTATGTATGAAATCGTTTCTGGTTCTCATCTTCGTAATCTCGATTCTCAGTTTCAGCAGCGGTTTTATAATGCTGAAGGGGCGTGTCAGCCAAAAGTGGCTCTGGGTTGCTCTCCTGGCAATTCCTCTCTTTTGTTTTGGTTTGTCCGGCGCGATTATTTCATTTTTGTTGTTAAAGTTGAATTAAAAACAATCCCGCTGTTAAGTCTGATGCTCAGACACCAGCGGGATTTTCAATAATTTAATATATAAAAAGACCGACGATTCATTTTTATCTCAATTTAAGAGCCCCATATTTATTTCGGTAAACTTCGAATTACCCCATCAGCGCCAGAATCACGCCTAAAATTGCTGAAACAACGCCGATAATCCAATAGCGCATCGTCACCTTGTAAGCCGGCCAGCCGAGCGCTTCAAAATGATGATGTACTGGCGCCACAAGAAAAACTTTTTTACCGCGAAATCTTTTAGAAAATATTTGGATAATGTCTGATAAAGATGTTAAGACGAGAGGAAGCGCAATTACCGGCAGCACTAAAACGCCATATCCTCCCGCCAAAGAATCTGTCAGGAAAGCAACCACCACAAGCGTTACGGTAAGCGCCATAGTTCCTGTTTCAGACATGTAAAAGCGTGCAGGAGGAATATTAAACCAGAGGAATGAAAGAATCGCACCGACGAGTGTTAGGCAAAATGCCGCTAAATTCAATTGGCTTTGGTAATATGCAATACCGGCATATGCAGCGAAGATCGTCGCAAAAATGCCGCCTGCAAGGCCGTCGAGACCATCTATGACGCCGCCTGAATAAATAGCAATGGTTACAATCGCGAAAAAAGGAATGAGAAGCCAGCCGAGATTAAAAAGCATTCCTTCCGGCAGCCCGAGGGAACTTACTCCGAGCTTGAAATAAAACCATCCTCCGCAAATGAGGCCGATAGCGCCAACTATGAGAAGCCGCTGCCGAAGCGGGAGGCCTCCCGCCACATGCTTCCCTGTTCCCTTTATTTCAAGATAATCGTCGATAAGGCCAAAAAATGCCCCTGACAAAAGCGTAAAAAGCGGTATCCATGTCTGGCTGCGCGAAAGAAAGTCGAGCTTTATGAAAAAATCGCTGCCGAAAACATTGGCGAAAGTCCAGATGCCGATAATCGTAATTCCGGCTGAAAACCAGATGATAATTCCCCCCATTTTGGGCGTGCCGACCTCCTTGCCTTTATGCAGCTCGTTGAAAATTGGCGTCTCGCCGCCATCCATTGTTCTTTTGCCAGCTTTCTTCTTCCACATTTCGTTTTTATAGAGAAAGCCGGTAAGTATAGGAGTGAGCATAACGCCAATAACGAAGGCGATAACGGACGGAAGAAAAACTTTTACGATATCAAGAATCATTTTGTTTGCTTTATTTATTATTCGCCAGCCGCAATGCCTCAGCAGCGTCGGATTGAGCGAGGTAATTCCTCGTCGCCTTTACCAGCTTATAGACATCGCCAAATCTCCCTTCATATGTCGAGCCCAGCGCAACAATCGCCACGGGCCTATTGAGCCCTGCATCAAAAATAACAGCTAAATTCCCTCCGGAAAAATCGGTGTAACCGGTTTTCGATGCAATCACATCGGGAATCTTATTAATATCAAGATTCGTATTTACCGCCGTATGCTTTATATGATCGAGAGAAGTGACGTTAATACTCTGATATCTCGTCGCTTCAATCGCATCGGGATAATTTTCGAGTGCATACTCAAAAAGCTTCGCAAAATCGCGTGCGCTGCCCATGCCTCCTGTTTCGCTGCCTTCATCGAGCCCGGTCGGATTGATGAAATGCATTTCAGCAAGTCCGATTGAACTTGCCTTTTCATTCATTTTATTCACAAAAGCCTCCTCGCTGCTTGAGGATTGCTCGGTTCCAAGAATGGAATTCCCTGCAGCGGCTGCTATCGCACTCGCCCCGTCATTGGATGACATGACCAAGCTTAGATCGAGCAGATCCTTTAGTTTCCAGCTTTCTTCAGCAAAGAGTCCTGAATCCCCGTCGCTTGCAATAAAATCAGGGCTGATGCGAACAATTGTGTTTTTCGAAACAAGATCGAGCGCAGTTATGGCGGTCATGATTTTTGTAAGAGAAGCAAGCGGACGGACTGCGTCAGCATTGCTCTCATAGAGCGCTTTGTGGTTCCGGATATCCCACACTATTGCCGAGCGGGCTTCGAGCTTGAGATTGTTATATGGTGATGAATTATGCACTATAGCTGCAGTGGGATTCTTCTCTGAATGCAGAGGGATGCTCCTGCTTGGCGTTTTGGAATTCAAAATAATCACCCCAATGAGCGATACGACGAGAACGCCCGCAATCACTGCAAGCGAAGTAATGTTTTGCCGCTCGATTACGTTCAAAATGCGAAGCTGTATCTTCTCTTTGTAAAAACTAAATATTTTACTGATAAAAGGATTATTTAACATCGTTTTCTTCCAGAAGCTGCTCTTCCGCTGCTGCGAATTTATCTATTTCTTTGCGAACGTTTTCAAATTCAGGAAGAGCGTCTATTTTGGAAATTCCCATATAGGAAAGGAGCGCCGCGGTAGGCCCATAGAGAAATCCCCGCGCTTTTCCCTCATCTTCCACGCGTTCTATGAGCCCGCGTACAAGGAGATTTCGCACAATGAAGGCAGAATTGACTCCTCGAACAAAATCGATCTCTCTGCGCGAAATTGGCCCTTTATACAATACAATAGCCAGCGTTTCGGAGCCAGCCTTTCCCAAATCGCGGCTGATTTCTTCCTTTTGCAGAGCTTCAATAAGGGAAGATGCTTCTGCTGCAGTACCCAGCATTATTTCCTCGCCATTATTGACAAGCTGCAGGCCGC
>DAIPMQ010000033.1:3639-7249 GCA_036768625.1 Parcubacteria group bacterium
CCCAACTCTAAATTTTACTTAATAATATCGCGGAAGCCCTACCACCTCCGTCTCCATGTGAATATCATCAAACATTGTTTCCTGAGATATCGCAATTATACCTTGTTTGGCAAGTTCGAGCATCGCCAGAAAGCCGACGATCACATTCACCTTGTCTTCCTGTGTAAGCACTCCGCCCTGAGCTTGGGAATGCCCGGAAAATTCCCTAAAGCTCATGCGCAAGCTCTTGGTAATGCGCTTGGTAAGATTCTCTATCGTTTCTTCGAGGCTGATTATTTTTTTAATCGTTATCTGAGGCTTGATTTCCTTTTTAGGGAGATTAAGAAGGACATTTCGGGCTGTCTCAGCAATGTTTAATATATTCATACTCGCATCGGGAGCAAAAATTGCAATTTTTTGCTTAACTGGCAGCTTTTGAAAAATTATTTTCTTGCCAAACAAATTCCGCACATGCACCGAAAGCTCCTTTATGCGCTTATATTCTTTAAGCCGTATCTCGAGATCTTCTATTGTCGCCACTTCTTCTGTGGTTAGATCAAGGCTGGGAAGGAGCGATTTGGATTTGATGAGAAGGAGCGTGGAGGCAATAAGCACGAATTGGGCAGAGAGGCCCAGCGGAAAATTCTCGCGCTCCTTGATGTAATTGATGAAATCATCCGTCACAGCCGAAAGTGAAATATCATTTATAAAAAGTTTTCGCTTTTCGATCAAATCGAGCAGAAGCTCAAGCGGCCCTTCAAAGGCATGCGTCCTTACTTTAAAAAGTTCTTCCTGCATTTGCTCTATTTTAGCAGTTCCAGGCAGATTAATGAAAGTCTTTCTAAATGAAGGATTTTATTTCCATGAGAGCAGCCGATCCTGCAGTAGCTGGCGGCGAATGGATGTCGCATCTTATAGTCTGATTCTAAAAGGTTCCGCCCTATGGCGGAACCTTGTTTTTCATAGAATTATTCTGAAGCGAGCCTATCGTCCATTTGCAAATTTATCTTTAAGATAGCTCTTGAATTCCTCACCGATGTCAGGGCGATCGAATGCGTACTCAATTGTTGTTTTGAGAAAATTCAGCGGATCTCCCGTCGTAAGCCATTCTCCCCCTTCGACTTCCTTGACGACAACCTTGCCCCCATTTCGAACATAGGTGCGTATAGCATCGGTAATCCATAGCTCCTGGCCCTTGCCAAGCGGCGTATTCTTCAAAATATCTACGATTGCAGGAGTAAGTATCATGCGCCCGAATTGCGCAAGCTGAGATGGCGCCTCTTCCCGCTTTGGCTTCTCGATAATATCTTCCATCTCGTTTGTTCCTTCCCGAAGCTTAACGATTCCATATTTTTCCACATCTGCTTCAGGCACTTTTTGCACGCCGATGACCGGACAGCCGTGCTTTTTATGCTCCTCTACAAGTTGCTTGGCGAATGGAATCTTTGACTTCACCATGTCGTCGCCGAAAGCGAAAAGAAACGATTCGCCTTCGATTATGCTTGCCGCAGAAAGTATGGGCGTTCCATTTCCGTACGGCCCTTTCTGGCGCACATAAATGAAATTCGCAAGATCAGAGACGGATTTAACCTGTTCAAGATATGATGTCTTTCCTGCTTTCTCGAGGCTCTGTTCAAGCTCGATAGATCTGTCAAAATGATCTTCCAAGGGCTTTTTATCCCAGCGGGTGACCATGACAATATCGGTAATGCCTGCTGCCGCTATCTCTTCAACCAAATATTGGATGATTGGCTTATCGACTATAGGAAGCATTTCCTTCGGTTGTGATTTTGTGGCTGGCAAAAGGCGCGTTCCCGACCCTGCGACAGCTATGACTGCTTTTTTTATTTCCATAATCTTAATTAACTCAACATTAATTCCCAATTAATACCAGATACTTCTAAGATTTTGATGAATATAACAAAAGCGCTGGAATAATTCCAGCGCTTGGATTGCATCAGCTTGCACTATGCCAGGGCCGAGGGTTGCGATCTATAAACTGCTCCCAAAGAGGCTCCCAGTCGGAACGATATACTGCATAAATATGCTTTTCAACGTATTTCCCATCGATATATGTGTCTTGAGGCAAAGTCGCCTCTATTTTGTATCCGCATTTTTCATTGCTCCGCTTGCTTCGGGCATTCGGTCCGTAGACAAATGAGTAAATTTTGCGGACATTCAGAGTATTGAATGCATATTCTAGCATCAACATCTTTGCTTCAGGCCCATACCCTTTTCCCCAGCTTGCTTTTTCGCCGATGAGCGTCCCTGTAGTGCCGACTTTATCTTTTGAATTTCCCAAGTGAAGCCCATGATTGCCTATCGGCTGGTCATTCTCCTTAAGAACAATAACAAGATTGATATTGTTCGGCTTGCCGCTGAAAGCTCTTTCTAAATATCCCTTTTCATCCGCTTCCAGCATTGGAAGATGGCTTTGTAGATATTTACGACACTCCGGATCATTCATCCATTGGACAAACAATGTAAGATCGCTTTCACGCGGTGGCCGCAAGTACACTCGAGGACCATTCAAGAACACTACTCGTTTCGTTGCGTTCATATTTTTCTCCATTTAAAGAACAAAGTAATGCGCATATGAGATTTGCGCAGATGCCAAAAGAAAACCTCGGCTTCCATTCAGCCGAGGTCTCTCTAAAATTCTTTAATTAAGAAATTAGGATTTAGAATGCCCGCAGCTGGAAATAAGCCTGAATGTAAGATAGGCTACTGAGATCATTGGGACACAAAAATTCCCCTGATTTCGAATATTTTTTTGCTGGCGGTTATTTGTCATAGTCTCAATATATCACATAATTATTTTATGTCAACTTTACTGCGATAATCTGATATCTATTCGGTTTACATCTCGCGGGAAAAGCGTAGCTTCTTTGATGTTTGAAATCTCAAGCATCCGCGCAGTTAGGCGTTCAAGGCCAGTTGCAGATCCTCCATGGGGCGGCATGCCGTATTTGAAGGCTTGAAGATAATATGCAAACTGCTCAGGATTTAGGCCTTTCATTTTCATGCGCTCAATCAATTCATCGTAATTATGCACGCGCTGGCCGCCAGTCGTAATTTCAAGGCCACGGAAAAGAAGATCAAAGCTTTTGGTGAACCCTGGATCGCTTTCGTCTTCATAGGTATAAAATGGGCGCTTCGAAACCGGATAATGCGTCACGAATACGAAGTCAGAGTTGTGCGCACTTTTGGCCCATTCGCAGATCTGGCGCTCATGCTCGGGCTCGAGGTCCGGCTCTCCGATCGCATTGCCGCCGAATTCCTTCTCGATTATTTCTTGAACTTCGCGAAGCTTAAGCACGGGAATCTTTTCAGGAAGGATCGGCACAACAGTGTTAAATTCATTGAATATCGCGGAAAAATCATTTTTCATCCTCAATATTATCCTGCGCATAATCTGTTCAAGCGCCGCCATGACATCGGTATGATTTTTGATAAATCCCATTTCAAAATCCATCGAGCTGTACTCCGAAAGATGCCGGGCTGTCGCATGCTTTTCCCCACGAAAGACTTTCGGAGTTGAAAAGACGCGCTCAAAAACTCCGACCATTATCTGCTTATAGAATTGCGGGCTTGTCGCAAGATACGCTTTCTGGTCATAGTAGTAATCAAC
>DAIPMQ010000033.1:7259-8000 GCA_036768625.1 Parcubacteria group bacterium
CGGCTCCCCCTTCAGCATCTCCTCCTACAAGCGCCGGAGCTTGGAATTCAGTAAACATCTGTTCCTTAAGGCCAGCCCGAAATTCCTGAAGAATTGCTTCCTGTATTTTGAAAATATTTTTCGCCCGATCAGTGCGCAAGGTCAGAGGCAGATAATCAAGGTATGTATCGAGATTAAGTTCTGTGCCAACTTCAAATGGCAATTCTTTCGTTTCTGAAAGAATAATAATCGCTGTAATCTCAATTTCAATATCGCCGTTAAGACCTTCCTTTACCATTTTTAGAGGACGCTTATTGACCTTCCCAATGACTTCAAGCACCCATTCGGCTCGCGCTTTATTTGCCGCCACATGCGCCTCAGCATGGTTCGGCAAGGCGACCATTTGAACCTTCCCGCTCATATCGCGAAGATCGATGAAAATAAGCTTGCCATGGTCGCGACGGACATCCACCCAGCCCTTGATGAGAATTTCTTGATCGATATGGTGCGAAAGATCTTTTATAAATATGCGTTCCATTGCTTTTGGCTATTAATTTGTAATTTTGAATTTATAATAAAAAACGCCCTTACAAAAATTCCACTTGCGTGAAAATTTTGTAAGGGCGTTCGAGATTTTTAATCTGCTGAGCGCGGTGCCACCTCACTTCCCTGCCCAATATTTATTGTGGGCAGGCTTTATTTGCTTCAGGCTCAGCCGTGTCATAAGCGTCATTGCCTCAAACTATAATAGCTTAAAAAATA
>DAIPMQ010000001.1:0-6262 GCA_036768625.1 Parcubacteria group bacterium
CAGTTCATATTCTGATAGCAACCATCAAAAGCCGCCGAGCTCTACGAGAGTGCTTTGGCGGCTTTTGCATTTTAATACTATTTATATAGAAAAAAGGCCGCCTCTGAAAAGGCGGCCTTGTGTTAAGCGAATGTGCTATTACCAGGCGACTGTTGCGCAGTCTTGGCCCCGCTCGCGATGCCGGTAGAGGAAAATAATCGGAATATCCTCTCCGGTCGCCGATTGGAATGACATGCTGTCGAATTCCCCCCAGTCGGATCCTTCAACGCCCAGGATTGTTTCGATTTGCGGCTTCTTGGGATCATGATGCGTCCCGTGATCGATTCGCACCCAGTAATTTTTCCCTTCCAGCTGGCGAACCATAGTGCAGAAATTGGTAGTTGCCATATGGTAAGTTTCAGAAAAGTCCGGCGCCGATGGAGCTTGCAGTATCGCGCTTCGAATATTGCTGCTCGACGCGATGACAGGGTTTCCATGGAAAATGGTAACGCTGTCAATTTTCGTCAAGTCCATTACTGAAGGCCCGAACTGCAGCCGAGCAACTTTTTCCCATCCTGGGTACGACGATTGCCATGGGGCGAGACCGTCGTGGGTTCGAAGATAGAGGGCGCTTCTGCAATTGCCATCCAGTGTCATCCGATCGTAGCCTTTGCTTGCTGCGCCGCCGTTTTCCCAATCTTTGGCAGACATGCCGTAAAGCTGTTGGCCGATTTCGTCGGATGTTCTTTGAATAATCTGGAACAAGCCGCACGCTGTGGACCCTTCGAGGGGATTGCAGTAGACCTTTTTTTTGCCTTCTGCATCAACGACTTCGTTGCCATTGTTATCCAGAACGAACTGATGTCCGGATGATTCATACATGGCAACTGACCACATAACCGGGTCGTCCGGAAAATATTTGTCTTTTGCGTATTGGACGTCTTTGGTAAGAGGCCCAACACCAAGCGCCGCTGCTTGAACATCTCCATGATCTGCAAGAGCTACGGTGCTTTGAGCAGATCCTGGACTACTCCCAAATAAATGAAAGTTCTGAAATCCAGATCCTCCAGTTACCCATAGGATAAGAAAGTAAAGTGTTCCTGCAACTGCAGCGATGCCGATCCATTTCCTATAGAGAGGACCATCGGGGGTTTCCTCCACTCTCCAGAAGAGATACAGCCCTATGCAGGCGTTATAGAACCAGAACTGCCTTGTTTGCAGTATGATAAGGAATTTCTCAGGTCCTACAACCAGCAAGAGCAGTATGTTCAACCCGAGCACTCCGATGATCGCGAAAATAAATCTGCGTCTATGCGTTCTTTGAAGGGAAATGCCGACTTTCATCCAGGAAAAATATCCACGTTTCATCATTAATCCAAAAAGGATTGCAATGAACAGTAAGATAATTCCGCCAAGGATAATTTTTCCTCCAGGGATTACCAAGTGCTGATGCCGAATCGTTGGGGCAGTCATCTCTTGGACGGGTAGGGGAGCAAGTACTGGGGCGATGCGCCCCGGTTTCTGGGCGATCACTTCTTGTGTTGATACCACATGAAGTGCAGTCCAGTAATAAACTTTCCAAATGACGAACAGGGCGCATGCTACCGAAAATATTCCAAGCAAGATGCTCCCAATAGGATATTTGGCGAAAAATTTCTTCAACCCCAATCTGCTCTCGAGATAAATACTTGTGGTTTTTTCTTGAATTCTCTGCATCTCTTCTCCTTATTCAAATTTTCAAAGTTCTATGAGTTCCTTTCTATTATATCATAAAAAATTTATAAAGTCAATTAAAAAAACCGCCAGGAATATGGTTATCCTGGCGGTTGCGAGATTTAAATTTGGAATTTTAAATATATTTTAGGGCTGTGTCGGAGGCTTTGTATCCCTCCTTTGACCCTGGTTTCGTGAGTGGCGCTTGTCTCCTCTTTTTTGGTTGGGTATTCCAGCGCGCTTTTCATCTCTTTTGTCTTGCGTAGCTGACTGCTTGTTTTGTGACTGCGAAGTTGACTGCGTTGGTTCAGTTTTGGAAACCGGGCTTTCGTCCCGTGCTTCTGTGGCTCCTGAAATGCCGGCAAGAATATCTCCTGCAAGATTGGAGTTTCCCACATTAAGAACTCGCAAGTTTTTCGGGAGAAATTCCCGAGCAGCAATGCGAATGGTCTCTTCCCGAGCAGCGGATTTACCTTCAGGTGTTCCCATCATATTGTTCATTGCATTTTGCAGGTCGACATCGACCATGCGGCGTTCTTTGTCCCGAGCCCGGTCGCCGATGCCAATATTCGTTTCTTCTTGGATTCGATGACTTGAAGAAACAACTCCAGCAGCGCGCAGGTTGATCGAATATGCAACACCCCAACTTGTGATCGCAACTCGAGTAAGTTGGAAGCCCCAACTATATGCCTTCTTCTTTTCGAATTCGGAGCAATCAGGATCGATTATTTCCTGCTCAAGCCTGTGTCGCAAAGCTTTTTGGAACTTCGGTTTTAGTATCTTAGCCATTCCGAGAGTATAGCGGCCCGCCATTTCTTGAAGGACGTCTTGAGCGATTCGGGTGATGTTCTTGCCTAAAGTATCATAGCTTCCCACCACCATATCGAATTGAACAGGGTCAAAGATTCTTCCTCCGACTGTAAGCTTTGTATCTAATGCAAACGGTTTATTGTCCGCATCAGTGGCGGGGAACTCCTCGCGCAGCTTTTTTTCATAACGTTGAAGGCTTTCTTCTGTGGGCTTTAACCTAGCCTTTTCTTCGTAAGTAAGTTTTTTCCCGAGCCTTTGTTCCTCCTCCTCAATTTTTTCAGACCACAGATCTTCTTTTCGTGATCTGATTGAGGTTTCAAGATTAGCGAATTGAAGCCGGAATGATTCGTCGTAGACGGTAATTACCGACTGATCATCACTTACTGCAATTGGTACGTACCTCAAATAGGGTCGTTCCGCATTGGGATCAGGATTAGTCCTGTCTTTGGGCGGAGACGAAATATCAATTTGAAGTTCGCCAGTTGCATAGGTTTTTACCATGCCAAGCAGCGGCCCAAAAGCGAGAAGTGGCCCGGGGGCGACTATCACTCCGAGCGGCGGCCTGGAAACAGGATCTTGTATCCGCTTATCTTCCTGCTCTTCTTTCCGCCTGCCAATGCGCACCATGAGTACAAATCCCCATATAGTGGAATATTTTTGGAATCCGGGATTTACTTCTTTGATTCTAAGTTGTGAGATGATCAAAACTAATATCCCCACAATCAAAATCATGAACAGATGACCGAGACTAAATCCGCTCCCGTCAGCAGTTTCGTAAAGGTAAATCAGGGATAATACTAAATACAACGGTATGCAAATGCATAGGAGCAAAAATCCTATTGCTAAGATTCGCAAACCAAAGCGTCTAATGAACATTGCTGTTCTCCTTTCTTTTTCTCCAAATTTTGATAGAACTATTTCGCTAGTATTTTATAATAGTTTTTTTAAAAAGTCAATGATTAAAATAAAGCTCCGAAACAAGGTTTTTGCTATGATGGGGGAGTAAGCTGGGATGGTGAAATTGGCAGACACGCCAGCCTTAGGAGCTGGTGCTCGCAAGAGCGTGGAGGTTCAAATCCTCTTCCCAGCACTTTGCAGTTTACTCTTATTTGTAAAAAATCTCTCCGAGGAGAGATTTTTTCGTTAATATTTCTCGCTCATCGTTCTTAATAATGAATATTCGTATGGATGTTGCTGTGAATGTTGTTTCGCGTGTTGCTCAAATATGTCACTTGATTCCCATATCCATACGGATAGGAACCAGCAGCCGTTGTTCCGTTGTACGATTGGAAGTTTGAAGCTGGGTACATCTGATTATTCAGATACGAACCGGAAAAAATGCTTCCGTTCGAGTTGCTCGAAGGATATATGTAATTATTTCCACTCGTCGGGTACATCGGCTGGCCGTTAGGGTAGAAGCAGGCGCCTACTTGGGCAACTTGGGTAATGGTAGTGCTGCACGTTGCCGATGTCTGCTGATTGCCGGATATTACTGAAACCGTCGCAGATTTCGTCCCTGGAGTGGCGTAGGAGCCCATGAGCTGGCGGCTCGTGCCGGCTAGTCCGTCGGTTCCAGACCAGCTGTACGTATAATTTTCTGTGCCCCCGCTTGCAACTGCTTGCCATGTGAGTGATTGGCCAACGCTTGTTGATGAAGGCGTAGCTGTGCAGTTTACCTGAAGGGTGGAATTCTGATTATTCCCGTAATTATTATTGTAATAGTTATTGTTGTAGCCATTTCCATTTACTGCCGCTTGAAGCGCAATGCGGAATGCGGGATCGATGCGCGATGCGAGAAGGAAATAGCCTTGATTGTTGAGGTGAATCCCATCAGACATCATTGCCGAATTGCCGATGATTCCATCCAAAGCATTCGGAACGTAATAGGCTCCTGTCATTGAAGCAAGCTGCGAGTATGAAGATTCATAAGTGGCATTCACTGTACCTCTGTAATCGCCGACTATGATAACTTTTGCCCCTGTTGCCTCAATATGCTGGACGATTTGCTGCAGATTGCTGAACTCCGTCTGCATTGCAATTCCCTGCGCTGCATCATTTGCGCCAAGCATGAGGATTACAACATTCGGATGATAGGTGGAGAGGGCCGCGTCAATTCCTTGCAAAACTTGTGCAGTGGTGAGGTTGCTGCTGCCTGCATTGATGATAGTTACACCCTCGGCTTGTCCCAAAAGATTTAGTAAGTCTCCGCTATTGGTGGCGCCGATGCCATGTACAATATCATCGCCGATTGCCAATACGTTCACTGAAGACGAATTTATTGGTTGACCATTGTTGTAAGTTGAAAAGATTCCCGAAGAGCTGTTATTGTTTGGCGAGGCGAAATAGCTGTTGGTGAATTGTTGTTGAGGCTGTGTTGTCCCAAATGAGGCATACGGCTGGGAGGTATTGCCAATATAATTGCCGTTATTGTCATAAAGCTGTGAACTTTGAAGGGGAGTAAAGCCTGTGTTTACGGTTGATCCTGTTGTTACGAAGCTTGTAACCGATGTGTCTGCCTGCTGGAAGAATGATGCGTTAGCGAATGTTGCTGACATGATCATTGCTCCTGCCACGCCGATAGTTGCGGCATTTTTGGGCTCAAGCAGCGATACGAATCGAAAATGCGGTTTCCACATGTTTTTTTATTAGAATGGTAATGTTTATCTTAAAGAAATTCGATCTTAATTATAGGAATTGCAATGTGCTTTGTATGAAAAATTTTCATATGAAAATGAAAATTTGATTACGCGGAAGAATGAAAGGTAAGCAGTTTTTTAAATAAAAAAAGCCTTTTGATATGATCGCGAGGCTTGTGGAGTTTTCATACAGAGATTTTGAGCCGTTTTACACTATGGCTAATTCGGCATTTTTAAGTGATATTTTCTGCAGCTATCGCAGAGTCCCAATTCATCTTCCTTTAAAACTGGAGCATCAAGACAATTTGAGCATTTACCCGCTTCGAGAGCTTGAGTTATGGCTGGATATCTATTGATGTCTGCATCCACAACTTCTCTCCCATATAATTGTCGAGCAGCATCTACGATTAATCCGATTTCTCTCGTAATTGCTATCGGCGGTCCAGATAAATCGAGGAATTGAGCCAAGCGACAGGTTCGTTCTTTGAGCTTTTCCACAAGTTGCTCATTCGTTAGGGATTTTATTGTCATTTATATCTCCTTTTCTATTGAGATACTCTTATATTTGATCCTGTATGTCAAATAATTTAATTTCGTGGTCACAGATAATTTCCTTGTCGGGCCACTCGGAAATTTCTGCGACCACGGCTCTCGATTTGCTTTGCTAAGCAAACATCGCTCCGCCTCGCATAGCGCGAAAAAACCTCCAGCAGTGGAGGTTGTTTTCGTCGCTGTGCGCCCAGTTGGATTCGAACCAACGACCAATCGCTTAAGAGGCGAGCGCTCTACCAACTGAGCTATGGGCGCAAATAATTAATTCCTAAATCAAAACAATAGTACCTTAGTATTATTGAATTTTCAATCAGTGTGCCCGGGGCGAGACTCGAACTCGCAAACCATTGCTGGTGAAGGATTTTAAGTCCTCTGCGTAAACCAATTCCGCCACCCGGGCATAGAGCTAATTAAACATGAGTTGGAGGAGAAATTCAATTGAGAGGAAGAAGCCCGGGGGAGAATCTCGACTACCATACGGAGGTATTTTCCGATCTCGAAGACTCGATAATGGAAAGTCTTTCGATTCTCCCATGCAAGCAAAGAAGTTTGCTTGCTCCAGGCCTCAAAAA
>DAIPMQ010000001.1:6272-6557 GCA_036768625.1 Parcubacteria group bacterium
GGGGAGAATCGAACCCCCGTATACACCTTTTGCAGAGGTGCGCCTTACCACTTGGCTACCAGGCCGGTAGTGTCATTCTATCTTGGTTTTTTCTTACTTACTACTCGCCCTTATTATCCTCCTGAATTATCTCTTCGATTCTTTGGCGGTTTTTCTCGCCGAGATCAATTTGAAAGTCGAAGAAGGGGACACGGCCAAGAAGCGCTTTTTCCTTTACGAATTCCTTAAACTCCGTACGCTTGCGCTTGATGTGGAACCAGGCGGTTCGTCAGGGCATTCTGAAGC
>DAIPMQ010000001.1:6567-28461 GCA_036768625.1 Parcubacteria group bacterium
GACAGCGCTTGAGGAAGTCGAGAGCGGTGTTTTCCTGGTCTTCGGGAAATACCGTAAAGTAGATAGTTGCGTTTTTGTTTGCATCAAACGTGCGCACGCTTGTCACTGTGATAAGCGATTGCCGGTTCGACTCCCGGCTGATGTATTCGGCTGCAAGCTCGCGAAGCTGTTCTGCTAATTTTTCATCGTGAAAAGCCATAATTCATAATTATTGTTCGATAGATTCAAACGCCTGAATGCGGTCTCCGGGAGTGATGTCCGTAGCACATTCGATCTGCGCTCCGAATTCCGTGCCGTCGCTTACTTCAGAAACTTTATTTTTATTTTGCTGAAGTTCCCGGATCTTTCCTATGGAGATTTCCTCATCTTTCCGCATCAGCCTGATATTTTCGCCTGATTTTAGCATGCCAGTTTCGACTCTTCCTCCGACCACTTGTTTATCCTTCGCTTTGCTGAAAAATTTAAGGATTTTTGCCGTGCCAGTAACGCGCTCTTCCAGAGTTTTTGGCGTCCGCTCTTTGATATATGCGTCGAGCCATTCGGTAAGCTTATAAATAATATCGAATTCGTGAATAGTAATCCCTGTCCGAAGCGCATAGCTTGCGGCTTTTGCGTCCGGCTTTGCATGGAAGCTCACGACGACTGTGTTTGGGTTGCCCTCCGAATTGCGGAGATCATTCTCGCTTATTGTTCCAATGCCTGAGAGTACCACGCGAACCTGGACTTTTTCCGTCGAAAGTTTTGCAAGCTCCTGGCTGATTGCTTCAAGCGAGCCCACGGTATCTGCCTTTACGATTGCTGGAATAACCAAGATGCCGGTTTCGGCGTCGGGAAGCGGTTCTGCTTGAAGCGGCTTTTCTGCCGCGTACGGCAGTGCATGTTCTTGGGCTTCTTTTTTTGTATCAAAAGTGAAAAATTCAGCTCCGACCGGCGGCAATTTATCCCATCCGACAATCCGGACAGGGGAGGAGAACGTGGCGCTTTTGACTTGGTTGCCCAAAAAATCTTCCATAAACCGGATAGGAGCAATGGCACCGCCAGCGGCAGCAAATTTGCCGTTGATGATCGTGCCGTTTTTCACGATAAGAGTTGCGGAGAGGCCTTTCTTCGGATCAAGATTGCTTTCAAGCACGAGGCCGCTGCCTGGCGCTTCACTGTCGGCTCTGAATTCTTCCAAGTCGGCGACGAGGAGCATCATATCGAGGAGCTCAGGTATGCCCTTGCCGGTCTTGGCGGAAATCTCGACGACAGGAATATTTCCGCCGTAGCCTTCGATATATATTCCATTCTCAGCAAGGTTCATTTTCGTCTTCTCAATATTGGCGGTATCTTTGTCTATTTTATTGATGGCAACAATATAGGGAAGCCCATCTTCTTGAATGGCTTTGAGCGCTTCGAGCGTCTGAGGCTTCACGCCGTCTTCGGCAGAAACGACAAGAATGCCGATATCTGCGATCTTTACGCCGCGCGCCCGGATCGACGAAAAAGCAGCATGCCCCGGAGTGTCGAGGAATGTAATATGCCTCTCGCTGCCATCTGGCGCATCATGCCGCACTTCGTATGCGGCTATATGCTGCGTGATGCCGCCTGCTTCCTTGTCGGTGATGTTCGCTTTGCGAATATAATCGAGAAGGGTGGATTTACCATGGTCGATATGGCCAATTATGGCGATGACAGGAGGACGCACCGTATTTTGTTGTGCGGTTTTTTGCGTCATTGGTACCTAATGTACTCTTTATGTGGCCTAATTGCAATGCAAATAGAAAAGCGCCGAGTAACGGTCGGCGCTTTTGCGGCAGCGGCTTATCACAAGTACTGTGAAGGAGTCTCATGCGAAGAGGCCGCTACATGACAGAAAAATACACCATTATGATACTTTTATCAAGTGAAATAAAAGAAAAAGAGCGCTCGTATTTAGCGAGCGCTCCTGCTGCAAACCCGGATGGAACTTCCAAAAAAGGAGATGACATGACTGTTGGCGAGGTGAAATTAGATATTGAGAAAGCATTTCTTGGCAAAGAGGGAATCGTTGCAATATCCATTACGGGCAATGTTCCAAATATGTATATCAGCATTTGGCATCAAAAGCCCATGCTTTTGTCATTGCAATTAGAAATTGCCAAACGTGCTGAGCCATATCGGGTAAAATTTATTCCAACTGCAAAGTAAACTTAAAACAAGGGCGCAACGTGCGCCCTTTTAAATCCTATTTTTTCCTTGAATCTAAACCGAGCGTTTCCTTCGCTTTTGCGATCACATGCTGCTCTTCTTCGGTCAGGTCGTGCTCAGAGGCGAAACTTTTGACAGGTTTTGCGAAAAGGCTCATGCGATCTCGGGCATGGAGCGTGGAGATGACAACGCCGTCGCCTCTCTCACTTAAAAGCGCGGTGGCAAAGCTCTGGTTGCCGCCTTCCCCGATGCCCTTGAAAGGATTGAAGCGCAATGTCTCGACAGACTGCACGCTCTTTTGGATGCGTGCTTCGATTGCCTGCAGATAGCCAAGCGATTCCTCCCGGTATTTTTTGAGTCCGTTCATATCGCGGACAACGGATGCAAGCATGTCTTCTAGGCTTACGGCATTCTTTCCTCGAACCAGCTTTCGAAAGCGCACCTCGAGGCGAATGACCCATATGAGCAGAATAAGGGAGAGGAGCGCAAAGGCGGCTATAATATAAAGGGAATAATTATTCAGAGTAGTTAGATCCATAGGAAATAAGTATAAGATGAGGATGAAAAAGATCCAAATTCACTCTTCATGAAATAGTATGTAAAATAAAAGTGCTGAAATGCATGCTTTCTCTCATACACCACAATCTCACGACCGTGAGATTGTGGTGTATGAGACGATCTGAGTGGTTTTGAGGAATTTAAATATCTTTTGGAAAATGGCGCTTGCATTATAATGTGAATATATGAAAGAAAATATTGAAAACAGCCGAATCTTCCTTGACCATGCATCAACAACTCCCGTGGATCCGGAGGTGCTCATTTCAATGATGCCATTTTTTTCCGAAACGTTTGCCAATCCCTCGGCCCTCTACAAAGAAGGCGTTGCAGCCCGCGAGGCAAGTGATAAGGCCCGGCTTGAAATCGCAAAAATTCTTCATACCAGAACGGATGAGATTTTTTTTGCAGCAAGCGGTACCGAGTCGGACAATATGGCGGTTCTCGGTGCTTTCAAGAAAGCAATGACACTTCGCCTTAGGAACCCTCATTTCATTACCAGCACTATCGAGCATCCGGCGGTGCTTGAGGCGTTTAAAGCGATAGAGGCAGAGGGTGGAGAAGTCACGTATATTGGCGTTTCGGAAGAGGGAATCGTGGACTCGAAAGCGATCGCGACTGCGCTCAAAGAAAACACAGTGCTCGTATCTGTGATGCTCATCAACAATGAGATCGGGACGATTCAGCCAGTAGCTCAGATAGCTCGCGCAGTTCGCGATTTCAAGGAACGGAATAAACGTGGGAAGTTCGATTTCCCTTACATGCATACCGATGCTAGCCAAGGGCCGAATTATCTCGACTGTTTTGCAGATAGTCTCGGCTGCGATCTTCTGACGCTTGATGGTTCAAAAATCTACGGGCCGAAAGGAATCGGGCTGCTTTTTGTAAAAAAGGGAATTTCTATCGAACCGCTAATCTATGGAGGAGGGCAGGAAGGCGGCCTTCGTTCGGGAACGGAAAACGTGCCTTTTATAGTTGGCTTTGCAAAAGCACTTTCGATCGCAACTGAGATGAGGGAATCAGAATCAACACGGCTTGCAGAACTTCGCGATTTTATGATTGGAGAAATTCTTTTGAAGTTTCCAAAAGCCACTTTGAATGGAAGCAAAGAAAAGCGGCTGCCGAACAATGTCAATATCTGCTTTCCGGGGCTTGATGCTGAATTTGCTGTGATCAAGCTCGATAGCAAAGGAATCCAATGCTCGTATTCGAGTTCTTGTCGGACCCTTGCGGAAAATAATAATTCATATGTCGTCGAAGCGCTCGGCCGCAAAGACTGCGCTGCCTCGAGTCTGAGATTCACTTTGGGCAGGAAAACTACGAAGGAGAATGCGGAAAGGGCAGTGGAGGCCGTAGTTGACATTGTTAAGTAGTTAGTGCATATTAAAAAGGGAGGTTTTCCAATGGAAAACAATGAAAAGTTAGTATGTATGAAAAGACTAAAGACATTATGTGATAGTCGGAAACGGGATATCGATTATGGTTTCGGCATCGCTCTCACTTTAGTTGTTGTCAGCTACTTCTTTGCTCAAACAAATCCAGCTACATCTAACGCTGTACTCATTTACGCTGTTTTGTTTCTCGTAATTGGTGTTTGGTATCACATTCGGAGAAATAACGGTGCAAAGTTTGATCTCTTAGCTCGCGTTGAGATGATCGAACATGAACTGAACATGCCGCAAACATTCCTTTCTGACGAGACCACGTGGACTGAGCCAGATTGCTTTAAGCAAGTTCGGCTTCAACGCCGGCAACAACCAGCGCAATAATAATGTGCTCTCTACGACAAATTCCGCCGGCCCCTTAATTGAGGGTCGGCTTTTTTAGAATTTTACACATACCACATGAAAATAGGGAAGGTAAGAAGATTTTGACAATAAAAAAGAAAGAATTCCTCCATTAATTTGTATAAAAGAGGGTCGGATCGCGTGCCATTTTGCATCCTTGACGCATATGGTAAAATAGAGCAAGCGGAGGGAACTATGCATTTTAAGAGAAGGCCGCCTGAATTAAGAATAGCTCTATACCGAATTATTATTTAATCGAACTGCTCGATACACCCACTTTCTATTAATCTTGCTCCATTAACATTTACTCTCTTTTACCGGATACACATTGGGTTAAATTGACAGATCATTTATTTCGTTATACTGTACATTTCAATATTCTTAATTGATTCAACATTTATTAAATTCACAATTTAGCTATGCCCCCATTCAATCATTTCACAACAAAAGCGAAGGAGGCTATACGGAAGGCGCATGAGCTGGCGATCGAGCGCGGCCAGAACCACGTCAATCCGCTTCACCTTCTTACAGCGCTCATACTCCAGGAAGAAAGCATGGTGACTTCGATTCTCGATAAGCTTGAGATCGACACCATACTTCTTACCGATTCATTATTAGAAGCGGTTGAGTCACCCGATGCGACTGGCACACTTTCTCCGTCATATCAAATTTATCTTACTCCTGAGCTCGCACATTCGATCGAGAATTCATCGAAGATTGCTTCGCGCTTGAATGACGAGTTTGTATCTACCGAGCATCTTTTCATCGCTCTTATGGAAGTACCCGGAACTGCTCGCGAAATTCTCGCAAAATTCCGTATTGACAAGGAGCGCGTCATCAAAGTCCTTGAAGAGCTCAAGACTGGAAAGGCAGCCGATTCCTCTCAGCCCAAGAAGTTCAAAGCTCTTGCGAAGTATACAAAGAGCCTTACCAAAGCGGCAGCTGCAAACAAGCTCGATCCGGTCATCGGCCGCGACGAGGAGATTTCGCGCATCATACAGATACTTAGCCGCCGCACCAAAAACAATCCGATACTTATCGGCGAAGCGGGAGTCGGCAAGACTGCGATCGTTGAAGGGCTTGCGACGCGCATAGCGACAGGAAACGTGCCCGAATCACTGAGAGACAAGGAGCTTGTATCGCTCGATCTCGGCCAGCTCATTGCAGGCACGAAATATCGCGGCGAATTCGAGGAACGCCTCAAGAATATCCTCAAAGAAGTTGAGCGAGCCGACGGCAAAGTGATTCTCTTTATCGACGAAATCCATACCATAGTCGGCGCAGGCGCGGCAGAAGGCTCGGTTGACGCTTCCAATATGCTGAAGCCTGCGCTTGCGCGCGGCGAGCTTCGCGCAATCGGAGCTACCACCTTCCGCGAATATCAGAAGCATATCGAAAAGGATCCTGCGCTCACTCGAAGATTTCAGCCTGTGTATGTGAACGAGCCTTCGATCGAGGATGCGATCACGATTCTCCGCGGCCTTAAGGAGCGCTACGAGCTCTATCACGGCGTCCGCATCACTGACGATGCAATACGCGCCGCAGTGAACCTCTCCAGCCGCTATATAACAGACAGATTTTTGCCTGACAAAGCCGTCGACCTTATAGATGAGTCCGCGTCGCACCTCAAAATCGCGCTTGAGAACATGCCTCCGATATTGCAGGAGACGCATTCGAAAATCATGAAACTTGAGATAGAACGCGAAGCGCTTAAGAAAGATGTGAGCGCCGAAGGAGCGTCGAAGAGCACCCAGACGAAGGCTCGCATCAAGGAAATCGAAAAGCAGATCGCCGATCTCAAAGAAAAGACATCCGAGCTCGAATTGAAATGGCAGAATGAGAAAGAGACTGTCGGAGATATTAAGACAATTAAAAAACAGCTCGAAGAAATGCGGAGAGAGGCGGAAGGGGCAGAAGCCCGCGCCGATCTTTCGCTTGCCGCAGAGATTAGATATGGGAAAATTCCGCAGCTCGAGAAAGATTACGAGCTTAAGAGCAAACGTTTGAAGCGGCTACAAAGCTCTCGCAGAATCATCAAAGAGGAGATTACCGAAAACGATATTGCGGATGTTGTCGCGCGCTGGACAGGCATCCCTGTGTCGCGCATGCTCGAGGAAGAAGCAGAAAAGCTTTCCCGCATGGACGAAGAGCTCGAGAAGCGGATCATCGGCCAGCACGAAGCTGTCAAAAAGATCGCAGATACGGTCAAGCGGAGCCGCGCCGGCATTTCAGATCCCAACAAGCCTATCGGCTCGTTCATTTTCCTGGGCCCTACTGGCGTTGGAAAAACCGAACTTACCAAAGCACTTGCTGAGTTCATGTTCGACGACGACAAATCGCTTATCCGCCTCGACATGTCAGAATTCATGGAGAAGCATTCAGTCTCCAAGCTTATCGGCGCGCCTCCTGGCTATGTCGGCCATGAGGAAAGCTCAAGCTTCACTGAAACTGTGCGCCATAGACCCTACTCCGTCATACTCTTCGATGAGATCGAGAAGGCGCACCCAGAAGTGTTCAATGTGCTTCTTCAAGTGCTCGACAATGGCCGGCTTACTGATGCCAAAGGCAGAATGGTCAACTTCAAAAACACGATCATCATTCTCACTTCGAACATCGGCTCGCAATATATCGACAAAATGCAGAAAATAGGCTTCGCATCGGGCGATAAGGAGAAGCAGAATTACGAAGAGATGAAAGAAAAGGTCATGGAAGCCTTGAAGAACCACTTCAGGCCGGAATTCTTGAACCGTTTGGACGATATCGTATTGTTCGATTCTCTGAGCAAAGAAGCAGTAGAAAAAATCGTCAACATTCAGGTCGGGCAGGTTAAAGAACGCCTCATGCAGAAGGAGATAACGCTTGAGGTTTCGAATGAAGCAATGAAACTGCTTGCCGAAAAAGGCTATGATCCGCAATTCGGAGCGCGTCCATTGAAGCGCCTCATTCAAAACAAGATCCTCACGCCCGTAGCTTCGCTCATCATCTCCAAAGGCCTTGTGAAAGGGGGAGCGGTTTCTGTGGGGGTTAAGAATGGGGAATTCAGCTTCGATATCAAGAAAGGCAGGAAGGGAAGCATTATCGCTGAAGCACTAATTCCTACTCAAAGTCCTGCGACGAAGTAAAACTTACATATTTGGTGAGGAAGCGAGGACTCGCAGCTTCCGCAAGGCCGGAGGCTGATGTTCTTCGGCATGCTCTTCGTTATTACGTTTTATGTGGGCGCGAAATACAGCGGTATGGAATAAATCAAACCGTTTTTCCTCAGGGAATAGCAACTATTCAAGGAATGCTCGAATTCGAACATCTCCGACCAAAGAAGCCCGCATAAGCGGGCTTTAAATTGGGGTGGAAAAAAATGGAAGCTTAGTGTAATCTAAAAGGGCAGTAAAATAGGAAATGCGTCGGTCGGATAGCGGCTATTCCAGGAGACTGTAAATCTCCGGCCTTCGGGCATCGTTGGTTCGAGTCCAACCCGACGCACAAGACAATCCCCGAAAGGGGATTTTGTCTTGTGCGTCGGAGCAAACCATCTGCTTGGTTTGTATGTTGGACGAGAAAGGCGCAGGCATGTTTTTCTCAGCAGAGAAAAATGCCGAGCCGGGGTAGCGGAAATTTCCGAGCGGCGGCGATGAAATTATCCGTGACCGAGTCCAACCCGACGCACAAGTGTGAATGAACTCCGGAAGGTTTTTTGCTAATATAAAATTCTCGATAATAAAATTCTTTTCCTCGGCTCTTTTCCCATGCTAAAATATTCCCATGCCTAAGTATTGCTTTTTGAATGGGGAGATTTTACCAGCGAGCGAAGCTTCAATTAACGTTTATGATATCGGCATTCTCCGCGGCTATGGTGTTTACGATGGCATTGCAGTTTACAATGGGAAGCCCTTTCGCTTCGAAGATCATATGGCGCGTTTGCGCCGTTCTGCCGGGTCTTTAAATATTTCCGTTCCATATTCTGATATTGAAATATCCGATGCGATTTCCAAACTTCTTGTAAAAAACCAGCAAGAACGAGCGATCTTGCGCGTGATACTTACTGGAGGCCCAACGCTCGAAGGTATTCGGTATGAGCCAAATAAGTCCACTTTTTATATTGTGATGGAAGATTTTCCTCCCTTTCCCCAGCAATTCATTGAAAATGGCGGCATGCTCATCAGCCATGAATTTGAGCGATATCTGCCCGAATCGAAAACGCTTAATTATATCGAAGCTGTGCGGATGCAGGAGGAGCGCCATCGCGTTGGCGCAATCGAACTCCTCTATACTTCACATGGCAAGGTTCTTGAGGCGGCAACGAGCAATTTCTTTGCATTCATCGGCGACGCACTTGTTACCCCGAAAGACATGATGCTTAAAGGCATTACCCGCAAGGTTGCGCTTGAGCTTGCAGAGTCTCATTACGAGATCGAAGAGAGGGAATTAACGCTTGAGGAAACTCTTAGTTCAACCGAAGCATTTATAACCTCCTCTTTTAAAGAAATTGTGCCAATAGTGCGAATTGATGAGAGGACGATAAGCAGTGGGAAACCTGGCGAAAAAACGAAACATCTTATCGAGCTTTTTTCAGAATATGCTAAAAATTATTAAATTGAAGGTAACCATTTTACAAATCATATTTTTAGAGTAATATACTTACCAACCTCCCTTACTAACAGCTTTGCTTCAGGGGAGATGTATACAGGCGCCTTGGTGAGCAGGCGCCTTTTATTTTGTCCATTTTTCGGTATACTCGAAAAAGGAGGCAATGTGAGTACATTTCCACGCACGGAAACAAACGATCTTAAAGCTGCTGCAAGATCGCTTTATAATGCCATCAACAGCAATGCGCCTGAAATCGAAATAAATATGTTGCGAAAGAATCTTCGGGAGATTTTGCGATCAAAGATCACTTCGATTTCGGTTATACCGCCCAGTGATACAACTGGACCCCATTTAGTGTAAATGGGGTCCTTGCTTTTTACGGGGATTTTGGGTATCCTTATCTCGTTAATTAAATCACCACTATGTCACAAGATCGCCTTATAATGCTCAAGAACAAACAGACCGGAGAGGTTCGCTATACCAGCAAGAACAAGAAGGGTGTCGAGCGCAAAATCAAGCTCAAGAAGTATTCCAAGAAGCTCAGGAAGCGCATTGAGTTTGTTGAAACAAAGAAATAAAATTGCCCTGCGGGGCATTTTTTAATAATTGGAATGGTTATATAAATGTGATAATCTGACGAGTATGGGCCTATAGTTTCAATGGTAAAACATCGCTCTCCAAAAGCGCAGTTCTCCGTTCGAGTCGGAGTGGGCCCGCAGAGTATAAAAAACAATGCCTGCGCATTGTTTTTTATACTCTGCGGGAGCCGGAGGTATATTCCGCTCAGTAGAGCGGAATACCGAGGCGGGGTCGCGGGTCTATGCGAGCGACGGCGAGCATAGAACCTGTGACCGCAAGACACAAAACCTGAAAGGCATGCAGAGTCAATTGAGGAATTCTTGGACTTCTCTTTTTATTTTGGCGAGCTTTTCAGGTTCGAACCATTTTATCCTTCTATCTTTTTTAAACCATGTCATCTGGCGCTTGGCATAGTGCCAGATCTCCGCTTCAAGCTGCTTCGCCATTTCTTGCTTGGAAATCTTTCCTTGAAGGTGTCTGGCCATATAGCGATACTCGAGCCCGACTGCTTCCATTCGCTTGTAGCTAAGCCCTCCCGCTTGGAGTTTCTTCGCTTCGCCTAGCATGCCTGCCTTAAGGCGCTTTTTAAGACGAAGATTTATTTTTTGTTTAAGAATTCCATCATCCTGTCGTATTCCAACCTGGAGTGTCTCAAAGAGGGGAACTGCTTTTATTTTTGGAACCTTTCCTAAAGCTTTCGCAATTTCTATGGCGCGAATAAGTCGATGAGGATTTTTAGTATCAATTTCCTTAAAACGTTTCTGATCGAGCTTTTTTAAAATTACACCAAGTTCTGACATGCTTTTTTTCGCAAGTGCACGCCGAAGCTTTTTATCCGGCTTCACTTCAGGGAAAATAACGCCATCAACTAAGGCTTGGATGTAGAATCCGGTGCCGCCGCATATAATGGGGAGCTTTCCGCGTTTTAATATTTTATTAATTTCTGTATTGGCTTTCTTTTGATATTGCGAGACGCTCATTACACGCTTTGGGTTTGCAATATCAAGCATGTAATGCGGAACACCCCGCATTTCGCGATGTATTATTTTTCCGCTTCCGATATCAAGCCCTTTGTAAATTTGGCGCGAATCTGCAGAAATGATTTCACCGTTGAATTTTTTTGCAATTCTGACGGCTAATGCGCTTTTGCCCGATGCAGTAGGCCCGACTATCGCTAGTATCTTCGGATTGTTTATTTTTTTAAAATTCAAATGTGAGAATCAAAAATTAGTATGGAATTAGAATACAGTATTGTTTGTCGGGTTGCCATTTCCGGTGAATCCAGCGGCTACAGTACCTCCTCCAAAAATCGAACCGCCTCCAATCACAGCGCCACCGCCTTGAATCGCTCCTCCGCCAAATGTTGAACCGCCTGCAGTGACCGCTCCGCCGCCATTTACAGCGCCGCCTCCAAATACTGCGCTACCCCCTTGGACCGTGCCGCCTCCGAAAATAGATCCACCTCCGATAACCGTTCCTCCCCCAAGAACAGAACCACCTCCTTCAGTTGTGCCTCCGCCCGTTACTGCTCCTCCTCCCAGAACGGCTCCGCCGCCAAAAATAGAACCGCCGCCTATGACTGCACCACCTGCTTCGGTTGTGCCGCCTCCAAGCATTGCGCCCCCGCCATTGACTGAACCGCCTCCGAGAACTGATCCGCCCGCATCCACAGTGCCGCCTCCGAATACGGCACCGCCACCTTGGACTGCTCCACCAGCATTAACAGCTCCTCCTCCCAGAACGGCACCACCCCCTAAAACTGTACCGCCTCCAAAGATTGAACCGCCACCAAGTACTGCTCCGCCGCCTTGGACCGCACCGCCCCCGAAAATGGAACCGCCTCCGATAACTGCGCCACCGCCATTTACAGTTCCTCCGCCGAATACAGATCCGCCTCCGATTACAGCACCTCCACCTTGGACCGCGCCTCCTCCATTAATAGTTCCGCCACCAAAAATAGAACCGCCGCCTAAGACTGCACCACCTCCTTCAGTTGTGCCGCCTCCGAATACTGCATCGCCGCCAAGGATAGCACCTCCGCCGAAGATTGAACCTCCTCCAGTTACCGCACCTCCTGCATTAACCGCTCCGCCGCCATTTACCGTTCCACCTGTAAAGATATCTTGATTAAAAAAGGCGGCAAATGTCATAGCGGGCGCAAGAAACAACACAGCTGTAATTGCTGCAAGGCGATAGTTTTTCATATTAAATAATGATGCTTTCATTTTCGTATTATTAAGCGATTAAGAAGTTCCAGTGAATATATGGCTTTGGTTGGCTGTTTTTTTAAACTAACTTAAGACATTACCATAAACTACTTTTAATGTCAAGTAGTTTATGCAAGTTCATAGATTTAAAGACGCCTTAAAAATAAAGAATGAAATATGAAAAAGTCCCGGCCGTTTTGACGGCCAGGACTCAATGTCGAAACTTAATCGGAAAGTGTTGAGGCTCTCCAAATAATTTTCGGAAAATTCTTGTAGAAAGGCCAAAATAGGCTGGCCCAAACGATCTTGTGCGCAGGAATTGATTCAAGGCACATATGACGGGCTTGCTTATGCAGCAAACGCAGGCCAAGCAGATAAAATGCAATTGCAAAGTAAACGCATGCAAGACCTCCAAGTATCGCAAAAATATTGAGAATCATTAGTACACCTCTCAACTCACATTATAAAGTAAAATCGATCATGTCAATTATTTAAAGACTGAATTAAATTAAGGATTTTTAATGTGCCGGAGAGAGGACTCGAACCTCCACCCCTTACGAGACACGATTTTGAGTCGTGCGCGGCTACCATTACGCCACTCCGGCATTTTCATCAGTGTACTGAAATAAAGCTTCAAAATCAATTTTGTTCGTGCTTGCCCCACTGTGATATAATTCCCATAAATATTCTGATTATTTACGTTTGGCTTTAGAATTTTAAATTTAAACTTTTTACCTCCGTGTCCCAATTTCAAAATGACTCAATATTCTGGATCGAAGTCGACAAGATCAAGCCCAATCCATACCAGCCGCGTCGCGAGTTCGACCAGGCCGCGCTCCAATCGCTGGCCGATTCCATAAAACAGTATGGAGTGCTTCAGGCTCTTGTTGTCACGAGAAGGGAAGAGCAGCGCCCCGACGGCGGCATAAGTTCAGTCTACGAACTTATAGCGGGAGAAAGAAGGCTCCGCGCATCAAAGCTTGCGGGTCTGACGCAAGTGCCGGTGCTCATCAAAACAGGCGAAGAAAATAATCTCTTGAAGCTCGAGCTTTCGATTATCGAAAATATCCAGCGCGAGGATTTAAATCCGCTCGACCGGGCGCGCTCATTTCAGCGCCTTGCCGAAGAATTCGGCTTTAAGCATTTGGAAATCGGCCAGAAAGTAGGGAAGAGCCGCGAGTACGTCACGAACACGCTGCGTATGCTCACCCTTCCGGAACATATTCTTGAGGCGCTTAGCCTCGGCAAGATCTCAGAGGGCCATACGCGGCCGATTATGATGCTGGTGGATCATCCGCAAGAGCAAGATACTCTCTTCAAGGAAGTAATGTATAAGAAGCTCACTGTGCGGGAGGCGGAGCTTATAGCGCGTCGCATCGCCAAAGACCGCGTTCGGAAGAAGGAAAATACATTTGATCCGGAGCTTGTCGAGATCGAGGAGAAGCTGCAGGAGTCATTGGGCACGCGCGTGCAGATCCAGCAGCGCGATAATGGCGGCCAAGTTGTCATCGATTTTTTCTCAAGCGACGATCTGCGCTCGCTCGTTGAACTGCTCCGCACCAATAAGCCAAAAAGCGTCACGGAGATGATGGATCGCTATATTGCAACCCAAAAACAAAGTTCACAGCCTGAATCCGCAGCTGCATCAACCGATCCGACTCCTGCCGAAGAAACAATTAAGGAAATGGCCGAAGCTATAATTTCATCTGCGCCGGAAGTTTCTAATTCAGGGGCTGCAGAAGAGCCAGCAGTTTCTGGTGTGTCTGCTGACCCTGAAACCGCTCTTAATGAAAAGCCGATCGACGACCGCACTCCGGAAGAGAAGAAGGTGCAGGATGATGAGGATATATATTCTGTCCGCAACTTCTCCATTTAAGAACTTCCAGATTTGGCGCGCTTTTTCGTTGGCAGCGCCTTATGCTTCCGCGGAGTACTATTCATACATCTTGGTCGCGCTACTCGCTGCCGTCTCAAATCGCATTCAAATCTGGAAGTTCTTTTTAATATAATCGCATAAAGTTAATTTGAAATTTCATACAGTCTTCATTATCTTAATGTAAAGTACTCGCAGACCCGATTGGATACAAACGAAAGCGAAAGCAAGTAGCGAATGTTCGACCGGATTAAAGGGGCATGCTGAAAAGCATGTCCCTATTTATTTTATTCACTTTTATTTTTCCTTCTCCAGCGCATGGCGAATATGTCGCTTGGCCATTGTGGTCTTTGCATAGTCGATCCACTTTCTGTTTGGCTTAGCAGATTTTTTGGTTTGGATCTCGACAATATCGGCGTTCTTGAGCGGGGTGTCTATCGCAACAAGTTTGCCGTTCACCTTAGCTCCCGACATTGTGTTGCCGATTCCGGAATGCACTGAATATGCAAGATCAATTGGAGTGGAATCTTTAGGAAGATCAACGACGTCGCCTTTGGGGGTGAAGACGAAGATTCTCTGCTGGAAAAAATCCGCCTTGAGACTCTCTTCAAATTCCTTGTCATTGTGAGCTTTCTGATATTCGACGAGCTCTTTGATCCAATTGGGAACATCGGAGTAGGCGGCTTCTTTTCCTTCTGCAAGCCTCGGGCCGCCGGTCTGCTCGATTTCAGGCAAAAGCCGCTTTACCCAGAGAAGTGTCGGATGCGCCTCGTCTTTTTTCTTTGCTCCTTGCTTGTAGGAAAGGTGCGAAGCGATTCCATACTCCGCTTCCTTATGCATCTCTTGCGTTCGGATCTGCACTTCGACAAGGCCGCCATCACCGGTGAATACAGTAGTGTGTATTGACTGGTAGCCGTTTGGCTTTGGGAAGGCGATGAAGTCTTTGATGCGTCCAGGAAGCGGCCGCCAATTGCTATGCACGAGGCCGAGCGCTTGGTAGCAGTCGGCGACTGAGTCAACCACAATACGAAGCGCCGAAAGGTCGTAGACCTTTGTAATATCCATATCCAGCCGCAACAGCTTCTTGTATAAGCTGTACATGCCTTTCACGCGATAGCTTGTTTCTGCCTTGGCGAATCCATTTCGTGCGAGGACTTTACGAAGAGCTTCGTGGAAATATTCGAGGTCCATCATCATTTCTTCTTGGCGCTTTACGATAAGCTGGCGCATCTCCTCCGATTCTTTGGGGAATGCGTAGGGAAATGCAAGATCTTCCAGTTCGCGGTTGAGCTTTCCGATTCCGAGTCTGTAGGCGATCGGCGCATATACCTCGAGCGTTTCAAGCGCGATGCGCGTCTGCTTTTCTTTCGGCACACTTTCGAGGGTTCGCATATTGTGAAGCCTGTCAGCAAGCTTGATCATGAGCACGCGGATGTCTTGAGACATAGCCACAAAAAGCTTGCGGAGGCTTTCGGTATGCCAATTGGAGCCGTGATAGCGGATCTTGCCGAGCTTCGTCACTCCTTCCGCAAGAAAAAGGATTTCCGGGCCAAACTCCTCGCCGATCGTTGCAGGCAGCACGTTCACATCTTCGATCGCGTCATGAAGAAAGCCGGCTGCAATCGTAGTTGCTCCCATGCCAAGCTCGGCCAGTATTTTTGCGGTTTGGAAAAGATGCAGGAAATACGGATCGCCTGAAAAGCGCTTCTGATCCTTATGTGCATTAAGTGCGAAATTATAAGCTTTTGTTATAAGTTCGATATCCTTTGAAGTAGGGGATTTGAGGAGTGAAGTTATTTCTTTAAGACTTATGGATTGCATTCTCTCATTGTATGGAAAGGCGCGAAGGAGAGCAATATCAAAAAAAAGCGGGACCGAAGTCCCGCGTGCTATGCTGTCTGTTTTTGTTGTGCAGGTGGCGGGGATATTATCCCGACCATCCGCCGGTACGTTTATATGAACGACTCATCCTTGCCCACTTTCTGAGCTCAAGGATGAGCTCGTTATTTGTATTTTGTGTACTTTAATTAAATCAATCTTTAATAAAAAAAGCAATATTCATTTTATTTAAATAATAAAATTCATATTGCTTCAACCTTATCAGATCGTATTAAAAATGATTGCATGCTTTCATACCTACTTTTTGAGTTTATCCGACCTATTGTTTGGGCAGGCTTTGTTTGAAGATCTTTCTGGAATAGTTTTCGGTCACAAGTATTTTTCCTGACGGAAAAATCTCGCCTCACAGGTTTTCTCCTGCTGGTGAAACCCGCGAGCCCGCCTCCCGCCGTCGCGGTCCGGCCTTGCGAAACTCCAAGTATTCGCTTCTCATCCGCCTCGCGGTTTTTGCCTTGAGGAAGACCTCAAACAAAAACATCGCTCCGGCCTTTGCAATCGACATAAAATCCCGCGAAGGCGGGATTTTATGTCGATTGCAAACCATCTTCCTTTCTGAGTACAGAAAGGAATTGCGGGACTATGTTGCCTTGCTTAGTTTATCAGGACGGTTATTCAGGCATTGTTTATTCGAACAACGTTCAGGAATTGTCTTAGTCCCTTGCATCATCAGAGAGCCGCACATCTCGCAGATATTTCCGGTTGGTTTCGCATTAATTGTATTCTTACACTTGGGATAGTTCGAGCAGGCGTAGAATTTGCCGAAGCGGCCGTTCTTCTCTGTCATCACACCAATTTTGCAGACATTGCATGTTACACCTGTAGATGCGGCACGCTCTTTTTCTTCGTCCTTTTTAATATGCTTGCATTTTGGGTAGTTTGAGCATGCAATAAAGGTGCCGAACTTGCCATCGCGTTCGACGAGCATTCCAGTTTCGCAGTCGGGGCATTTCTCGCCTGTATCGCGGGGGCCTTGCATCTCGACGCCATCGATCGTTCGCGCGCCCGTGCAGTCGGGGAAGCGCTCGCATGAGAGAAACTTGCCGGAGCGCCCGAGCTTGATGATCATCGGCGAGCTGCAGACGGGACATTTCATAGAAGGATCAGCTGCGCCCAAGTTCGTGATCTTTTCTATTTTGTCTTTTGATTTTACATCCTTTAAAAAATCACCATAAAAATCCTTAAGTACCTTGATGTATGTTGTTTTGCCCTGAGCAATGTCATCGAGCTTGTCTTCCATGAATGCAGTGAAGGTGTCGCTTATGTATTGTTCGAAATTTGCTTCGAGGAAAGTTGAAACGACATCGCCGGTATCAGTGGGAATAAGTGCCCGTTGCTCTTTTATTACATAGCCGCGATCGATGATTGTCTTAATGATCGATGCATAGGTTGAGGGTCTGCCGATGCCGCGTTTTTCGAGTTCTTTGACGAGTCCGGCTTCGCTATAGCGCGCTGGCGGCTGGGTTTCCTTTTCTTCCTGATGCATTTCGACAAGCTTCAATGTTTCTCCTGTCGTAACTTTAGGAAGCTCAACATCTTCGCCGCGGGCTGCTGGGTCGGCCAATAACCAACCTGGTGTGATGACGCGCGTTCCATTAATAGAGAAATCTGGTACCGAGCCTTTGTCTACCTCGACAATCATTTTTGTACGCAAAATTTTCGCATCGGCCATCTGGCTAGCTAGAGTGCGTGCCCAGATAAGCTTGTAGAGTTTTATTTGATCAGGCGCGAAGCCCGCGTTTTCTTTCGAGAGATCGGTAGGGCGGATCGCTTCGTGAGCTTCCTGCGCGTTCCTACTTTTCTTATTAAATGTATGGAATGCGACGAGATCTTTTCCGTATTTCTTTTCGATTACTTTTGCAGCCTGAGCAACTGCAACTTGCGAAAGATTCGTGCTGTCGGTACGTATATACGTGATGAGTCCTGCTTCGTAAAGTTTCTGGGCGATGCGCATCGTGTTCGAAGGCGATAAGCCCAAGCGCGAAGAGGCTGCCTGCTGAAGGGTGGAGGTTATAAACGGGGCGCGGGAAGAGCGCTTTGCTTCGGTCTCGTTCACGTCTTTGACTATCCAGCTTCCTTCATTGCCGCGCTCCAAAATACGCTTCGCTTCTTTCTTTTCCGTTGGTTCTACAATGCAATTTAGTACGAACTGCACGTCTTTTTTATTTTTAACGTCTGCAGTGATGACCCAGAATTTATGAGAAATGAACGCTCGAATTTCTCGTTCGCGCTCCATTATTATGCGAAGCGCGGGTGATTGAACGCGCCCAGCTGAAAGGCCATAGCGGACCTTCTTCCATATGAGTCCCGAGAGATCGTAGCCTACAAGCCTATCGAGGACGCGGCGCGCTTCTTGAGCTTCTTTCAGGTCAATATCGATATCGCGAGGATGTTTCAACGCTTCGATAATTGCATCCTTGGTGATCTCGTGGAAGACGACTCGCTTCGGATGCTTCAATCCTGCGGCTTCGGCAATGTGCCAGGCTATTGCTTCGCCTTCGCGGTCGGGGTCGGTAGCAATCAGAACCTCGTCTGCCGTTTTAGCCAAACGCTTTATTTCGGAAACTATATCTTCCTTGCCTTTGCTTATCTCATAATGAGGAAGGAAACCAGCTTCGATATCAATCGCTTTTTTATTGGATTTGGGAAGATCGCGGATATGCCCGACGGAAGCTTTTACAGTATATTCTCCTTCGAGATATTTGGAAATCGTTTTAGCTTTTGCAGGAGATTCGACTATTAGAAGTTTTTTACTCATATATTATGTGCTGCATACAATTAGTACTACATAAAAAATTCTTTTGCAAATTGAGCTATTAGAATTGCATTACGCTCAGAATGAAAAAGCCGGCTGCATTCTCTGCAGCCGGCATATTTATGTGGCGAAATGAAATTTCTTAAAAGCGATGCGCAATGCCTTTATCTCATCAGGAAACATTGCGATTACTGTACTATCCTGGATGCCAACCTGGGGGTTGTACCTCTCGACGCTTTGAATTTTACTGAGATGATGTTCGGTAACGAAGCGGATTGGCCAATCGAAAATGCTCGAGCGCATTCGACGTAGTGATTCGAAAGGTACAAACATCCCATAATTTTTTACCAACCTCAATTCTTTTTTTGAATAATTCAGGTTTATTAGCGCATCGTGCGTAATCACGATCTCGATTCCGAATGTGGCGTGAGCAGCAGCCTCGAGCGGTGTCAGATAATCTTTTCCCTCCTCGAATTTGGCTTGCAAGGTGAGCTGGCAAGAGCCGGGATAAGGCTCGACCTTCCAATCTCGTGAATGTACACCTCGAACTCTGAGTATCGCGCTTTTCCCGAATTTGGGATGATTGGTCATAAACACAAGCCCAGCATGGACTTTCATTGGCGCTCCTTCTGTACTGAAGAACTTTCCATCAAATAATGCCAGTTTTTGAACTAATGTCAATTATTAAAATAATTTTTAAATAATTCTCATCTCTCCCATGCTTTCCGAAATTATTCCCTTAATTTCCATTGCTGATATAAGTATGTTGGATCTGCTCGTATCGAGACCTGCGTGAGCAAGCATTGCGATAAGTTCGTCGCGAGAAATTGGCTGGCGGAGGATCTCGGCCACTTTCTACTCGTCCGGAGTAAGGCCCCGGAGCTTCTGCTGGCGGGATTCGCTCTCGTTGGTCGGAGGTTCGATTCCCAGCGTTCGCAAAATATCTTCTGAAGCGGTTACTGGAGTTGCGCCGAGCTTGATAAGCATGTGCGGGCCTTCGGAAGTGCTTGAAAATATCGAGCCGGGCATCGTAAGGACGTCGCGGTTGTATTCAGTCGCGAGCTTGGAAGTAATGAGAGTGCCGGATTTTAATTCGGCTTCGATGACGAGCACAGCGTGAGAGAGTCCGGCCATGATCCTATTCCGCTTAGGGAATGTCCATGTTGCAGCTTGAGTTTGCGGTTTGAACTCAGAAAGGAGCGCTCCGCCATTTCGAACAATTTCTTCGGCAAGCTGGAGATGCGAGCGGGGATAGAGAACTGTGGCGTCGAGGCCTGAGCCGGGAACAGCAAGTGTCTTTAACCCGGCTTTCAAAGCGGCTTTGTGCGCAAGCCCGTCAATGCCCAATGCAAGTCCTGAAATGATCGTGACATTGTATCCGCGCAATCCTTCAATAAGTTTTTCTGTTGCGGTGTGTCCATACTCGCTTTATTTTCTCGAACCGACGACGCACAGGAGTTAGGTATCGGGACCCGGCAGTTCACCTAATGCAAAAAGCTGTTTCGGCGGATCATTGATCTCGCGAAGAAGAAAAGGAAAGTCGTTTGGCTGCAATTCCCTAATTTGTTGATTCATAAATAATATTGTAGCATTACATCATATTGAAATTAAATTTTAAGCTGCGCATCATCGGCTTTTAGAAATTTTTCGACATAACACATTATTTATTGCTTAGAGTCATGCTTGATATTAAATTTATTCGCGAAAACAAGGATCTGGTGGCGATGGCTGCCAAGAAAAAGCGCATAACATTTGATGTTGATTCGCTTGTAAAAATTGATGATAAGCGGCGAGAAAAACTCTCATCAGTCGAAGCGAAACGCACTGAGCAGAATGCTGCAAGCGAAAAAATCATGAAAGTCGAGACGCCGCAGGAGCGCCTCTATTTGATAGAACAAATGAAGGCTGTAAAAGAATCGCTCCAGAAAGAAGAGGAGGAATTGAAGGAGATCCTCAAGGAATGGCAGGCCTTGATGGTCCAGGCGCCGAACATTCCCGATGTATCAGTTCCTGAAGGCGATAGCGATGAAGAAAACAAAGAAATCCGGGTTTGGGGAGAAAAGCCCAAATTCAATTTCAAGCCTAAGGACCATGTCGCGCTCATGACATCACTCGACTTAGCTGAGTTTGAGCGCGGCACGAAAGTTGCCGGTTTCCGCGGATATTTTCTCAAGAATGATGCGGCGCTTCTTTCGTTTGCAATCTGGAGGTTTGCGCTCGACCATTTCGGCGCAGCCGGATTCACACCTATGATCGTTCCTTCGCTTGTAAAGCGCGAAAATCTCATCGGTTCCGGCTATTTGCCGCAAGGGGAGGAGGATCTCTATAAAACACAGGATGATGAATATTTGGCAGGGACAGCAGAGGTGGCGACGATGGGTCTCCATATGGACGAAGTGCTCGAAAAAAGCGATTTGCCGAAAAAATACCTTTCCTTTTCTCCGTGCTTCCGGCGCGAAGCGGGAAGCCATGGCAAAGATGTGAAGGGTCTCATTCGCGTGCATGAATTTTATAAAGTCGAGCAAGTTATGCTCTGCGAAGCGAGCCATGAAGAATCTGTCCGATTTCACGAAGAGCTTAATTTAAATACAGAAAAATTCATCCAAGCGCTCGGCATCCCATATCATGTTGTCGTCAACTGCGGCGGCGATCTGGGACTTGGGCAAGTTAAAAAGTACGATATCGAGCTCTGGGTTCCGATGGAAAATACGTATAGGGAGATAAGCTCTGCATCCTATTTCCATGATTTTCAGACGCGCCGGCTGAACATCCGCTATCGAGATAATGACGGAAAACTCAAATATGCCCACTCGCTTAATTCCACCGCCATTCCGACTCCGCGTATTCTCGTTTCGCTCATAGAAAATTATCAGCAGGCAGACGGAACGGTGCGCATTCCGGAAGCGCTTCAGCCATATATGGGCGGAAAGAAAATAATTTCATAATTGCCTTCTTGGCCGGCTTGTTCCATTGTTGCATGAAATTTGCTCTGCATTTTGAAACGCAATCGGATAAGAAGGCCAAGGTTCCTAATAACTTTTGTAAAATAATCCAGCATGAAGCTCTTTAAATCCTCAACGCTTGCCTCTCCTCAGCTTCGCAAAAAAAAGCGGCGAGCATTTGAAATAAGGATTGTTCTCGCGATCCTCGCGGCAGCAGCACTTGTGTTCGGAGTCTCCGCGCTTTCGAGGCTCAATTCAGTCACAATCCACCACATCGTGGCCAAGGGCAACTCAATCGTGACGACGAATGATATTGTTGCCATTGCGAATAAAGACCTGGCTGGAAATTTTGCGCTGCTTTTTCCAAAGAGAAACGCGCTTTTGTATCCCGGGAAAAAAATTCGAAATGACATCGCCGCAGCATTTCCCATATTGAGCAACGTCGAAGTGAAACTCAAAGGTCTAACGGCGCTGGAAGTCGACATCGCAGAGCGAACTCCCAAAGCTCTCTGGTGCATGTATGACGAGTCGCAGAGCAATCCCTTCA
>DAIPMQ010000001.1:28471-29690 GCA_036768625.1 Parcubacteria group bacterium
ATGCAACGGGCTTCGTCTATCTTAAGGCTCCGGAATTCAAAGGCACTCCCTACATAAAATATTACGGAAGGCTCGGCGCAAATCCGATTGGAAAAGCTTTTCAGCCGGATAAGCTTTCCAAGCTCATGGAATTCATTGAAGGCACGCGTTCGCTTGAGGTGATGCCTCTGTTTCTTTATTCCGCGGATAATGGCGATTACGAACTTCATCTTAAAGGCGGCGGCAAGATTCTATTCAACGAAGACAGCGATTTGCCGACCACCATTATTAATTTGAGCACGATTCTCCAGGACAACATCGCTCTTCCAAGCAAAAGAGAATCGCAGATCAATTATATCGATCTCCGCTACGGCAATCGGGTTTTCTTCAAGCTGAATAATGGCAAGGATAGCGCGGGCGCAAGTTCCACATTGTCTCACTGAGCGCTTTGGCTGTACAATTATAGAACAGTCCTAATAAGGGCGATGGATTCTGATTTTATGCCTTCGAATCATCCGGGGATCATTTCAATTAAAAATGTATTTTCCAATATTTCTCATCCAATATTATTTCTGGCACTACGGCAAAGGCGTTCGGAACTTCCTGAGTCTATGGGGGAATTTCCTCTGGTTTGCATATAACTTTTTTTCAATTCCGCTTCTGCTGAAGACCCTTTTCTCGCCTTTCGAGCGATTGAGTGAAGAATACAAAAAAGGGCTCGATGTGGGCGCCCTTTTCGGAACGCTTCTCGTCAATACGCTCATGCGATTTGTTGGGGCTTTAGTGAGGCTGTTTATTATAGGCATGGGGATCGTTGCTCTTTTTGCGCTCGGAGCAATTGGTCTTGCGCTTTTTGTCATATGGCTCACGCTTCCGCTTATCGTGGTCGCTTTCGTAGCGTTTGGCATTCATGGAATAATCCTATGGCAATGAGCTTTTCCGATCTTCAAAAAAGCGCGAATGGATTCAGACCGGCATTTTGGCTGGATGAAGCTATTTCGAAGAGCGCGAGGAGCGCTATCCGCTTGATTTCCTATTTCGCCGCTCTGGGTTCTCTCGGGCTCGCTCTTCAAATCGTGACGAATGGCACATCGCATTTTCTTTCCATTTTTTATTTGGCCGCCGCGAACATCGCTCTATTTTCTGCCTTCGAATTTTTCTATAATTCGCTCTATTATCTCGAAGAAGAGCAGGGCGTCACGTTTGAAGTTGCGCGAATCATCCGGGATACATCCACGAG
>DAIPMQ010000001.1:29700-30251 GCA_036768625.1 Parcubacteria group bacterium
TCCACGAGCGATATCACAGCAGGATTCTTCAATTCTTTTTTTGGGAAAAGCCTGCTTGAGCGGCTTGGTGTCGGTGATGCGGAGCTTGAGCAATTCTTATCTTCGCGGATAAAGCATATCGAAGCTGCTGCTTTCGCTCTTCCTGATGAGCATGTGTCTCTTTCTAATTATGCAAAGGCGGTCTTTGAAGCAGATGCTGAACTCAAGGCTTATTTTTTCAAGATCGGAATCCTCGAACCTGATGTGGTCGGCGCATCCGAGTGGCTTGAGCGAGGGCTAAGGCGCAACAAGGCGAAAAAACAATGGTGGAGCCGCAGCAATTTGGGAAAGGTGCAAGGCTTGGGCAAGTCGCTTTCCAACGGACAGATCTGGCTTTTGAGGAAGTACGGAGGGGAGGTCGGGCTTACCTACGATCTTTCCGGGATAGATATTAATGCTAGTTATCACGAACCAGAAGTAGAGGAGCTTGAACAAGTGCTCTCTCGCGCGACAGAAGCGAATGCGCTTCTTGTGGCAGAAGATCTCGGTGGCGGTCTCGATGTCATCAAGCG
>DAIPMQ010000034.1:0-6166 GCA_036768625.1 Parcubacteria group bacterium
AAATAATAGAATAAAGTATAATTAATAAATTATGGAAAATAAACAAGAAATAGCGGTATTTGGCGGCGGTTGCTTCTGGTGCACTGAGGCCGTGTTCAAGATGCTTACGGGCGTGACGAGCGTATTGCCGGGATATGCAGGCGGAATGAAAGAAAATCCGACATATGAGGAAGTCTCGAGTGGGCGTACAGGGCATGCGGAGTGCGTGGAGGTTAAATATGACGCAGCCCAGGTGAAATACGAAACACTTCTCACGATTTTTTTCGCATCGCACGATCCGACAACTTTGAACAGGCAAGGCGCGGATGTCGGCACGCAATACCGTTCGGCGATTTTCTATACGACCGAGGAGCAGAAAATAATCGCGGAAAAATTCATTGCCGAATTGAATGCGTCATCAACGACAGGGGAGCCAATCGTCACTGAAGTCTCACCTCTCGATATATTTTACGTGGCTGAGGACTATCATAAGAATTATTACGAAAACCACTCAAATGCCATGTACTGCCAAGTGGTCATCAATCCCAAGCTCGAGAAAGTCCAGGCAAAATTCGCAGATCTGTTAAAAAGAACCAGCGCATAGGAAAATATTTTGGCGGAAGGGAAGGCTATTCTGCCTTGAGCGGGTTTTCTTTAAGTAATTTTGCAATGGCAATGAGATTTCGGGCGGTATTTTGCGCCATATGATCGACTGCCTTATTGTTGCGCCGGCGTTCTGCATCAGTCTTCGGATCCATGCCCACTTCGCCGACCCAGTAGGTACAGCAATTGGGCGGAAGCGTGAAGTTTAAGAATGTAAGCACTTCCATCATACCCGCGAGCACGGCTTGAGCGCCATCCTCGCTTCCTGTGATGACAATGCCCGCGACTTTATTTAAAAGCACGCTTTCTTCCTCCCGCTATAACTTCTTCATCGAATGCATCCATTCTCTCGATGACGCGCTGCATCAAGCTCGATCTGCTGCCCCACCAAATGGGCGTGGCAAAGATTACAATATCTGCGGCCTTTATTTTCTCCACAATCGCGGGCCATTCGTCTGTTTCCGATTCCTTGAACCCAAGTCCCACCGGAATGTCCTTATCCGAAAGCCGAATGGTTTCCGCAACAAACTCAGCCTGTTTTTTCATGTGTCCTAAAACTATTTCCGTCACCTCCTCTGTATTAGAAGGCGTGTCATGATGCTTGAGGGAGGCATTCAATACGAGGACATTCAAATTTGTGTCAATCATAAAATTTATTTTAATTTTCCTAATGATACCATCAAACAAAAGACCGGCTTTTGCCGGTCTTTTGTTCTTAAGCAAATCATCTATTCCTCGACCACATCCTGCGCATCAAGCTTGCGGTGAGCTTCGGTATTGGATACCGGTTTGCCCATAACGATAAGGCGGACAATGCCCCATGCAAGAACCCAATAGACCAGCATTGCAAGCAGGGTAGACCATTCGATCGTGCTGCCGAATGCGCGCGGTGAATTGACAACATAGAGGAATGGCGCAGCAAACGGATAGCTTATCGAATAGATGAATTGCGTGAATCCCGCGCTTGCATTTGCACCGATAAGCTTAAGGGCAAACCGAAAGAGAAGGATTGTTTCAATAACATAGAAGATATACCACACGATCTGAGTGCCCCTATAAAGAGGGCGCACATTTGAAGGCGTGTTGTAAACAATAGTATCTGTCATGGTAATTTTAATTAATAATAATTCAGTTATTTCCATTATGAATTCTCTACTGTTGGGATTAAGTCTTGATGAAGGTAAATTAAAATCCGGCGTGATCCCAATGGAGCACGCCGGAATGATTGGCCGAGATTAACTATTGGCAACCTGGCGAGCATTGTTCGCATCTTCTTTAGTGGCGTCCGCTTCTTCCTGTTTAGCAGTTGCTAATTTTTCTTTTGCGTCGGCAAGATCATTTTTTGCCTGATCTACATCCTTCTGGACCTCTTGCGGGTCAGTTGCCATATCTACTCTCCTTTGTACTCGGATCCCTATGGGTTCCTCAAGCTTTCTACCTTTTGAAATTGAAAAAGCCATGAAGGAGGTAAATATCCTTCATGGCTCGATTGCATGCTACCAGGCTAGATCAGCCCAGATCGGATCATGATCCGAAATGCGCCCGCCGTTTGATTTTATTTTATGCTCGATTCCCCAGCATACGAATTCCATATTCTTGGAATAAAGCGCATCGGGAAGCTGCCGCCCGAGAGGCATGGAAAAATCTGATTTTGTGAAATCCGGATGTGCAAAACCGCTTTTCTCCATGTATGTGTCGATCCCATCTTGGCCGAATCGCTGGCTGCCGAAACGCGTTGGGATCCACTTTAACTTCCAGCCGTGAAAATTGGTGATGTTGAGGTCGCCCCCTAATAAAATTCTCTCTTGCCGGAACTGATTCGCATGCCTGACTGCAGCTGCAAGCTGGTTGATCCGAAATCGTGTGTCCATCCGCGTGTCGAGATGCATATTATAGGTGCGGACGAATTTCCCGT
Source organism: Parcubacteria group bacterium (assembly GCA_036768625.1). Lineage (GTDB taxonomy): Bacteria > Patescibacteriota > Minisyncoccia > Phycocordibacterales > DASZYS01 > DASZYS01. The sequence goes on from DAIPMQ010000034.1 coordinate 2,498, forward strand.
TCGGATGCATTACCTTGCATGTCATACAAATGCGCCGGCGCGTTTTCGTTCCCAGATCGTAGACAGGCAGAACGATTTCCTCAAGATTTTCTACCCGATGCTGGGTGAGCAGTGCCAGCCCGTGAGTGCCGCAAATACCCTTGGCATAGTTGTGGGGTTCGCCCCGTGCCGCTATGTAAACACAATTGAATCTGCAGTTTTCTGCAATGATGCGCGCAAAAGGGACTTTTCCGAAGTGGGCTTCGACCTCCTGGAGAAAAATCGTATCGCAATTTTGGAGATTTTTATTACTTTCAATCGCCTCTGCGATTTCTTCAGCCTTCTCGCCCAATTGAATGTTATACGTTGCGCCGCGAAAATGGGCTTTTTCTCTGTAGGGGCATGGCAAGCCGCTTTCGTAGGGGAAAGGAGCATTCTTTTCGTTGAATATCGCTGGATCAGACAATGACCACCTCCTATTTAACTATACAATAAATATAAATAAAAGCAAGAAAACTCATGCAAGCTGATCGAAGTATTATTTCTTCGCACTATGCGCTATTTCCAAGCCAAGAATGCAGTCATAGGAAAATGATCGGAGCCTTTAAGGCTGTATTCGATAGAAGAATTCTCAATAGAAAGATTGCGCACATAAATTGCATCCAAAAGCATCTTCTGCAGCCATTCATTCATCGTATGGTCGCCTTTTTTAAATAGAGGATAGCTGAAACCACTTTCTTTCATATATGCGTCGACTTTGATCCGCTGACTTTCAACCCATAATTTTTGCGGGATCCATTTTCTTATAAATTTTTTCGCGTCCCATTCGTCAAAATTGATCGTATTAACATCGCCTGCAATGATGATCTTATCGTCAGGATACCGCAATGCATCATTTACCGCGGCTTTCAGCTGTTCAATTCGGTCAACGGCATTGATGCGGGTATCGAGATGGATATTATAAACGCGGATGAAATCGCCATTCGGAAGCATAATCTTGGCGGTGATGCAAACGCGGCGGCGAGTTCTTTCTCCAAGATTGTAGCGCGGGAGCTCGAAGACGGCAGTTTCAGCAATAGGATATTTAGAGAGAATTGCAAGGCCGTGAGTGCCTTGTGTTCCGCGCTTTTTCTCCTCGCGCACCGGAGCATATACTCCTATGAAGCCGCATAATTTTGCGAGTTTCTCGGCCTGCGCTTGTTCTTCATTCGGATAAGCCTCTATTTCTTGGAGAAATAGCAATTCGGATTCTTTGAGGAGGGAATTTGAATTTATGTCACGGGCTATTTGTTCCAGTTTTTTGCCGCAGCCGGCATTGTAGGTTGTAAAGACAATCGTCTTGGTACTTTTCGGAGAAGGAAGCATATGCTCATTCTCGATAGAATAGAAGGAATATTTTTCATCAAGAACGAATGGGGACATGAACAATAAAAGAGTTAATTTCCTCATTATTGTCTCATATTGTATCTATTTTACAATTGTCTAGATTCGTGGTTCATGTCATCATAAAAATTTCATGAAGATGCAGAAAAAAGACTTCTTATGGAATTACATCCTCAAGAAAAAGGTTATTGCTTTCCCTCTAATAAAAAGCAGATCGCTCAAGGGAAATGGTCTGTTTTTGCTGCAATAGAAAAATTTATAAAGTGCTCACTTTGTATCCGAGCCATATTCCTCCAATTCCGCCGAGCGCTGTAAACAGTATCGAAGAAAATGAAAGAAGGTCAGAGCCCCAGAGAGTGGGAATTATGCTGCCGATGGAGGACCCGATCATCATGCCGATCCAAATTAGGGACTTTTGATTCATATTAAAGGCTGAATATCAGCGTTATGAACTCGTGCGCTCAATAATCTTTGCCAAGAGCTCATTAAGCTCAATTTTCTCTCTTTCTGTAAGGACGCCGAGAGTATCCTTCACTTTTCTCGCTATCTTTTTGAATCCCGAACTGAGCAATGCTTTGCCTTGAGGAGTCAAAGCCAGCCTCACGATGCGACCGTCTGAGGCGTCCTTGATGCGAAGAAGCATCCCGCCTTTCACCAATCTGTTTATAATATCCGTTGCCGAAGGAGAGAGAATATGGAGGCAATCGGCAATTTCCTTCATTGAAGGATTTTTCTTCTCAGCCACTATTCCGAGAGTTTTGATTTGAAGCATCGAAGAGGCTTCCTCAATCTTGGTATGAGCAAGCTTTTCGCGCATAAGGCGCGATACCGAAAAAAATGTCGATACAAGCTGGTCGTCCAAACTCTTTTCCATTCTGAAATAAATTAATTAGACAATCGAAATAATATTTCAATATTACCTCCTCCAATTAATTTGTCAAAGAAACCTTTCGGTATTTGAAAAATGGAAATTTCTGAATTGTCTTATATGAACAAACCAATAATGATGCCCATGACAAGCAATGCTACGAGGAAGTAGCCGTTATTGATGAGCCAAAACTTCCAGCTTTTTCCTTCCCATAATACGCTTGCAATAGTTACGGGGGCTACAAAACCAAGCCAGCTCATAAATCCTGTCATAAGGCCTGCGCCCACTCCTTTCATATTCATGTACGAAGAGGAAAAAACGATCGCATGGGCAAGAACCCAGGCCATTACGAGCGCACCAAGCGCCATTAAGCCATAGGATTTAGCCATGCTTTTGTTCTTTGCTCCTGTCATGCTCCCGTCAGCAAATCCCATCTCTTTGTTCCATGCTTTGCCCAACAGAGGCCCATACCAAAGATATCCGATCACCATATTTGAAATTGCGGCGAGCACTACCCCTATATAGTTTATTGGGATCATAAAAGATTTTTAATTATTAAGTTGTAAAATCATACCATATTTCCTAAAAACAAGCGAGCACAACTGTAAATGAATAAGCGCGTTTAAGAGGTAAATAAAATTTGAAGGATCGGAGTTATGAAATAAAAAGTCAAAATTCCTGAGAGGATTCCAATAAGCATCCCGCCAGCAATATCAGAGGGATAATGCACTCCCGCAACAACTCGAAAGAGGGTCATAATGCATACCCCGAGAAAAAAAATTGCGCCGAAGACATGGCTGTAGAAAAAAAGAATAGAAGCGAAGGCGAAGAAAAAAAGCGAATGGCCTGACGGAAAGGAAAATGATTCTTCAGATAATACATTATGCACGCGATGGATTTTATGGGGACGCGTTCGTTTCAGCAAGAAACGGAGCGGCGTCCCGAATGCAAACCGAGAAAGCAATGAAGCAAAAAGGACGGAAGCCTCTAGTATAAGGGAGTTATGATTGAATAGAGGATAGAAAAAGAGAGAAAGAAGAAATATAGAAATAAGCGCATACGCGAGATATTCTCCCAGCGCTGCAATATAAAAATTGCCGGCTTTCGAGCGTCCGGAAAATTTATTAAGAAATAGAAATAAGCGAGTATCAGAATTCACAGACTGCGAATGTTATAAAGAGATGATTATCATATCAAATTTCCCAAGATTGCCCTCAGGCCGCCATCGCGAGCAGCTTCTTGGTAGTTTTATATTGATATATGCATAACCCAAGCGCAAGGATGAATAATATCATGGCGCCAAAGTCATCGCCGACGCTCTCTGCGTCATGAAATTCTATCGCAACAGCGGCAATTTTAATCATGAGTGCAAGCGCGGAAAATATGACTGGCGTCAGCGAACGTCGGTATTTATTTCCTTTTGACATATACCACCAGAT
>DAIPMQ010000034.1:6176-7802 GCA_036768625.1 Parcubacteria group bacterium
CCTCTGAGGGCCGACCGACCTATTTCCCAGCGTCGTAAGCAGGGCTGCAGCGATCGATGCTGTAGTCCACCAGATCGCTGCAATGCCGAGAATGAGGAGTCCGATGTCATCTAATTTGTCATCCCAATCCTTCTCAAGAAATATTTCCGGCATAAATGCAAATCCCGACAGTCCCACGATCGCAACCGCAAGAAGGTTAAAGCTGCGGTTAATCGTATCTTGAATTTTTAACATGGCGCTTTTGCTTATTTTATAAAAGGCACGAATAAATATAAATTTATTCTATACCTCAATGTGAGCGCTGTATAGTTGAGGCATATATTCCGGCGCTTCTGGTGATAATCGTTTTTTCATATTAAAAAGCTATATATTTTGAATGGCTACGCAAAAACGGAAAGCGGTTATTTTAGATTGTGATGATACCGCATCAGAAACAGGCAGACATGGGAAACCATCAGCAATGCCTAAAGAAATGGAGGAAGCGATTCGGAAGCTTATTGCAGCTGGCTTTCTTGTAACATTCAATACAACTCGCGATCCGATCGAAATGCTTGCTGTACTAGGGGAAAAATGGGAAGAAATCATTTCTCCCGAACTCTATATAGGATTCGAGAGCGGCGGAAGACTGGGAAGATTTATGAATTCGCCACACGGAGTCACATACGATGATAAGCAGGTGAACCCTCTTTCTTTCGAGGAAATTGAGCAGATCATCGGTATGCTCGAAGCGAATCCTAAATCAACAATAAAATTTTATTCCGGAAAATTCAGCCGAGGACAGTTCGTATGGACAGCTGATGCTGACATGGCGGGATACTGCGCAAAAAAATACAGCCTTTGCTCGGAGATTCTCCGAATGCCCGCAAAAAAATTCAAAGAAGTACTTCTCGAGTTTCGTCCGGTTTATTTTTCCATTCGAAGCGTTGAAAACATTCCTCAACAGCTCAATATATTAAAAAGCAGTTCGAAATTAGGAATCAATACATCGCTTATCAATAAAGCGAGCACGCTACACTTTTTCGCTGAAGAGTGCGGAATCGATCTCAAATCATCTATCGTCGCGGGAGATAGCAGTGTCGATGCGCCCGTGCTTCAAACGGAGGAGATAGGGACGCGTTTCATTGTCGGGCATAATGGCCATTTTAAGAACGAGAAGGGAGTCCACCATGTCAAAGACGCGCGGGAGCTTGGAATTGAGCTTTTGAAAATAGCTGATGAAGTGAAGATGGAAACTGAATAATAGAGATTTCATTTTATTTCCATTCTCTGAGAGTAAATTAAATTCTTATTTAGCTAAAGAAAAATATGGATAATCAAATAAATTCAAACCCAAATGAAAAGCTTGCACAAATCACCTCCAAGCTGGAGGATGCGAAAGCAAATGCTTTGAATGTGACAGGGGAGGAAAAAGCAAAATATGAACAGGAAATAGCAAAGCTCGAGCAGGAAAAAATGAGATTATGGATGATTTCAATAAATATAAAAGTGAAGCCGAAGGAGTTGAAAAGCAAGCAGGCGATGTTCTGGGCGGATTGCATATGTAAATACCTGCTATAAAAAATCCGCCTAAGGCGGATTTTTTATTTTTAATACCTTCTTCGCGAATCGCCTCGGCTTCCGCCGCGG
>DAIPMQ010000035.1:0-3642 GCA_036768625.1 Parcubacteria group bacterium
TCCTGCGATTGGCGAAACCCATGGATGCCGCTAAATACCATGCCGCTGAAGCCTCCAAGCGCGAGAGTGAGAATTGTAAAAGAAATAATCACCTCTACGAGTGTAAACCCTGCGGATAACTTTCTGTTGATGGGTGCGGATGCGCTCATTTTATTTTTCGCTGATTTCGCCTGAACTGTTGATTATATCGGTTCGGATGAACTTGTTGCCGAGGTCGCTTACGTCAATCTCAATATTTCCGGTAGGAATGAGGCCTCCTGAAGACGTGGTGATCCAAAGGGTAGGATCCGGACGGAGAAAGAGCACGTCAGCTCTGGTTTCAGTGAAGGTTTGCATCACTCCATTGACGGGATAGGTCGCCCGGATCGCGCTTATTTTGGTGTTTTCATCCAATGTAATTTTATTGACAAGATTGCCGCTTGGCCCGCAATCGTTATGAGCATAATCAAACGTGTCGTCAGCGTCGACAATTGTGTCGCTTGGGTCAATCGCTGCATGGTCGTTGGGGACACAATCTGCGTAAACGATTACCTGCTGCGGCAATGATGTATCAAAGTCGAGGCCATAGCTCGGAAAGACTGCGCTCGTAAACTGCTTGACCGCGATAGATTTGCTCCGCGTTTCTTTGGCAGTATCGAGAATGAGGCTTTGCGATATCTTAACCTTCGCTTCAATGCTTCCGTCGTGAGTATTGGCGAGAACCACCGTGACCATAAGTACGATGATAGCAAGCACCACGAGCATTTCGATTATTGTGAACCCTCGATTCATATCAGAAATTATACCCCAAGAAATCGATTTTGAAGTGTGGGAAACGTTGATAGCTTCTGGTGTGCTTTGTGAAAATATATCGGGTTTTCCGGCCTGGCGTGCGAAGTTTGGTTGCGGGGTGTAAAATTGAATGTAAGATTGCGATATGAAGATGCCTCTTTCATAATATATATGAAGCAAAATCCTGAATACCAAAAAATTCAAGACCGAATTGCAAAGCTCAAGGCTACCATTGAGCATCATAGGCATATCTATCATGTTGAAGACAGGGAAGAAATGACTTCAGAAGCGCTTGATAGCTTGAAATACGAGCTTGCTAAGCTCGAAGAAGCGCATCCCGAACTTATAACTGCCGATTCGCCGACCCAGCGTGTTGCCGGGGAGCCGCTCAAAGAATTCAAAAAGGTTGTCCATAAAGTGCCGCAATGGTCGTTTAATGACGCTTTTTCGGAAGAAGATATCCGAAGTTTCGATGCCCGCGTGAAGAGGTTGCTTGCCGTAAAGCTCGGGGAAAATGCACTTCCTACCTATGTAACTGAGCTCAAAATCGACGGGCTGAAGATCGTGACGGAGTATAAAAATGGAGCATTGGAAGTGGCTGCAACGCGCGGCAATGGAAAGGTTGGCGAAGATGTAACGGCAAATATCAAGACGATCGAGTCGATGCCGCTCCAGCTTGCAAAAAAGATAGATTGCATTGTTGAAGGCGAAGCGTACATGAGAAAAAGCCAATTTATAGCTATCAACAAGGAACGGCAGAAAAAAGGAGAGCCGCTGTATGCCAATCCGCGAAATTTTGCGGCAGGCACGATCCGCCAGCTTGATCCCAAAATGGTGGCGGAGAGAAAGCTTGATATTTTCATTTATGACCTCTCTTACACAAATAAGACTCTGCCGGAAACCCAATTCGAGGAGTTGAATCTTCTGCAGAACCTGGGTTTCCGTGTGAATTCCAATTTTAAGCTCAATAAGAATATCGATGAGGTTATTGAATATTGGAAAAAATGGCAGGAGCGCAAGGAAAAAGAAGATTACTTTTTTGACGGCGTTGTGGTGAAGGTGAATGAACGCCACTATCAGGAAATATTGGGCTATACCGGCAAAGCTCCTCGCTATGGGATAGCCTTCAAATTTTCTGCTGAGCAAGTGACGACAGTGGTGGAAGATATTATTTTGCAAGTTGGCCGCACCGGAGTGCTCACTCCTGTCGCCGCGTTACGCCCTGTAAGCGTTGCAGGTTCGACGGTTTCCCGCGCAACGCTCCATAATGAAGATGAGATAAAACGCCTCGATGTCCGGGTGGGCGACACGGTGATTATCCAAAAAGCAGGCGATGTCATTCCGGACATCATGTCTGTCGTAAAGGAAATGAGAACAGACAAAGAAAAGGCGTTTGTTTTTCCCGCGCATGTGGAGGCCTGTGGGGGCGACGGCTCGATCGAGCGGATTCCCGGACAGGCGGCATGGCGATGCGTAGCAAAGAACTCATTTGCGCAGCAGAAACGGAAGCTTTATCACTTTGTCTCAAAAGGCGCCTACGATATAGACCATCTTGGCCCCAAAGTGATAGATCAATTGCTTGACGCGCAGCTCATTTCTTCATATCCGGATATTTTTGCTTTGAAAAAGGGCGATTTGCGGGAATTGCCGCGTTTTGGTGAAAAATCGATCGATAATCTTCTGGCTTCGATTGAGAAAGCGAAGAGAACGACACTCCCGCGCTTTATTATCGGCCTCTCGATTCCTCAAGTCGGCGAAGAAACAGCATATGATTTAGCAGAAAAATTCGGGGGCATAGACACCTTAATGAATGCCACCTTCGAAAATCTTGAAGCGATAGACGGCGTTGGTCCGATCGTCGCTCGTTCCGTTGTGGAGTGGTTTAAAGATAAAGAAAACAGACGTCTCATACAGCGCTTAAAGCGCTATGTTGAAATTAATAAGGAGACGCTTCAAACGGGGAATAATGCATTAAAAGGCAAAACATTTGTGCTCACCGGGACGCTTCCGACCCTTGAACGAAACGAGGCCAAAGAAATGATTCGCGCTTCAGGTGGAGAAGTATCAAGCTTTGTTTCCCAAAAGACGGATTATGTCGTGGCGGGGGAAAGCGCCGGCTCGAAGCTCGACAAAGCGAAAGAGTTGGGTGTAAAAATAATTTCTGAAGAGGAATTCTTGAAGATGATGAAATAAAAATTGCCGGGTAGTTCTGCTATCCGGCATTCATCAAAATGTATGATGCTTTTTTGTGATCCAGCAATCACCATTTTTACGGGGATGGTACTGAACCTCTGTAATCGAACGAGATCCAGTTAACTTCTCGAGTATATTTCCAAGAGGACGTGTGCTTATATCCTGAACTGCAGTCGAAGTTCTTCGTTTTCGCAGAGATTTTTTTACCTCAATTTCTACGCTGCGCATTTTTAGAAAATCTGTCCTAATTTTACGAACTTCCTCGAGAGGAAGCTTGTATGCTTCGGCTATCTTTTCGCACTTGTTTTCTCCAAAGACCCTTACTTCATTCTCCCAATTCGAAATTCTTGAAATGCTAAAGCCACAATTTTTAGAAATCGCGGCCCGGCTAATCCCAAGCTTCATGCGTTGTAAAAAAAGAATTCTTTCCATTGAATACTCCTGGTAAAATATACCAGTTTTAAAGGGGTTGCGTCAATTATTTAAATTTTATCCCAAATGTACCTCTGTGCTATCATACGAATCATGATAGAACGAAAGACAATAGAAGGTCTTGCTCTGCTTGCCCGGATAAAGGTCTCTCCCGAAGAGGCAGAGGCTTTGCGCAAAGAAATTGACCCAATTCTTGAATTTGTGAACCAAATAAACGGCGTTGCAGGCACGTCAGAGGCTCCGGAG
>DAIPMQ010000035.1:3652-7775 GCA_036768625.1 Parcubacteria group bacterium
TCGAAATGTAATGCGTGAAGACGCTTTTCCGCATGAATCGGGAATTCACACTGAAGCGCTTTTGAATAATGCGCCTGAGCGGGAAGGAATGTTTCTTAAGGTCAAGAAAATTTTAGGCGGATCCGACAATGCTTGATATTAAAAATCTTACAATACAAAAGGCAGCAGAACATCTTCAAAAGAAGGATTTTTCCGCACAGGATCTCGCCGGCGCATTTATTGAAGAGATTGGAAAGAAAAATCCTGAGCTCAATGCGTATCTCGAAGTCTTTGGAGACGTGAAAGAACAGGCTGTTGCAGCACAAACCCTTATCGAGAGTGGAAAAGGAACGAGCCTTACAGGCATTCCTCTTGCAATTAAGGATAATATCCTTATCCAAGGCCGGCATGCCACTGCAGCCTCAAAGATTCTGGAAGGATATTCGGCAACGTATGACGCGACAGTGATCGCGAAGCTTAAGAACGAAGGCTCAGTGTTTCTGGGCCGTACGAACATGGATGAATTCGCGATGGGAAGCTCGACAGAAAATTCTGCATTCGGTGTTACGAAGAACCCGCATGATACGACCCGCGTTGCAGGCGGTTCTTCCGGAGGCTCGGCTGCCGCCGTTGCGGCAAGCCTGGCGCTTGGAGCATTGGGTTCGGATACCGGTGGCTCGATCCGCCAGCCCGCTTCGCTTTGCGGAGTTGTAGGCCTCAAAACTTCCTATGGACGGGTTAGCCGCTATGGAGTCATGGCGATGGGTTCGTCGCTTGACCAGATCGGTCCGTTTGCCCGAACGGTTTCTGACGCGGAAATAATCTATAATGCCATAAAAGGGCGCGACAGAATGGATAGCACTACTATTTCCGATGAGGCGGGGGCAGAGGTGATTTCAAAAAATACATGGACTGTGGGCATTCCCAAAGGATTGATGGACATGGGCGGCATCGATCCAGAGGTGAAAAGCAATTTCGACCAATCTGTAAAGAAGCTTGCGGATGCAGGATGCATGATTCGAGAGATAGAGCTTCCAAATCTCAAATATTCTCTTCCAGCCTACTATATCATCATGCCCGCAGAAGTTTCTTCGAATCTCTCGCGCTTCGACGGAGTCAAATACGGCCTCCATAAGAGCGGCGACAATCTTATCGGAGACTATTTTGAAACGAGAGGCGATGGCTTCGGTCCCGAAGCGCGCCGCCGCATTCTTTTGGGGACGTATGTTCTCTCATCGGGGTATTACGATGCTTACTATAATAAGGCGGTAGCAGTTCGGAGGCTCATCGAGCGCGATTTCGCAGCCGCTTTCGAAGAAGTAGACATCATTATTACTCCGACATCGCCGTCTCCGGCTTTCAAAATAGGCGAGAAGGCGCATGATCCAATCGCGATGTATCTTGAGGATATTTTTACCGTAACAGCAAATATCGCCGGCATTCCCGCAATTTCGCTTCCGTCTGGGTTTGCAGAGCGCGAAGGCAAAAGCCTGCCGCTCGGTTTTCAGCTTATGGCAGGCTTCGGCAATGAAGCACTGCTTTTTGCTCTCGGCAAGAAATTTTTAGGCGAAGCATAGGCTGTTTGCAGTCGAGCATTTTTTCTGCGTTAAAAATTTCATTTTGTAGCCCGTTTTTCCCTAGTTTGATTTCTTTTTTCTTGTTCATTGACTGCCATAGATCCGAAAGTCCTATATAATAAAAGCAAAGGCATCTGAATGTTTGATTTTTTATAAAATATGGCTGAAGCACCAACACCTGCACCCGCACCCCGAAGAGATGAGAAGCCGCCTGCTACAGGCGGAGGGGGACTCAAATCCAACTCCCAAGCTTTTATGGAGATCGGTACAATCGTGCTGGTTTTGATTATAGGTGAAAATCTTTTCACTCGGTTATTCGGAGACGGAGGAGCTTCGTTTTGGAATAGTTCATTGGTCCTGACAATCGAATTTTATTATGCGCGATTCAAAGTTGTTTCTGTGCTCGTATCGGTCATCCTTGGGTTTGCGGTTGCTTATCTCATCCGCCACATTGATGCGATACGCGCAGAGGAGCGCAAGGCTCTCTATCCAGAGCCGAAAGAGGATTCGCCTGACAAGGTGGTGAATTATAAATGGCAGCGAATCATCGACCATTTGGAATCTGATAATGTAAGCGATTGGAAGCTCGCAATCATTGAAGCCGATATAATTCTCGGCGAAATGCTCGAAAAAATGGGTTATCATGGCGATACGATAGGCGAAAAGCTGAAGCAGGTCGAGAGGAGCGACTTCACGACAATCAATAAGGCATGGGAAGCGCATAAAATACGAAACCTCATTGCCCATGAAGGCGCGAATTTTGAATTGACGAGAAAAGAAGCTTTTAGGGTTATTGGAATGTTTAAAGAGGTATTCGAGGAATTCTTCTTCATTTAGAAGGCTCAGATTCGGCGCTTTTCTTTGTTGTAAGGGAAATGCGTTCCTGAAGAGTATTATTCATGCGCTTTGGTCAAATTTTTCTTAGGCCTCGAATCACATTCGAATCTGAGCCTTCTAAAAATTGAAGGTACCTGTCACTTGCATTAACTTTATTTTGCAGTATAATAATGACTTCTGGCGAAACTGGAGAAGAAATATAGCGGTGTGGAGGAGTAGTACCTCGGTGGGCTCATAACCCGCAGGCTCCCGTGCAAATCGGGACACCGCAACAAGTAAACAAAAAACCATTCAGAACGAATGGTTTTTTGTTTGCAAAAGCCTTTTTATTATGGATAATTTATCAGTACTATTACTTGCCGGTGTAGTTCAACGGTTAGAACAGGGGACTCATAAGCCTCAGACAGTGGTTCGACTCCACTCATCGGCACACGTAGCAAATTGCCCTGAAGGATCGAATTTGTTACATTAATCATGTCTTTTTGCGGGCGTAGCTCAACTGGTTAGAGCACTCCCCTGTCACGGGAGAGGTTGCCGGTTCGAGCCCGGTCGCCCGCGCAAGTCGGGACAAAAAGGAGGCAAAAGCCTCCTTTTGCCATTGTGGATCCTTGTTATTTACCAGTTCTAACCAATTTGCTTGAGCATTTATCGATTCTGGCGGCAAAATAAATGGATCGCCGCTGCGGTCTGAAGCTGCTCCACTCTATATTTTTTTCCTCGAAATATTTTCATTTCCTTCCATCTTTTGTTCGACTAAAGAGCTTTTCCGCTCCAGAGATACTATATTCGTGATGCAAATCATATGAACAATTTTGCTTCTTATATGAAGGTAATTTTTTCTGTCATACCCGTTTTCCCTCCTGGAATGGTATACTGGAAAAAATTTACTAACCTGGTATGAATCAAATCCCTATCAAAAATATTCTCATAACAACAGCCGTCTGCCTCATCCTTCTTGCCGGCCTTATGTATTTCACGCGTCCTCATGCAATAAATTTGGCGCTTCCTCAAAACGTAGCAAATCCGCTGAGCACAAACACTGATGCAAACTCAACTTCGACCGGCGATATTTATCAAAGCGAGAGCACCGCGCGCGATATTGTGGTGAGTTTCGGCACCGAGCTTCAGAAAGTGCCGCTTCTCGCGCCCAACGCGGCCGCATCGATGGAAGAATTTTATGGGCAGTATGTTTCGCCTGAGCTGTTGAGGCAATGGGAGCAGGATCCTCTGCATGCTCCTGGCAAAACAACTTCAAGTCCGTGGCCTGACCATATTGAAATCAGCGATGTGGAGAAAACGCCAACAGGCTTTATTGTCCGCGGACAGCTCGTATATATGACTTCAAACGAAATCGAAAACGGCGGCACTGCAGGTGTGCAGGACGTAACCATAACACTCACCAATATCAATGGAACTTTGCTCATTAGCGGCTATGTTGCTGGGCAAGTAGGCCAAAGCGGCTCATCATAATCGAATTTTCAACAGCTGCAATTTGTACCGTATGCACATTACAGATAACTGGGGCACTGTTAAATATTTTTATACAGATAAATCGTAAAATCATCCGGCATGTAGCCGATATTGATTTGAACATGTGGGCAAAAACTCTCACAATATGAAGCGACTTCTGTGGGCGAGTATGCCGCATATATCTCATTATCTGCGTGTGTCGCTTTATCAAGCATATTGAATCCGACCCCGCGCCGCGCTCTTACATACATCTGATGTAT
>DAIPMQ010000036.1:0-7364 GCA_036768625.1 Parcubacteria group bacterium
TCTTGATGAGCGTCAGATTCTCGATGCAATCGATCCGCGAAAGGATGTGGACGGGCTTACAGCGCAAAGCATGAAGCAATTGCTAGCAGGAGATATGACAGGTTTCATTCCTGCGACGACAAAGGGCATCATCTCCCTTCTGAATTATTACGAAATTCCCATTGCCGGCAAAAAGGTGGTGCTGGTGGGACGTTCGAATCTGGTGGGGAAGCCGACAGCACTTTCAATGCTCAACTTGAACGCCACAGTCACGATTTGCCATAGAGGGACAGAGAATTTAGCCGAAGAAACGCGCCGCGCTGACATTCTTATCGTTGCAGCAGGGAAGCGTTCGCTTATCGGCCGAGAACATGTCTCCTTAGGGCAGACGATCATCGATGTAGGCATTAATCCAGAAATCGATGAGCATGGCGCACGAAAGCTTTTCGGAGATGTTGATGCAGCTGCAGTGAAGGGAATCGCCGGCGCACTTTCTCCTGTGCCGGGAGGAGTCGGACCGCTTACGGTCGCGTCGCTTTTTGAGAATGTGCTAAAAGCATGCGAAGAGCGCGGGCTTGATAAGTAAAATAAGCAGAAACAGAGCTGTAGAGGTATAATAAATAAAAGTAATTTAGCAGATAAAATGGCGCGCAGATTTTGGTGCACGCAATATATATGGAAATAAATAAAAATGAATCAATGCGGCAGCGTTTCGGCGTATTTGCTGCCGTATTTCTTATGGCACTCACTCTTTTCGTGCTCGTGCTTACAGTAAATGCGGTTAAGAAGTTTAAATACATCGGATCGGATCCAGCCCACCCATCGAGCATCGTGGTGCGCGGAACAGGCGACGTGTTTGCTGTTCCGGATATCGCGGTATTCAGCTTTTCTGTCATTGAAAAAGGAGCAACCGTCAAAGATGCCCAGGACAAGGCTACTCAGAAGATGAACGCCTCGCTCGCTGTTCTAAAGACAGCGGGCATTGATGATAAAGATGTCAAAACAGTGGATTATAATGCAACTCCTCAATATGAAGATACAAGCACTAAGCCTTCTATATGCGTTCAGAACGGGTATTGCCCGCCCCCAGTCGTGAACAGGTCGATTTCGGGCTATGAGGTGAATCAGACTGTTGAGGTGAAGGTTCGGGATGTGGCTAAGGCGGGCGATCTGCTTACGAAGGTCGGCGCGACCGGCGTAAGCACGGTGAGCGGCCTTGATTTTCAAGTAGACGATCAGACGAAGCTCGAAGATCAGGCTCGTGAAAAGGCTATTGCAGATGCGCGGAGCAACGCAGAGAAGCTTGCCAAAGACCTTGATGTCGATCTTGAAAATGTTATCGGCTTTAATGACAATAGTTCAGGTCCGATCTATTACGGAAAGGCTATGGCAGCTGCGGCCGATTCTACGAGCGCTTCAGCTCCGACACCCGCCCCTCTTCCGCAAGGGCAGAATAAGGTTACTTCAAATGTGGAAGTGACCTATGGCATCAGATAAATAATCATATATCCAATATTAAAAGGGATTGAGTTGTATATAAAAATTTATTCAGCTCCACTTAATAAGGAGAAAAATATGCCCAATTGGTATTTTGCGATTATCGGAGTTTTAGTAACGGTGCTCATGGCTGTGTTTACTGATCTCCTTATTAATCCATGGCAGCGTAGTTGGTTCCGTTGGGTTCGACATAAGTAAGTGAAAAGGCTCACAATGTGGGCCTTTTTAGTACATTGACTTCTCCTTGGGTAGAGCGTACTATATAAATGTTGCCCTCAGGGGGCGTTTTTTACTACAAAAATTATGAGCATAAACGATTATATTAAAGAAACTCGGGGTGAGCTCAAGCATGTGAGCTGGCCGACGCAGAAGCAGGCAATAGTTTATACGATTACGGTGATCATAATAGCGCTTGCAGTAGGAGCGTATCTTGGTTTCTTCGACTATCTTTTTTCGAATATTCTTAAGAATTTTATTTTATAAGAAATCACGAATCGAGCGCGAATTAAGACACACATATTCAAGAAGATTCGAATTTGATTAGTGGCTCAATATCATATGTCAAAACAAAAAATAGAAGGAAGAAATTGGTACGTCATACACACTTACGCTGGCTACGAGAACGCAGTGATGCGCAATCTGAAGCAGCGCATCGAGTCGCTTGCGATGGAAGAGAAGATATTTGACGTCATTGTGCCGACCGAGAAGAAAATCAAAATCAAGGGTGGAAAGCGCGTCGAAGAAGAAGAAAAGATATATCCCGGCTATATTCTCGTGGATATGATCGTTACCGATGATTCATGGTATGTGGTGCGAAACACTCCTCGCGTCACCGGCTTCGTTGGTTCCGGCGTCTATCCTGTGCCTCTCGATCCCAAGGAAGTCGAAGCGCTCTTCAGGAGAATGAATTCAGACAAGGTCACCCATAAAGGCGATTATAAAGTGGATGAGAACGTGCTCATTATCGACGGTCCATTCAAAGACCTTGAAGGCAAAGTTTCCGAGGTGGACGATAGCCGCGGCAAGATCCGGGTGCTCGTGTCGATGTTCGGCCGCGAGACCCCAGTCGAACTCGATTTCATTCAGGTCAGAAAGAGCTAATAAACTTGATAAAGTTTTTAGAATAAGTACTATTGGAGTGCTGCTTCTAGGCTCACACAAGAACCTATGGGAAAACCAACAAACTAATATAATATGGCAAAGAAAATAATTAAAACATTAAAAGTTCAGGCAATGGGAGGCGCAGCAACGCCTGCTCCACCGCTTGGCCCAGCGCTCGGCCAAGCCGGCATCAACATCGGCGAGTTCGTCACCAAGTTCAACGAGGCCACCAAGGAAATGAGGGGGGAGAAAATCCCGGCTGTCGTTACTGTGTTCGAAGACCGCACTTTCTCGTTCGTCCTCAAAACCCCTCCGGCATCTCAGCTTATACTCAAGGCGATCGGCAAGGAGAAGGGCTCTGGAAAGCCCAATAGCGCGAAGATAGGCACCATTAAGATGGAGCAGATTAAGGAGATTGCCCAGAAGAAGATGGTTGACCTCAATGCAAACGACATTGATGCAGCTGCAAAGATCATTGCTGGAACTGCAAGGAGTATGGGGGTCGACGTGAAAGGTTAGAATTTTTAAATAATTCAGATACGAAAGAAAAAGCCCCGCAAGGGGCTTTTTCCGTATTCATATGTTAGAACTGCTGGAGACTTGTAGTTTGAAAGGAAGGGAAAGCATGGAACAGCATTTGCCTTTTACCGTTAAGGAGATGTACGAGCGCAGGCACGGAAAAAAAGTGCCAGCGATGTATATTCCGGATTATGAACAGCTTACCGCGTTTTGCCAGTATTTGAAGCATGGCGGCCATACGATCGTCCTTACATCGGGCGTTTGGGACCTCTTTCATGAGAACCATTACGACTATCTCGACAAAGCTGCAAAATGCGGCGACGTGCTGGTCGTGGGAGTTGATACCGACGAACTGACCAAGAAACGAAAAGGTCCGAATCGCCCCGTTGTCAATTTCGACGCGCGGCTCAAGCTGATCAGGGGATTGTTCCTCGTCGATCTCGTTGCTGTTCGCGATATTCATCATGTTGAAGCGGACAATTACAGTCTTATAAAGGCAGTGCATCCGGACGTGCTCATCATGTCAGAATCCACGGCTGACTTCACTGAAGAGGATAGGCTCAATCTCCAACCGCATTTCGGTCGCATAGAAGTGCTTCCGCCGCAGGGAGTCAACACAACATCGGGGAATGTGCGAAAGCTCATTCTCGAAGGCACCGAAGAGCTCGCAAAAGAAATCGTCGAGTTCATCGACCGCAAACTCAAAGGTAAGAACGAAAGATGAAAAAAACGGCGATAGCCTACATACCCGTCATTCATGCCGGGCACGATCGATTCTTTGCGTGCCAGCAGCCGGACCGTCTGGCAGTGCTCGGCGCGAGCATTATATCGATGTTTCCACGGACAGAGCGCGACATCCGCGCTCTGTCTCCTGATCGTATTGCGCAAGCAGCTCGCCTTTACGGATATGCGCGAGAAGTCTACGTATTGGAACAAGACGAGCTATTCGCTTTTCAGGACAACGCATCGGGCTATCCACACATTGTGATGCCCGATGAGGACATCTCACACTGGTTTGCTGATACGTACATATCCGGCAGCACAGTTGAGTACGATTCGACATTCCTCAGGTGGGACATGCCCGCCTCGCTCTCGAAGCGTCCCGTTGATCCAGACAAAATGGTTTCAATCGACGCTCTCGACCATAACCTTATGGCCTGTGCTATGTCCGAAGCTCAAAAGAGTTCGGATTGGTGGAGGCAAATCGGAGCTCTTGCCGCAAAAGAAGGGAAAGAGCTTTTCAGAGCTCATAATAGGCACATGCCTAGCGAGCGGTCGCCTTTTATCGAAGGCGATCCGCGTTCCAATCTGGATGCTGGAACGAATCCGGGTATCTATACGTCAATTCATGCTGAAGCGGGAATTATTGCCCAGGCAGCACGGAACGTTCTTGAGGGCACGGATGTATATTCCACAACTTTTCCTTGTCCGAACTGTGCCCGGCTTCTTGCAGTAGTAAGGATCAGGCGCTTGTATTATTCGGAAGGCTTTTCGCAGCTTGAGGGAGCAGAAATTCTCAAACAAGCTGGTGTTGAGCTAATTTATGTACCATTTTCCAAACCGGAACTCTAAGCTTAGGCATAGAGTTCCTTTTTTTATGAAAAAAGCCGACCGGAATTGCCGGTCGGCTTGAATTGTTTGGAGCAAAATTACTTCTCGATGCATTCGAGACGCGCACCGATCCAAAATGAAATTGGTTCGTACTTCTTTGATTCGATATCTGGGACAATGAACTGCGCATGGATATGAGGCAATGTTCCTCCTGAGTAGTTTTCCTCCCCAAAGCGCATGCAGAATGCACCGCCGCGTACGTGGTACTTTGAAGCGAGCCATTTTGCAAGCACAATGAGTTCCGCACCAGCATCAGGATCAAGTTCTTCGAGAGTTTCGATATGCCGGCGTGAGATCGCAAGAACATGAACCCTCGCATTTTCGTAGGGATAATCATTGGCGGTCAATATCCAATGTTCGCCTTGCCGAAGAATGGGATTATCGTGATATTTCGAAAGATGCTCGAAGCATAATGTGCAATGTCTCAAGCGTTCTGCTTCTAACATCTTCTGCCGTTGGTCTTCGTGGCGAGTATTACCGACATGATGAGATCTAGTCATGTGTTCTCCTCTGGTAATCTGTAAATTCGTAGTCACATTCATCCTTTGGATGTCGCTCGATGATCGCATCGATAGGACAATAGAACCGCTCCCATTCGTCAGGATTTAATGCAGGAAAGTATGCATCGCCTTCCACAATTTTGTGGACGCGAGTCAGGTACAAGCGATCGGCGAAGGGGAGGAATAATTTATAAATCTCCGCCCCTCCTCCGATAAAAACATTCTTTGTTTCTGCGGCCAGTAGAATTGGCGTCAAGATAGTTGTAACAGCGCAATGCGGCGCATTGAAATCAAGATTCTTTGTAAAAATGAGCTTGTTTCTCCCTGGCAATGGCTCCTGAGTTTTGTCTTTGAGCGTCAGCAAGAGGGATTCGTAGGATTTGCGTCCGGTGACATACCAATCTGCATTTTTGGTGAGAATTTTGAAACGCGCGAAATCACCTGGAAGATGCCAAGGAATTCCGCCGTTTTGTCCGATTACATTATTATCGGACACAGCAACGATCATCGATAGCATTTTTCTCCTTTCTACAACACGTAAGGAATTTTCATTCCCGGATGCGATTGGTATTCCAGCAGCTCGAAATGATCTGCAGTGAAGTCGAAGATGTTTGTGATCTGCTGGCCTTCCTCGGTGAGATGAAGGGAAGGAAAGGGAAATGGCTTTCTTTCAAGCAGCACATCAACCTTCTCGAGCTGGTTTTCATAGATTTGAGCGTCATCCACCTGGTGGATGTACTTATAGGGCTCATAGCCGCATACATGCGCGAGCATTATGGTGAATGCAGCATATTGCACTATATTCGAAACAACTCCAACAGGAACGTCTCCAGAACGCTGGTTCATTTTTAGAACCAATTTTTTATCATCGATCACTGTCACTTGAATCTTTGTGCCGTGGCATGGTGCTACTGCAACTTTTCTCTTCAGTTTGCTGTGCTGCATATCGAGCGGTGCATACCAGGTGCTGATCACATGTGTGTTGAGTCTCGGGCCATCTTTAAGCGATTGCACGAGATTCTCGACCTGGTTGAATGGTCCGTTTGGCGAATGAAGAGAATAAAGGTTGGGTCCGTATGAACCCTCGCCAAGATCGTCAGGAACGAGATTGTGTATGGCAGCTTGTTCGGGGGTCACCCACTCGGCCCACCAACCGCATCCGGCCTCCTCCATTTCTTTTAGCATTCGTACGCCGCGAATGAAGAGAATGAGCTCGGTGATTGCTGTTTTCCAAAACGAAATATTCCGCTCTGTAATTACTGGAAATCCATTCTCGAATGTGAAAATCATTTGAGGCGCTTCAAGATTGAAGTAGCGCCCGCTGTTTTGGTGCGGGTGTTTTACGAAGTGAGTTTCGGGCGACTTTCGGACGAATCTCAACAAATCCATGTATTGCGTATCGGGAATCCGTTCCAAATACGGCTTATAGGGAATTATCGTCACTTTGTTGCTCCTTTTCAATGAACATAGAACTGGACGGATAGTACCATTTTCCCCGGTTTTTTCAAATTATGTTAGAATCCCCTTCATGAAAGATCGCGAAATTGCCGAATTAATCACTCGCGAGCAAGAGCGTCAGAAAAGCGTAGTAAATCTTATTGCCTCTGAAAACTACGTGTCCCAAGACGTGCTTGAGGCGCTCGGGAGCGAGCTCACTAACAAATACGCTGAAGGCTATTCGGGCGGCCGCTATTACGGAGGGAACGAGATTGTCGACGAGATGGAAGATTTGGTAAAGGCGCGCGGGCTCAAGCTCTTTGGTCTCAATCGCGAAAAGTGGCATGTAAATGTTCAACCGCTTTCTGGATCGCCTGCTAATTTGGCTGTGTATGTTGCGCTCGTGCCATTTGGCGAGAAAATAATGGGGATGTCTCTTGATCATGGCGGACACCTCACGCATGGGCATAAGGTTTCAGTAACCGGCAAATTGTGGCAGCAGGTTGCATATGGCGTTGATAGAAAAACTGAAGTGCTTAATTATCATGAGCTTAAAAAAATTGCTGAGGTAGAAAAGCCTAAACTTATTGTTGCAGGATTTACAGCGTATCCGCGCATCATAGATTTCAAGAAATTTCGGGAGATCGCAGATAGTTGCGGGGCATATCTGATGATTGATATGTCGCATGTCGCCGGGCTTGTCGCAGGAGGGGAATATCC
>DAIPMQ010000037.1:0-468 GCA_036768625.1 Parcubacteria group bacterium
ATCATTTTCTTGAGTCGTCGCCGAGGCTTCCTCTTCTTCTGGTATGGCTAGCCGAGGTTTCGGCCCCATATCGACAGAAAGCTTCAAAAGCTTATCCGTATCGGGAACCTTTTCGGCGCTGAGTATCTTGCCAATCACTATCTCCGTCATATGAAATTGATCGATGTTAATCATAAAATATTATTAATGAAATAAGATGAGAAAAATAACATTAAGATATTCCACATATCGATTTTCATTCGCCGCCTTTTGGGGCCGAATGTGTGTTTAGTTTGTGATTTCTTCTATCCAAGTAGCTCTGCAGGATAAGAGCGGCGGCAGATGCATCGAGCTGCCTGTTACTTTTATTTTTTTTGATTATTTCCTTGCGATGTATGCCGCTCGGCTTGAAGGGATGAAGCTGCCTGTCTGCTTGAGCAGAAGTAAAAAATTCCGGCTCAAGAAAAACAGGGATGTAGAGCTCTTTTT
>DAIPMQ010000037.1:478-7200 GCA_036768625.1 Parcubacteria group bacterium
GCCTTAAATACAAAGACGCTATCCATTATTTTGTTATATTCGCCCTGGAAATTCTTCGATTCTCCCAAAACAATCTCTCCTATGCCCTTCTTTTGGCATATTTCTTTTATTTCAAGTATATTTTCCGGGCTTTTTTGAACTACCTCATAAGGAAAAGCAACGTTCCCTTCTTCATCCGAGAGCGCAATGCCTATCCTTTTCGATCCGAAATCAATTCCCAGAAAGCGCATCTCCTTATTGTACACGAGGACGGCATGCCGAAAAACTTTTGCATTCAAGCTTGCTTTTAATGTAGTATGAGCCGTATGGATTGGCTTTTAAATTCACAATATTTGCCCATGATCGCTTTGATCGTGCTGTGGGTTCTGCCTTGGAAAGGGGTGGCTCTGTGGAAGGCAGCAAGATTGAGCCATAAATGGTGGTTTATCGCCTTTCTTGTGCTGAATACCATAGGCATTCTCGAGATTATTTATATTTTCATTATAGCCAGCAAGTACAAGGTAGAGACTGAAGAGGAAGCAGATGAGCCTCGCACAGAAACAGAAAAAGACATACCACCACAATAAAGGGTGGAAATATACAGGGAGGAGTGGCAGAGTGGTCTATCGCACTTGTCTTGAAAACAAGAGTCTCGAAAGGGACCGTGAGTTCGAATCTCACCTCCTCCGCAAATGAAATTATACATCCTACTTTTTTTAGCTTTTTTGCTCCAAGAGCCGATTTCATCAAATGCAATTCTATTGGAAGCATACCAATACCACTACAATGTCTGGATACTCCATTTACTTTTCATTATTGCTACCGCCTTTGATGCAATATGTTTTTATTATTTAGGCTCTTATATTCAAAAGAAATTTTCTCAAAGTAAAATCGTACTATATGCAAAACGTAAATCACAATCATTTCTTGAGTTCGCAGGAAAAAAGGGGACGAGAATAGCTTTATTTTTATATGGCCCGATAATATTTCCAATATCTGCTTTCATTGCTCCCTGGGTTGAAATATCTTTTTGGGATTCCTTTATCTTTCTATTTCTCGGTGATCTCGTGTTTTGGTATGGCAGTGAGTGGTTGTTGGTCTTGGGTGTAAAAAGTTTTATACCTGATCCCCATCTTGCTTTGCTAGGTATATTTGTTCTGTCTATCTTTTTTATTGTTGCTATTAGATTTTTAAGAAAAAGGATCAAAAATCAGATAAGTAATTGAAATGGCTTATTTAGCATTATATACTTGGCCAAGCAGGTTCCAACTTCATGCCATACTGCCCGCATTGTATGGAATAGAGAGTCTCAAGAATATTGAAACAAAAAGCAGTTCATAATAGTTGCCTTTTGTATTGTCGTATGTATACTTAAATCAGTTCTTGGTAATACTTTTCTTAGTGGGCATACGGTTTGTTTTAACGAATCAATTGCGCATAATCTCGAGAGAGGAAAGCCGAAGGAGTCGGCGCTAAGATTGTAGCCGGGAATATTCCTAGCTAGTTGGTGAGGTAAATGCTCACCAAGGCAACCGAAGTGTGAGGGCCAGCGTTCAAAACGTAGGCCCTCTTTTTTAATAAAATATTTTTTTATAAACACTCTCCTCGCAAAAACATATGTTACTATTATTTCATGGCGCAGAGATCTATTGAATGGGAAGCAACGGAACATGTTCTTACAAAAAAAAGCTCAGACTGGTTCTGGGCGGTGGGGATAATTACCATTTCAGCGATCATTACCTGCATAATTCTCCATAATGTTCTTTTTGCTGTGGTTGTATTGCTGAGCAGCATTGCTCTGACAATGCATGCTGTCAAAGAGCCTCCTGTCCATCATTATCGAATTACCGAGCGCGGAGTCTATATTGAAGACCTATTTTATTCTTTCACTACTCTTGAATCATACTGGCTTGAGTAAGATTTCTATCCCTTCAAACTCATTATAAAGTCCAAGAAAATATTCATGCCGTATATTATTATTCCTCTCGATGATGAAACAGATCCTGATGTTGTTAACGATTTCATGGCGCCCTCCCTTCCTCTCGTTGAGCACCATGAGTCAATTTTTCATAAGCTTTTGGAATACTTGGGCTTTTGAAGCTAGATTTTTGCATTTTATAATTATCTCAATATGTTTTGAGGAAACGCTTACTTATGATAGCGTGGTAATGTTCTACAATCGCTCCTGTAGTTCAACGGATAGAATGCAAGATTGCGGATCTTGCGATTGAGGTTCGATTCCTCACAGGGGCACACTAAGACATGAGAACCTCCACTTCTGGAGGTTCTCATGCGTATGTGTGAGGCGGAGGCATATTTTCTTCAGCAGAAGGAAATGGCGAGCCGGGGTCGCGGAATTTTGCGAGCGGCGGCGAGCAAAATATCTGTGACCCTAGCTTATGCCTCTCCTTCTCCCTTTCCCCTCCATTTTCTGTTACAGTAATTCCATCATTGCTCTCGTAATTTAATGGATAGAATGCTGGCCTCCGAAGCTGGTAATGTCGGTTCGATTCCGACCGAGAGCACACGCCAAGAAAAAACGCCCTGTAGGACGATTTTTCTTAAATTATGCAGTCGCCTTCTTGAGAGCGGCTATAAGCCTCGATTTCTTTCGAGCAGCATTGTTCTTCTTTAAAACTCCCCCTCGCTTTGTTGCCTTGTCTATTATTTTCTGAACTGTCGGGAAAAATTTCTTAGCTTCATCTGTCTTGTTTTCAGCAATAAGCTTCTTCATTTTTTTAACAGCAGTCTTCATTGCCTCTTTTCGGGCAAGATTGAACCCTCTCTTTTTAGCAGAGTTCCTAATAGCTTTTTTGGCTGATTTAGTTATTGGCATGCGAAATATCCTACAAGAAAGAGCTTAAATTTGCAATAGCTTAAAGAGAAGGCCGTTATTTGCTATGATGAGGTAAATGATAAGCCATCTCAGGGGAATTGCGGAGCTTAAGAGCATTTCATATGCCATAATCGACGTGCATGGGATTGGACATAAGGTATTTATGACCTCCTCGCTCCTTGCTGACGTCGTCATAGGCCAAGAAGCGAAATTCCCCACCTATTTGGCCGTTCGCGAGGATGCGCTTGATCTTTACGGGTTCCGCAATAATGACGAATTGCGTTTCTTTGAGCTCCTTATCTCCATATCGGGCATAGGGCCAAAATCAGCTCTCTCGATCCTCAACATCACGACGCTTGAATCGCTCAGGCAGGCGGTTTCCTCCGAAGATACCACCCATCTCACCCGCATCTCGGGCATCGGCCGCAAGACAGCTGAACGCATCGTGATCGAACTCCGGGGCAAGCTTGATGGATTCGAGTTCGAAGTTGACATACCGAGCTTCAAAGAAGAGGTCGACGTGCTCGAGGCATTGAAATCTCTTGGTTATTCTCAAAAAGAATCGCAGGATGCTCTGAAGAGCATCCCTAAAGAAATTGTCGGCACGAGCGATAAAATAAAATACGCGCTCAGGAACCTGTCGCGCCCATAGAATATGCAGCCAGCATCAATTCTTGAAAAAACTCTCCGTTTTGCTAGGCGATTCATTCCGAAATCGCTTTTTCGCGCAGCGCAGCCGCTCTATCATTTTTTGCTTTCATATTTTGGAGGCCTTCGATATGGCTTCCCGTCAAAAAAAATATTTGTAATTGGAATCACTGGCACAAAAGGAAAGAGTACGACTGTCGAGCTCGTGAACGCGATGCTCGAGGAGGGCGGATTTAAGACAGCAGTTGCGGGCACTATTCGCTTCAAGGTCGGCGACAAATCCTGGCACAATATGTACAAAATGACGATGCCAGGAAGGTTCTTTTTGCAGCGCTTCCTCGCCCGTGCAGTCCAAGACGGCTGCACGCATGCCATAATCGAAATGACATCTGAAGGTTCGAAACAATCGCGATATCGATTTGTTTATCCGGACGCTCTCATATTCACCAATCTAACTCCCGAGCATATCGAATCCCACGGATCATATGAAAAATACCTCGGAGCGAAGCTCGATATCGGCCACCGGGTGCTTTATGGCGGCAAGCCGCGCCGTATGCTTGTTGCAAACGCAGACGATAAAGAAACGGAGCGGTTTCTCGCGCTCGGCATCCCCGAGCAGTTCGCCTATTCTCTGAAGGATGCGGAACCATTTTTGGCAAATGACAGAGGCTTAAGCTTCACATTTAATAGCACGGAGATGCATTCGAATCTTCCCGGCGTATTTAATTTATACAATATTCTGGGCGCGGCAACCCTCGCCAGAGCTTTAAGCATAAGCAATGAAAGTATAAAAAACGCGGTGGAGAAAGTATACGAAGTTCCCGGCCGCGGACAATCGATCAGGCTTTCAGAGGTTCACGAGCTTCATGGTCTTCAGGATTTCAGCGTTATTGTTGACTATGCTCATACATCCGAAAGTCTGAAGGCGATTTACAAAGCATTTTCAGGCAGACGAATAATTGGCGTTCTCGGTTCTACCGGAGGCGGCCGCGACAAATGGAAGCGCGAAGAGATGGGTAAAGTCGCAGACGAGAATTGCGATGAGATCTATCTTGCCGACGAAGATCCGTATGATGAAGATCCGCGTGAAATAATAGACGGTCTGGCAAAAGGAATCACCAATCATTCCCCGCATATCATTCTCGATCGGAGGCTTGCGATATTCGCCGCTATCGAACAGGCCCGCACCGGAGATGCGGTCATCATCACCGGCAAAGGGACTGACCCATATATCATGGGTCCTCGAGGCAGCAAAACTCCGTGGAGCGATGCGAATGTCGCCCGCGAAGAATTGGAAAAAGTGCTTCGATCCCGATCCATTTCTAAATAATTTTATTATTTCTGAATTTTTATGGAGTACCTATCAAACCTTTCGATATATTGAAAGGTTTTCTATCCTTAGTTTCTAATATATGGTATTTTCTAGAAACCAATTTTAATTATTATTTTCTAAATATGCCCGAACTGCCAGAAGTACAGACCACAGTAAACGGAATCAAGCGTTATGCGGCTCAAAAGCGTATTATTTCTGCATGGACAGACTATGACAGTGCATTTCATGCCGGTAAGTCGAATATAAAGAATAAGAAATATTTCACCAATTTTAAAAAAGAAGTCGAAGGCAAAACCATCACGAATGCAAGCAGGATCGGAAAAAATGTCTTGATCCATCTCTCAGAAAACAAAACGATCATAATTCATATGAAAATGACCGGCCACGTCATGTACGGCCGCTATGAGAAACACGGTTCGACATGGCGCGCATCTGACCCCGGTCCCCTTCGCGACGATCCATTCAATAAATGGATTCATTTTGTTCTTGAGCTCAATGACGGCAAGCATCTGGTTCTCTCCGACCTCCGTAAATTTGCGCGCGTCCATGTTGCTAACACAGATTCGCTTTCAGCTGACGACGACATGGGCGAGATCGGGCCTGATCCTTTGGACAAAAAATTTACTTTTGAGGTTTTCAAAGCGAGACTAATGAAACGCCCGAGCGGCAAGATCAAACAAGTCCTCCTTGAGCAGTCGATTATCGCAGGCATCGGTAATATCTATTCTGACGAAATGCTTTGGCGAGCTTCGATTCATCCTCTCTCCGAACCAAAGGCAATTCCAGAGGATCAACTTAAAAAACTCTATTCGGCATGCAAGGAAGTACTGACGCGCGGTATCGACTTCGGCGGCGATTCAATGTCCGACTATCGCAATATCTTAGGCGAACGCGGCAAATTCCAGGCCGAGCACAACGCCTATCAACGCACTGGTCTCCCATGCCGCAAGCGAGGCTGCCCCGGCATTATCTCGCGCCTCAAAGTCGGCGGCAGGAGCGCTCATTTCTGCCCGGTGCATCAGAAATTATTTAAATGGTCTTAAAGCCTAGCTTCTCTGCTATTCGGGCAATATATTCTTTGGGAATAATTTGCTTCTTTAGAGCAAAATACCCCAATTCCTCTTTATTATTTCATACCTACAGTCTTCCGTTTTATTGCATTAATACCTATTTCTCCCACCAAAACTCTTCTACGTATGTCATATACGAGTGTTTGCACATCCAAAGGAGTCCTGCTTAAATAATTTTCTATGGATGCCGACAAATTTCTGCGAAGGATGGAGTGAATATTTGAAAGCGGTATTACATCAATCAATAATGGATTTTTATAAAGTTTGTAATTCCCATATGTATTGACATTTTGTCGCCAGTCAGGAGGAAGCTTTTTGGGATCAAACTCGCCATCCACAATAAAATCAACATCTTTATTAGTATACTTAACTCCGTATAAATGGGAGGCAATCAGCATCCTCATCAATAATTTTATTATAAATAACAGTAATCTTATCCATATTACAAATTTAACATTCGAAATAAGGAAACCCCAACTGAAACCGACACGTTGAGCGACTCTTTCGCCCCCTGCATAGGAATTTCAGCAATCACATCGCAAAGTTTCAGAAGGTTTTTCGGCACACCCTCGACTTCGTTCCCATAAATTATTGCAGCATTAGATGAAAGCTTCACTTTTTTGTAATCAACCGAGTTCTCATCCTGCTCAACAGCAATTATCTGATATTTTTCTTTCTTAAGCTTCGCAATGAGTTTTTGTATTTCAGCGTTCACTTCCCAAGCAACTGTCTCTTCCGCTCCAAGCGACACTTTTGCAAAATCCTTTCGTTTACGACCGAAGCGATCAACGGGCGCCGGTGTGTATCCGCATAGATATATTTTCGAAATCCCCGCGCAATCGGCCGTACGAAAGAT
>DAIPMQ010000038.1:0-7185 GCA_036768625.1 Parcubacteria group bacterium
ACCTTAGGGAGCAGCGCAAGGCCGGAGCCCGATGGGGGCGAGGCGGGGTCGCAGAAATTTTCAGCAGAAAATTATTTGTGACAGCGACCCTTTAATTCTCGAACAAGAGTGTGCGCCAATTATAAAATTCTTCACAAACTATGTTAGAAGAAGAGAGAATCACATACTTCGCCGAAACCGACGCCCGCAACAAGCGGATCGCTTTCGGCATCAAGGCAAAAGATCGGACCAAGCATATGTACGTGCTTGGGAAAACGGGAATGGGCAAATCAACCCTTCTTGAAAATATGGCAATTCAGGATATTCAGAACGGCGAGGGCTTAGCTTTCATCGATCCCCACGGCAAGACCGCCGATCTTCTTCTTGAATATGTACCTAGGGAGCGAATGAATGATGTCGTATACTTTGCGCCATTCGACAGCGATTTTCCCATATCTTTTAACGTGATGGAAGACGTGGGTCCCGATAAACGGCACCTTGTCGTTTCAGGACTGCTTTCAGCCTTCAAAAAAATCTGGGTTGATGCATGGTCGGCCCGCATGGAGTATATTCTCACCAATATTATTTTGGCATTGCTCGAATATCCCGATTCGACGATTATGGGCGTCAATCGAATGCTTTCAGACAAAGATTACCGAAAAAAAGTAGTCGATAATGTGACCGACGTATCAGTAAAGATGTTTTGGGTGGATGAGTTCGCAAAGTACGGCGATCGTTACATGCAGGAGGCGGGCGCGGCGATCCAAAATAAAATCGGCCAATTCGTGACCAATCCGATCATCCGCAATATTATCGGCCAGCCGAAGTCCTCTTTCGACATCCGCAAGCTCATGGATGAGAAAAAAATACTCATCGTGAACCTCTCAAAAGGTCGCGTCGGAGAGCTCAATGCGAATCTTCTGGGATCAATGCTTATCACCAAGATATATCTCGGAGCAATGAGCCGTGCGGATACGCCCGAGCGCGAGCTTCGGAAGCTGCCCAATTTCTACCTCTATGTGGACGAGTTTCAATCATTCGCGAACGAATCCTTTGCCGACATTCTCTCAGAGGCAAGAAAGTACAAATTGAATCTCACCATTGCCCATCAGTACATCGAGCAGATGTCCGAAGAAGTTCGCGCCGCAGTGCTTGGAAACGTGGGCACGATGATCATTTTTCGCGTGGGCGCATACGATGCAGATGTTTTGGAAAAAGAATTCGCTCCGACGTTCATGAAAGCCGATCTGGTGAACTTGGGACAAAGGCAGATCTATCTCAAGCTCATGATAGATGATGTCACCTCACCACCTTTTTCAGCCGGCACGTTGCCGCCGATAAAAAAGCCCGAAAGTTCGGATATAGAGCTTGTGCTTGATGCCTCGCGAAAACATTACACGCAGCCGCGCGCAATTGTGGAAGAGCAGATTCGAATGATGCACGGTTCGCAATCTCAGACAAAGCTTCCTTCTCCGGAGAGAAAGGAGAGGACGGAGGGAAGAGATCTAGTTCCGAAACATACAGAGAGTGCCACAGTCCCAGCGTACGCGCGAGGGTCGGCTCTTCAGGCGCCGCGCGAACCTCAGCTACCTAAAGCCAGCGCCGAGCCGCACAGAATCTCCGAAGAGCTTCCTCGCACAGAACCTCCAAAGAGCGAAAGTATGGAAAAACCTAAAAATAATCCTTTTCAAGCGATTAAATTCGAGCAGGAGAATGAGGGCCAAATAAAAAGGGGGAAAGAAGAGGGCGAGCGCGACGTTCTCTCACTTTCGCATCTTGCGAATAAGCAGCTGCCGAAAAAAACGAACAATATGAAATCCGCGACTCCGGAGAATGTAAATGCCCTCCGCGATGTGCTTTCATCGATTCTCAAGAAAAATGAGAAGTCGAAGGAAAGCGGCGAGCATCACGAGGCTCCAAGGGAGAATGCGAAGGAAGAAGCAGCTCGAAAATCAGAAAGCGATATCAGAGAAAAGCATGAGTATTCACATGAAAATAAGCCTAAGCATGAAGATTTGCCTCCACCTTTTGCCCCGGGCGGCAGGCGCGAGGTTCCTGAAGAAGTGCTTAAAAAAGTGCTGAGTATGGACAGGGAAGCAAAATAGTATGAGTATTGGGAGGGAGCGATCTCATCAAGTTCGCTGCCATGCAGATGGGCTTAAATATACTTCTCTCAATCACTCAGATTTATCATGAATATTCTCATTTATTCGGTTACGTTCGAACCATATGTCGGCGGGGCTGAAATAGCCGTAAAAGAGATAGCAAATCGCTTGCCGCATATTCGGTTTGATCTTGTCACCCTTCGGTTCGACACGTCTCTTCCAAAGCATGATGAGATTGGGAACATCCATGTTCATCGCGTCGGGTTTGCAAAAAAAATTTCCTCAATAAATGATACCTATAGGTTTCCGCTTTCTTTCAATAAATACCTGTTTCCGCTCTTCGCGCTTTTTGAAACGAGGAGGCTGCTGAAAACCCAAAAATACGACTTTATTTGGTCTATAATGGCAAATTACGCCGGTTTTGCAGCGCTTGCTGTCAAGACATTTTTTCCGAAGATTCCGTTCCTTCTAACCCTTCAAGAGGGAGATCCTCTCGAGTATATTCGAAAAAGAGTCAATATTTTCTATCCATTTTTCAAAAGAATATTTCTGAAAGCAGATTCCATTCAGGCGATCTCAGCATTTCTTGCTCATTTTGCGATTGACATGGGCTATTCCGGCACTCCTGTTATCGTTCCGAACGGCGTCGATCTGACGCTTTTTATGAAAGAATATTCAGCGCTTGAGAAAGAAGCCCTCAAACGAGAACTTGAAAAGGAAATTCCCGCATCAGACCAGCTGAATAAAGGCAGTTTCGATCAGGAAATCAGAATCATCACCGTTTCGCGCTTAGTAGAAAAAAACGGCATTGGAAGCCTCATCGCTTCGCTTACCTTTTTGCCGGGGAACTTCCGACTCATTATCATCGGCGATGGGCCGCTCCAGTTTTTTCTCAAAAGCCGCGCTTCGGAACTCGGGCTTGATGGGAGGATATATTTTCTCGGGCAGATTCCCTATGAAGAAATACCCAAATATCTTTCTATTTCAGACGTATTTGTCCGACCAGCCCTCTCTGAAGGATTTGGCAATGCTTTCATTGAGGCGATGGCAGCAGGCCTGCCTATCATTGGGACTGAGGTGGGAGGCATTCCGGATTTTCTCAAAGATCCATTTGTCAGCCCCAATGAAGAACCGACAGGATTATTCTGCAAGCCAGGCGCGCCAGAGACAATTGCAGAAGAAATTCGGCTTCTCGTAGAAAACAAAGAGCTTCGCGAACGGCTTATAAAAAACGGTAGAAAGCTTGCTGAAACAAAATATGATTGGCGGCTCATCGCTTTGAGAATGGAAAAAGATGTATTTGCGCCGCTTGCATTGAAACAAAAATGAAATTGCTCATTTCAACAGGAATTTTCCCGCCCGAGATCGGCGGCCCAGCGCAATACGCAATGAACTTGCGCGACGAATTCAGGCGCCAAGGCTTTAAAGTTCAGGTCGCAACTTTTGGATATGAGAAAAAGCTTCCGACCGGCATTCGGCATGGCGCATTTTTTTTCAAAGCTTTATGGCACGCAGCAACGTCAGACAGGATAATTCTTCTTGATACGTTCAGCGTGGCTTTGCCAACGATAGCGGCTGCGCGAATTTTCAATAAGCCAGTGATCGTCCGCATCGGAGGCGACTTTTTATGGGAATCATATGTCGAACGGAGCCATCAGCGTATTCCGCTCAATGCTTTTTATAAAGAGAATACGCATTTCCCCGCGCTAACTTACAAAGAGAAAGCGATTTTCAAGATCACTCGGCACGTTCTCAAGCACTGCGCTTTCTATGCTTTCACGACCGAGTGGCAGCTCGAGCTTTGGAAGGAGCCTTATGCTTTGCAGGCAGCAAAAAGCAAGATAGTTACTAATTTCATGGGGAAAAAGCTTCCATCGTTCGAGCCAGAGCGCAAAATATTTCTCTGGGCCGGCCGGCCTATTTTCCTTAAAAACATATCTATGCTCAAAGAGGCTTTTGAGGCAGCGCAGGAAATTGATTCATCAATCGCGCTTGAATGCATTCAGGCGCCTCAGGAAGTCTTGCAAGCCAAGATCGCACAGTGTTATGCGGTAATCGTGCCGTCGCTTTCAGAAGTAAGTCCCAATTTGATCCTCGATGCCCTTCGCCACAGCAAGCCGTTTATTGTGACGAAACATAACGGCCTATCTGCGCAGCTTGAGGGCTGCGGCATATCCATCGATCCGCTCGATAAAAATGATATTAAAGACAAAATACTCCTTCTTGCCAATGAAGATGCGTATGCAAAGGAGCGGAAAAAAGTCGAGCAATTCAGCCGTACTCATTCATGGCAGGAAATTGCCGATGAATATAAAAGTCTTTTTACTACCTTATGAATTCACAGCATATAAAAGTTCTCTCGATCGGATCAGACACAAAGCTCTTTCACGAGGGAAGTGCGGTACGCAATCGTGCAATAGAATACGGGAAGCTTTTTGAAGAGCTTCACATCGTGGTTTTTTCGCTTAAACGCTCCAATTTTTCAAAGCAGCAAGTGGCAGGAAACGTATGGATCTACCCGACGTCATCCATATCAAAATTGCTTTTCGTAAATGATGCATTGTTTGAATGCGGAAGGCTCATCAAGGAAAAAAGATTCGAACAGGACAGAGCGGTAATAACCGTCCAGGATCCGTTCGAATCTGGTCTGGTGGGCGCCGCTCTCAAATTTTGGCTGCACATGCCTCTCCATGTGCAGGTCCATACTGATTTTTTCGATTCGCATTTTGCGAGCCAGTTGAAACTCAATCGGATTCGGAAAATGCTCGCATCATTCGTGATTCGACGCGCAGACAGCGTGAGAGCGGTATCGCAGAAGCTCAAAGAAAAAATTTCCTCTGCATATTCCATTGCCTCAGAAAAGATTGCCGTGCTGCCAATATTCGTTGATGTTCGGCATATTGCAGAAGCCGCCTCACCACAGAACTTTAAAGAAAAATATCCCGGCTTCGACAGCGTAGGGCTGATTGCTTCGCGGCTGACAAAAGAAAAGCGTATCGACCTTGCACTCGAGGCCATTGCACTCGTTGTGAATGAGAATCCTTTAATCGGCCTTGTGATAACAGGAGAAGGGCCTGAAGCGCCGCGGCTGCATGAACTCGTAAAAACGCTTGGCCTCGAACAGAATGTTTTTTTCGAAGGCTGGCAGCAGGATCCCATTTCCTTTTTCAAAGCCTCGGATTTTTTTGTCCTCACGTCTTCTTACGAAGGATACGGAATGACGCTTATCGAAGCCGCCGCCGCGAAGCTCCCAATAGTGTCTTCCAATGTCGGCATAGCACCCGATCTTATAAGTGATGGAATAAATTCCTTCTTATGCGCAAGGGATACCCGCGAATGCTTTGCGGAAAAAATACTTCTTCTCGGCTCTGATGCTAATCTACGCCAAGCCTTTGGCGAAAGAATTTTTACAAAGGCGAATGAATTAGCTGGAAGCAAAGAAGAATATCTTGATAATTATAAAAAATCTATCGAATCCGCCCGCATGCGCCAATGACGGGGATGCCGCATGTGCTGGCCACATGTAATATTTGATGTACTCTAAGAGAGTAGCCTCGTTGCTTATTGAATCCCATGAATAAGAATCTTCTCATTATTACGCAAAAAATCGACCAAGACGACACCGTGCTCGGATTTTTCCATGGATGGGTAGCAGAACTTGCAAAAATCTCTCCGCACGTAATCGTGATTTGCCTCGAGGAAGGAAGGCATGCATTGCCTTCTAATGTGCGCGTGCTTTCGCTCGGAAAAGAAAAGGGTGTGCGGACGCGCTGGAATTACATACGGAAATTCTACGGATACATCTGGAAAGAACGATCCAATTACGATGCTGTTTTTGTCCATATGAATCAGGAGTATGTCCTTTTGGGAGGACTCTTCTGGCGAATGTTGCGGAAAAAAGTTTTTCTTTGGCGCAATCACCGCTATGGCAACTGGATGACGCGGCTTGCAGTTTCATTCACTAACTTGGTTTTCTGCCCGTCGCCGCATTCGTATACGGCCCGGATGACGAAAGCTCGCCTCATGCCTGCAGGGATCGATACTGATCTTTTTAGGCCTCTCGAAGGCATGGAGAGGGTCAGCCGCCTTGTCCTCTGTGCTGGGAGAATTTCTCCAAATAAACGCCAGCATACTCTTATTGAAGCGGTGGACGCGCTTTGGACCGAAGGAGAAATGCTCCGTGTGTCGATCGTCGGCGATCCGTCAAAAGGAAGCGAAAGCTATTATCAGAAGGTGCGGGCGGAAGCCTCCCTTCTTGAGCACGAGGCGATCATACATTTTTACGACGGCGTCTCGCAAGAGCATATGCCCGAGCTTTATAGTTCTCACGAAGTATTCGTAAATCTCACCGAGACCGGCAGTTTCGACAAGACGGTACTTGAAGCAATGGCGTGCGGATGCCTGCCGCTTGCTTCAAATCTCTCATTCCGCTCAATGTTTCCTGCCGAATTTCGCGACCTCCTGTCTTTCAAGGAAGAGGACAGCGTAGATCTCGCGCAAAAACTCTCGCTCCTTCTCGCCCAACCCGAGCTGATGAAAGAAAAAATTTCTCATACAATGAGAGAGATGGTTATCGAAAAGCACAGTTTGGCGAGGCTCGTGGATGAGCTGGGAAAGTATATAAACAAATGAAAAAATTTTTAAGAGACAATTTTAGGGATTTGAGGCTGATAATCCGCTATGGAATATCGGGGGTAGCTGCAATTTTTGCCAATATAGCGACTCTATATGCCGCTACGCATTTTTTCGGCATATGGTATATCTGGTCGGCTTTTATTGCCTTTGTCGTGAGTATCGCTGTCGGTTTTACTCTCCAAAAGTATTGGACGTTCCGCAATGCATCAAGCGGTCGAACTCACAAGGAGATTGCAAACTATTTTCTCATCGCGGTGATCGGGAATCTGCTCGGCATAGCGTTCCTCTATATTTTTACGGCCATCTTCGGTATCTGGTATCTGTACTCCCAGGTGATTGGCCTGGGGATTGTGGCGCTCTTGAGCTTCATAGCAAATAAGAACCTCACTTTCCAAAATAATAAAAATACCCCATAGTATTTACCATGTTTGATGGAAAAACCGTAAGCGTTGTTATACCTACATAT
>DAIPMQ010000039.1:0-6869 GCA_036768625.1 Parcubacteria group bacterium
GGTCTAGATAATTCGCTATCCCCTCGTATTGGGAAGGCTGTTTGGCTTTGATATTCAGCACGGCTCCAAGAGGATTGTCGCCCAATTCATTGAGCGCTTGGAGTGTGAGCTGATTATTAGCATGCCTGTCTTTAAAATCGGCGAGTTCTTTTTCGCGGGAAGAATAGGTGACCGCAGCAACTTCGGGCAATGCTTCGAGAGTCTTCTGCATTGCAAGCACCTGGTCTTCAGACGCGCTCGTGACGAAATAGACATTCACATCCACTTTATCCTTGAGCTGCGTCAACGTTGATGTCAAAAGCGCATTGAGGAATATGATCGATCCGATGACCGAAAGCGTGATGATCATCACGAGCACTGAAGCAAGTGATACGAAGCCGTTCCTCCAAAAACTGAAGAAGCCCGCCCGCGTTATTCTCTTTATATTGATCCAGATCATGAAATTTAAATTACATATCCTCCCTTCTTGTCATCGCGCACTACCTTTCCATTTTCCATTGTGATGACGCGCTTGCCAAGAGAATCGATAATGCCTTTGTTATGTGTTGTCAAAATGATCATCGTCCCGAAGTCATTGATCTTCTTCAAAACCTGGACGATTTCATACGTATTGATCGGATCGAGGTTTCCTGTAGGCTCGTCTGCGACGATTATATCAGGCTGATTGACGATGGCGCGCGCTATTGCTACGCGCTGCTTCTCCCCTCCGGAAAGCTCGTTCGGGAAATTCCAGATCTTGCGGCCGAGGTCAACAAGCTCCAAAACATGAGGCACGTCAGCCTCGATTTCTTCGTCAGTTTTTCCTGCAGCTTCCATGGAGAATGCGATGTTTTCGTACACCGTTTTATGCGGAAGTAGCCGGAAGTCCTGGAACACCGTTCCGATGCGGCGACGGAAGCCATTGATGGCGCGGCGTCCCAGAGAATGGATGTCGGTCGATTCAAAATAGACTTTTCCTTCAGTCGGCCTATCCTCCGCCAGGATCATTTTGATGAGAGTAGTCTTGCCGGCGCCGGAATGCCCGACAATAGACACAAATTCGCCGGACTCGATGCCAAACGTTACATCGGAGAGAGCGACAGAATCATCGGAGTATTTCTTGCTAACTCTATCGAAATAAATCATTGTTCGTCGGCTTTTGTATTAATCCCGGAAAAAGCAAATAAAAAATCAAACCTTTCGGGCTTAGTTAAATTCTATACTATTGTAACATACTCGTTTTGGGGGACAAAGATTGAGATATAAACATTTTAAATAAGGAAAATGCCATGAACTTGTAAGTCACACGGCATTAATACTCTTCATTTTTCCCTTGCTAAGCGAATATCTCGCTTAAATAGAATCCAGCCCGCAATAAGCATGCTGAGGCAAACCCACCAGTCAGTTCTGATATGCTTCACAAACAGTGTGAAGAGACCTAGAAGGAGTAGCCACCATACAAACTTGGGTACACCTATTTCGCGCATGAACATTGCTTTCCTGATCAGATATCCGTTTGTCTGCATAGGACCACCATTTCTTTTATTAATGTAATCATAGAAAAATAGTACGAGCAATGGATTTCTAATCTTCTATAAATCTTTCTCGGCTTCAATAAATTTATCCAAATTTCCCTCGAGCACCCCTTCGGCATCGCGCACTTCGATATTTGTGCGATGGTCTTTCACCATCTGGTAGGGATGCAATACATAGGAACGGATCTGGCTTCCCCATTCATTAGCTGTCGTTTTAGAAATATACATGCCCTTTTCTTTTGCCTTGCGCTTGTCTTCGAGCCTTCGGTAGAGCTTGGCCTTCAAAAGCTGTATCGCCCTCTCTTTGTTTTGTCCTTGGCTACGCTCAGTCGTGACATGTGCGGAAAGGCCCGTCGGCTTGTGCACAGCGCGCACTGCCGTCTCGCGCTTATTGACGTTCTGGCCGCCAGGTCCTCCTGCCCGGGAAAGCTCGAATTCAATCTCATCCTCCGGAATATCGAAATCTTCCGTCTTTTCAAAGTCAGGAATGACTTCGACCATGGCAAAAGAAGTATGCCGCTGCTCTTTTGCATTGAAGGGAGATATGCGCACGAGCCGATGCACGCCCGATTCGTTCTTGAGCGTGCCATACACGTTCTTGCCGGTGACCTCCATCGTTACATTGCGATATCCTCCCCGTTCGTTTTGGTTTTCATGCAGCACCGAAAGCCCGTAGCCTTTGTTCTGAATATAACGCATATACATTTCGACAAGCATTCGGGCAAAATCTTCGGCATCATCGCCCCCCGCTCCCGCGAAAATGGTAAGAACAGCATTGCCGCGATCGTACTTGCCGATTCCAGCGATCTCGTCTTTGAGCGTCTCGATTTCCTTGAGGGTTGCCTGGGCTTTTGCCTTGTCAGTCCAAAAATCCGCCGAATACATCAGCGTTTCCAAGCCTTCCAGCCGCTTCTTTTTATCTTCCATATATATAGTCATTGTAGCTGAAAATTGAGCCTTACTCAAATTAAAATTTGACATTTAATATAAAAGATGCTTAACTATTTGAGGAGAAAAACATAGAATGTGCATTTCCAACCCCCTTCCCACAGAGCCCAGAGAAATTGCATTGGCATGCGGTTTATGCCAACGGCAGCTTGAGAGGCCATTTATATACTATTTCTGCCCGCATGGCGGACATGCGAATGTACATTTCGATATCGACAAATTCTTCGAGGTAATAAACCTCGGTCTTGCCGACGCGCAAGCAATTTGCAAATTTTCAGGCCATTTCAGGGAAAATGCCGGCCCTAGTGCCGACCAACACAAATTTTGTTTTTGCTGCGGGACTTCGCTGTAGCATGAGGGCGCGCCATAAGGTGCGCCCATTATTTTTATCCCTTGCAATATTCTGGAATAAGAGTAGAACTAAAGAGAGGAGGGTTGAATGCCCAATAGAGCTTTTAGAACAAGAAGAGAACTAAGGCTTGATATTCAAGCAGAGCCTGAAAGGCTCAACAGAAATTGGTGTCAGAACTGTTTGTCGACCAACTGTTTTTATCACAAAACAACGAAAGTGATAACGGATCTATCCATGGAAGATTCGCCGATCATGATCGAAGTCATCGTCAAGCTTCCAACACCAATCGAGCAGTGCAATGCATTTGCACCAAAAGAGCTGTTTGTTTAAGTAATTTCAGGTCACCCAACCTGAAAAAAGAATTCTGGTCCGCGTCACCCAACGCGGACCTTTTTATTTATAAAAAAAACCGCAGGATACATCCCGCGGTGCCTTGCTTCTTCCGTTAATTCATAAACAGGATGTCTTAGGCTTAGCAAAATGTAGCATGTGCGAATAAATATGTGATGAAGACCAAGAAGAAATGGCCTCATTAAGAGAAAATTATATAAAAACCCCAATCGGCAATTACGAAAAAAAAAGATATATGTATATATATTAATAAAAAAGTTAAAAAAGATTTGAGCCACCCCGCAATCGGTCACAAATAATTTCCTCGTCGACACTCGGAAATTTCCGCGACCCCGGCTCGGCATTTTTCTCTTCTAAGAAAAATATGCCTGCGCCTTTCGATTCTGCAACGGATGCCAAACATATGGCATCCTGGGTGGCTCAAAACAAAAATCCCCGAAGGGATTTTAATTTTGAGCCACCCCGCAGAATCGAACTGCGGACCTTCTCGTTACGAGTGAGATGCTCTGCCAACTGAGCTAGGGTGGCGTATGAACTATGTTATCAACCAAGACAGCATAGGGTGGCGTATATCTGCTTTCTATTCTAACAAAGTTTTTCTTCCGTTCCGCCAAAAAATATACTCTGGCGAATGGCATTATGCTAATACACTTCCAGGTTAAATTCAATTATTGATTGCATGGTGAATCTTTTTACACTACAGTGAAGCTAGATGGCTTGTTCAAACAATCCTCAGCAGAAGCACAGGCGATTCCCTTATCTCCAGGATCCCTCATCCATTACCAGAGAAAGGCGGAAAAAATCCGAGATCTGCTAGGCAGCGAATGCGGACGATCTAAATCCATTGACGGGAGAATCTTGAATTTTCCTGATTCACTAACGGCAGCCAGATGCCGGGTCTGATAACAATACTTCGCAGCCGAACATATGCTTAAAGACTGCTGTTTCTGTACGGCAGCAGTAAAGGGTTCGAGCGCCTCAAGCCGTCAAGGCATCCCGCGGGATGCCTTTTATTAATAAGAAAAACGGGAGGCAGCGAACATTGCAATGTAGAATAACTTTCTTTGAGCCAAGACCCGGGATCGAACCGGGGACCTCATCCTTACCATGGATGTGCTCTACCGACTGAGCTATCTTGGCTTATTTAATTTTCAATTTTTTATGCTTGCGCCATCATAATATAATAGAAAGACTTTTTCAATTTTTCTTTCCTTTCATTTTTTATTCTACGCCTCAGATCTTAGGCCTGCTTCCTACTTCAATTTGCACACTGCTTTAAGTTCAGCGATGTCGGCAGTCCCTAAAGCAATCGTATTGAGATTCTGGTCCTGCATGAGGTAATACATGACTGATTTTGGATCCGTAACATGACTCAATCCGAGAGCATGGCCCATCTCATGGGTTAAAACCAGTTCGAGGTCATTCATTCCTTTGAACTGATAGATATTGATGTCCTTGCCGCTATAAATCCCCTCATCAAAGACTGTAGAAGTTCCGAATTTCTGGTTATAGGTCGATACATTGCTATTGTAATCCGCTGCTATGTTCTGACCTTTGTTCGCCAGAAGATTTATCTGGCTTGCAAGCGCATTCAAGTTTTGCCGGCTCGTCTCAAGCTCTGCAGCGCGCTGATTAAGCGCAGCTTTTTCTGCCTGAAGCTTCGCATACTCAGCTGGGGGCGCGCCGCCTTGGGTATTCCAGGTATCCACTTCTTTATTGTATTGATCAAGATCGCTTTGAAGCTTTGCACTTGCTGCTATATATGCAGCATGCTTCGCATCATAATCGCGGGCAAGAGCCGTCGATTGCTGGCCGATCGATTCATATTGCTTTTCTGTAATCTGCAAGTCCCCGGTAAGCTGTTTGAGTTCGTCCGTGCGCGCTTGCCGATCATCGTATATGAAATTTATTTTGAAAGCAGAATTTGGATTGTAGTCGAAGAGGTTTTTTCCGGCAGCTTTTTCCCATATCGCCTCTGCGGCTTTTGCTTCCTTGAGAGCAGTCTCTGGGGTAATTTTGAAACGGGGATCAAGAGCACCTATGGAGTATGAGACCGGCTGCGAGCACGGCG
This sequence comes from Parcubacteria group bacterium, assembly GCA_036768625.1. Taxonomy (GTDB): domain Bacteria; phylum Patescibacteriota; class Minisyncoccia; order Phycocordibacterales; family DASZYS01; genus DASZYS01. The sequence goes on from DAIPMQ010000039.1 coordinate 5,237, forward strand.
CAAAAACATGAGAATAGAGCGCGCCAATGCCGGTGAATAGAAGCAGCGCGATAAGCAATGCAAATAAAGCCTTCTTCATTCTTATCATTTTAGCATAGCGGCCAAATTTAAGAATTATCTTTATCAAAATAAAGCCGCCTATGGAGTAGGCGGCTGAGGCGATTGGGCAAAATAAACCACAAACGCGAACATAAGAAATGCTCCAATGAGGAGCCATGTAATGCGGACTTTGTGACGGCGCCACAACCGGCTTGAGGGCCGAGCAATTGCTGTACGGAAAATCCATCGAGTCAGCCCGCTTCGAGACGGAAATATACCTTCCTTGCTGATTTACGACAATGGACAACGCCAACCCGCACAACCATATCACACAGAACAAAATGGCCCAGCTTCCAAGAACTCCCAATAAAATCTGCACTTTTTCTCCTCTAGATATAGAATACTACATTATTTAGGTTTAGTCAATAGTTCACGGGATTAACCTCTTTCAATTCCACTTCTCTGTTTTATCAAGATGCTTATGCAGCATCTGGGAAATAAAAATAGCAAGCAGCAGGAGCGCGATGGTGAAAAAGGTTTGCCTCACAGCATCGATCAATGAGACAAGCACGAGGAAAGAATTATTGAAATAGAAGCCGAAAAATACCACAATCGGCAGATATACGGCGAGAGCCACAAGATCGAATAGCGCAAAAACCTGCCATTTCACTTTATTAATACCTGCAAAAAGCGGCCCGAGAAATCTCAAGCCGGCAACAAAGCGAAGCAGGAATATCGTCCTTCCCGCATGCTCTTGCGATATGAACTTCCCTTTTCTTCCCTCGATCGCCGTTTTGAGCTTTTGAATGCGAGAGCTATTTGCGCTAGCGAGCATATAAAGTACGCAATCGCTTGCAAAAATTGCAGAAAACGAAAGTGGCGCTGCAAGAAAGACATTGAAGGCCCCTCGATGTCCGAGATAGCCGATAGCCAGAAGAATCACTTCCTCCGGAACCGGAATAATATAGCCGCCAAAAAACGAGAGGAGAAAAACCCCTGTGTAGGAAAGCTGATTCAAAAGTGAAGCCAGATAATGTAGGTGTCCCATGCGATGGATAATTGAAAATCCCCGATAATTGACGCTCTATTTTAATCCCCTTATTGTACATAAAGAGCCTTTCTCTGCCAGCCTTCTTGAATTCTTAAATTTTTGATTCACAATAGATTCTATGGACCTCGACCCTTCAGACCATAGACGCTTAATCGAATTTTATAGGAGTGCATATAATGAGCATGGCGTTGATGCAAAGAGTTTGCATTGGATAAGTCGGTACAATCAGCTCCGCCGATTCGAAATTTTAAGCAATATAGGAGATCTTGCGGACGCATCCGTGCTCGATGTAGGATGCGGCTTAGGCGACCTCTATGGCTTTCTCAAAGAACGCGGAATTGATGTGGAATATTCCGAAATAGATATCATGCCGGAATTCATTGAAGCTGCGAAGCTGCGCTTTTCGGAAGCCGCCTTCATAGAAGGAGCAATCTCAACTATCCGTGGCACGTTCGACTATTGCTTAGCTTCGGGAGCACTCACATTCAAAGTAAAGAACAATGAGCGCTTCTATTTTGAAATGATACATCAGATGTATGTAAG